>JAQUVY010000052.1 GCA_028693155.1 Eubacteriales bacterium
ATTTTGAACGTTACCAACTAAAATACCGTCTGACTCCATTTCAAAAACGGAGCCAGACGGCTTAAGACTTAGATATTCTACGATTGGGCTTTCTTTTTTCTGTCTATTTTCTCTGGGGCGGTTCATTCCAGCGTGGGGAGCCTTGTTTGGTTTTGTCGCAGCCCTCTATAGAGGCGGTAAGGTCTCCTGCTCTTCCAGCGTAAAATCACGGTAAAACAGATCCTTTCGCAAACGAAACCCGCGCGCCTGCCAAAACGCGTTGCCTGCTTCGTTGTGAGCAAAGGCCACCAGCGCCACCTTGCGAATGCCCTGGGCGCGCAGGGCGGCAAGCGCCGCGTCAACCAGCGCACCGCCAATGCCGCATCCGCGCCAATCCCCCGCCACGGCGGTGTGGTAAATCATGCCCCGCCTGCCGTCGTGCCCGCAAAGGATCGCACCTACGATGCGCTCTTGTTCCACCGCCACAAAGCTGGTGCCGGGATTGCGCAGCAGATAGCGCGCGATGCCTTCCCGGGAATCGTCCGCGCCGCGCAGACCCATGCCCGCCGTGCCCTGCCACAGCGCGTACACCCCGTCATAGTCGTTCATCGTCATGAGGCGCAGCATCACAGTCTGTTCTCCTTCACCCGCTGCAAGTAAGCCCGTGTACGGGCCGCCTCATCTTCTTCGCAGGGGTATCCCATCCGCGCCGCGAATGCCCGCGCTTCCTCGCCAAACAGCTCGGCCGCGGCCTCCAGCGCCTGCCAGATATCCTGCGCATTCAAGGCAGGGTAGGTCCGCGCCAGCGCGTCCATCTCCTGTGCTGTCAGGTATTGGGGCAGATATTTATCGCACTTGCCCGCCGTGACCGCCCAATCGCCGCGCAGCCCCGCCTGCCACTCCAGCAGCTTCAGCAGCATGGGTCGCACGCCCTTCTCCAAATGCGCGATGGCGAACAGGAGCTGCCCCCGCCACAACCCTTTGGCGACATAAGTAGACACCCACCAAAACTCGTTGCAGCAGCTGCGGAATTCGGCAGCTGTGGGGCGGCGCACCAGGTGGGCAGGGTTTTCCTTTGGCAGCGGCGGCAGGATGCCATCCTTATCCCACAGGATCACGCCGCTTTCCACCAGGCAGGTTTCCAGCGTGTATGCCACCGTTTGAAAGGAAAAGTCCACCCGCACGCCGTCGGCAAAAATGACCAGAAAGCCATAGCGCCGGTCAACATCCCCGTCGTCATACAGCGCGCTTAGATCCGGCTCCTGGCACACAATGATGTCGCCAAAGGGCGCCAGCCAGCTGTGATCGCGCACAAAGGGTTGGGTATCCCCCACAACATACACAATGTCATAATCCTGAAAAATATCCCGCGGGCCCTCGGCGTGGCTGCGGGAACCGTTCAAAAACGCGGCGCGGACGCGTTCATCCTGCGCCAACTGCATCAGCAGCTCCATCATTTGCTCTTCGGGTCGCACTGTGCTGCCTCCCGTCGTTTTTCAGCGTATGCCTTATTTGCGCCGGGTTTGAATCTCGCCCAGCACGTCGTCCCAGGTCAGCCCCCGCTGCGCCATGACCACCATGGTGTGGAACAGCAGATCAGCCACCTCGTATTGCAGCTCGGAAATATCGGGGTTTTTGGCGGCGATGATGACCTCTGCCGATTCCTCGCCCACCTTTTTGCACATCTTGTCGATGCCCTTATCAAACAAATAATTGGTATAAGAGCCCTCCACGGGGTTGTCTCTGCGGTGGCAGATCAGCTCATACTCCTCGCGCAGCAAGGCGAAGGACGCCGCGCCCTTTTCCCGCCGGGTCAGCGGATTGTGGAAGCAGGAATAGCTGCCCGTGTGGCAGGCCGGGCCGGTCTGCTCCACCTTGGCCAGCAGGGAATCCCCATCGCAGTCCACCCACAGCTCCACCACGCGCTGGGTATGCCCCGAGGTTTCGCCTTTTTTCCACAGGGTCTGCCGACTGCGGGAAAAATAGGTGCAGTAACCGCTCTCCAGCGTGGCGTCCAGCGCCTCTTGGTTCATGTAGGCCAGCATCAATACCTCGCCGGTGGCCGCATCCTGGGTCACCACGGGCACCAAGCCCTTTTCGTCATAACGAATGGTTTTTACATCTCCAACGATCTTCATTTGATCTCCTCCTGTATTCTCACGGGTATGCCCTGCTCGCGCAGATACCGTTTTACATCCATGATCTCCAACTCCCGGTAATGAAACAGCGATGCGGCCAACACCGCGTCGGCACCGCCCAGCTTCACCGCATCGGCGAAGTGCGAAAGCGCCCCCGCACCGCCCGAAGCGATCACGGGAATGCTCACCGCATCGCTCACCGCGCGGGTAAGCGCCAGGTCGTAGCCTGTCTTTTGCCCGTCGGCGTCCATGCTGGTCAGCAAAATTTCGCCCGCGCCGCGCCTTTGCGCCTCAAGCGCCCATTCCACCGCGTCGCGGTTGGTGTTCACCCGCCCGCCGTTGAGGTAGCAGTCCCAGCCGCCGCCAGGGCGACGTTTGGCGTCGATGGCCACCACCACGCACTGATTGCCGAAGCGCCAGGCCGCGTCATCAATGAGCTGCGGATTGTTCAGCGCGGCAGAATTGACGGAGATCTTGTCCGCCCCGGCTTTGAGGATGCGGCGGAAATCCTCCACCGTGCGAATGCCCCCGCCTACGGTGAGGGGAATAAACACCTGCTCCGCCGTGCGAGACACCACATCCAGCATAATACCGCGCTGATCCGAGGACGCCGTAATATCCAAGAACACCAGCTCGTCGGCTCCCGCGGCGTTGTAGGCCTGCGCCGCCTCCACCGGATCCCCGGCGTCGCGCAGCCCCACGAAGCTCACGCCCTTGACCACCCGGCCTTCCAGCACGTCCAGGCAGGGGATGATGCGTTTGGTCAGCATGCGGTCTCTCCTTCCCTGAGCGCTTCTTCGAGCGCGATGGCGCCGGTGTACAGCGCCTTGCCAATGATAATGCCCGCCGCGCCGATGGCCTTTGCCCGGCGCACCTGCGCAAGCTCGGACACGCCGCCGGAGATGATGACATCCAGCCCCGTCCTTTGGATCAGCTCCTGTGTGCGGTCAAAATCCGGCCCGGTCATCATGCCGTCCCGGGCAATGTCGGTATAGATGAGCGAGCGCACGCCCAGCGTCTTCATTTCCATCGCCAGCTGAACGGCGTCGGTGTCCGTCACCTCCGCCCAGCCCTTCACCGCCACCTTACCGCCCTTGGCATCAATGCCCACAGCGATGCGGTCGCCGTAGGTCTGCGCCGCCCAGGCGACCAGCGCGGCGTCCTGTATGGCGGCAGTGCCCAAAATGACGCGAGCCACGCCCACCTTTTCCAGCATGGTTTGAATGTCCTCCCGGGTGCGGATGCCGCCGCCGGTCTGCACCGAAAGCCCGGGCAGCGCGGCAATGGCGGCGATAACCTGTCGGTTGCGGCTTTCGCCGGCAAAGGCTCCGTCCAGATCCACCACATGGATCCACGGGCTGCCCGCCTGGGCAAACCCGCGCGCCATGGCTGCCGGGTCGTCGCCGTAAACGGTGGCCTGTTCCATATCTCCCTGGCGCAGGCGCACGCACTTGCCAGCCTTGAGATCAATGGCCGGGTATATCCTCATAACAGACCTCCAAAGTTTTTTAGGATGCGCAGCCCCACGTCGCCGCTCTTTTCGGGATGAAACTGGGTGGCCATTAAGTTGCCGCGCTGCACGGCGGCGGTCACGGGGAACCCGTAATCGCAAACAGCCGAAACCACTTCCGCCGGCGCATCGGCGTAAAAGGAATGCACAAAGTAAACATCGTCGCCCGGGTGCAGGCCTGCAAAAAGCGGCTCCTGCCGGCAAATCTCCAGCGCGTTCCAGCCCATGTGGGGGATCTTGCGCCCCGGCGCGGCGGGGATGGGAATCACACGGCCGGGCAGCAGCGCGAGACCCGCATGAGCACCGCCCTCCAAGCTCTCCTCAAAGAGCATCTGCATCCCCAGGCAAATGCCCAAAAAAGGCCTGCCCGACGCGACAAATTCGGCGATGCAGCCGTCCATGCCGCTGCCGCGCAGCTGGGCGATGGCATCGGCAAACGCGCCTACACCGGGCAGCACCGCGCCCGCGGCCTGCTTCACCCGCTGCGGATCGGCGGTAATTTCCGCCTCCAGCCCCAAATACTCCAGCGCCTTTTGCACGCTGCGCAGGTTTCCCATGCCGTAATCAATGATGGCGATCCGCTTCATTCCAGCACTCCTTTGGTGCTGGGCACGCCCGTCTCCCGCGCGTCGGGCGCGCAGGCCATGCGCAGCGCTCTGCCCAGCCCTTTGAACAGTGCTTCGATCTTGTGATGGGTATTCGCGCCGTAAAGCACCTTGGCGTGCAGGGTGACCCCGCCGTTCATGGCGAAAGCGCGGAAAAACTCCTCCGTCATTTCGGTTTCAAAATTGCCCAGCAGCGGCGTGTCAAAGGCCGCGTCAAACACCAGATACGGCCGGCCGCTTAAGTCCAGCGCCACCAGCGCCAGCGTTTCGTCCATGGGCAAATAGGCGCTGCCGTACCGGGTGATGCCGCGCTTGTCGCCCAGGGCTTTAGCAAAGGCCTGCCCCAGCGCAATGCCCACGTCCTCCACGCTGTGGTGGCTGTCCACCTGCAGATCCCCTGCGCACCGCACCGTCAGATCCATCATTGCGTGCTTGCCCAAAAGGGTAAGCATATGATCGAAAAAGCCCACGCCGGTTTGAATGTCCGTCTTTCCCGTGCCGTCCAGATCAAGCGAAAGAGCGATGTCCGTCTCGGCGGTTTTTCGAGCCAACTGTGCGCTGCGCATCATTTGTTTTCTCCTTCAAAGCGGATTCGCGCCGAGTTGGCGTGGGCGGTCAGCCCCTCGCCCTCGGCAAAGGCGGCCACATCGGCATACACGCCCTCCATGGCCTGCCGGGAATAATAAAGCACGCTGCTTTTCTTCACAAAATCGTCCACCGACAGCGGGGAAAAGAACCGCGCCGTGCCCGAGGTAGGCAGGGTGTGGTTGGGGCCGGCAAAATAATCCCCCAGGGGCTCGGGCGTGTAATCGCCCAGGAAAATCGCCCCGGCGTTGCGCACCTCGCCCAGCAGATCCAGCGGGTTGCGCACCGCCAGCTCCAAATGCTCGGGTGCCAGCGCATTTGCGGCGCTCATCGCCGCGGCCATGTCCTGCGCCAGAATTATGGCACCGAAATCGCGCAGCGAAGCCTCGGCGATCTCCCGGCGGGAAAGGCACGCCAGCTGCTTTTCCAGCTCGCGTTCCACCTCCCGCGCCAGGCGCGGGCTGTCCGTCACCAGCACGGCGGCGGCCATGGGGTCGTGCTCGGCTTGGGAGAGCAGATCGGCCGCCACAAAGTGAGCGTGCGCCGTGTCGTCGGCCACCACCATCACCTCGCTGGGTCCGGCGATCATGTCGATGCCCACATAGCCGTAGACCTCCCGCTTGGCGGCGGCCACGTAGATATTGCCCGGGCCGGTGATCTTATCCACCCGGGGAACGACGGCCGTTCCAAACGCCAGCGCGGCGATGGCCTGGGCGCCCCCCATTTTGTAGATGCAGTCCACCCCCGCCACATGGGCGGCGGCCAACGTGTTGGCATAAATTTTCCCGTCCTTCATGGGAGGCGTGGCCATGACGATGCTGCCCACGCCCGCCACCTTGGCCGGGATCGCGTTCATCAGCACCGTGGAGGGATACGCCGCGCGCCCGCCGGGCACATATAACCCCACCTGAGACAGGGGCGTGATCTTCTGCCCCAGCAGCACGCCCGGCTGCATATCCAGCCAGGAATTCTGCTTTTGCTTTTCGTGAAAGGCGCGTATGCTTGCCGCCGAGCGACGCATGACATCCAGCAGCGCGGGCTCCACCTGAGACAGTGCCTCTTCGATCTCCTGCGGCGTGACCTTCATATTCTGCGGCGCAATCTCCACGCCGTCAAAGCGCCGGGTGTATGCGCACAGCGCTTCGTCGCCTTTTTCGCGCACATCCTCCACAATGCTCTTTACGCGCAGGCGGATCTCCTCGGGGATCCCCGTTGCGCGCTTGGAAAGTGCGGCAAACAGCGCTTCACCCTGTGCGGTTCCCAGTTCAATGGTGCGTATCATCGTTATCCTCCCCGCGCCGCCCTTTTAGACGATGCGCTTCATGTCCTCAATCAGCGGCTGAATGCGTTCTTTCTTGGTTTTCAGGCTGACCCGGTTCACGATGAGCCGCGCCGACACCTGGCAGACCTCCTCCAGCACATCCATGCCGTTTTCCTTCAGCGTGCGTCCGCTCTCCACGATGTCCAGGATCACATCGGACAGGCCGACCAGCGGGCCCAGCTCCACCGAGCCGTTAAGCTTGATGATGTCGATATGGATGCCGCGGGCGTCGTAATATTCCTTGGCCACGTTGGGATATTTTGTGGCCACCTTGAGCGTGCCCGCAGCGGCGGCGCGCTCCAAGGCGTCCTTGGGCCCGGCGATGCACAAGCGGCACTTGCCAAAGCCCAGATCCAGCATTTCATACACCGGGGAGCGCATCTCCATGAGCGTGTCCTTGCCCACGATGCCAATGTCCGCCACGCCGCGCTCCACATAGGTGGGCACGTCGCTGGGCTTCACCAAAATAAAGCAGGTGTTGCCGGTTTTATCGTAGAGCACCAGCTTGCGCCCAGCGTCCTCCATGGCGGAGCCGTCTATGCCGCAGCGCTCCAGCAGCTCCAGTCCTTTTTCTCCCAGCCGGCCCTTGGCCAGCGCGATGGTCAGTTTTTGCATTCGGGCTCTCCTTCCATCATGGTCAGTCCCCGCTGGTCGAACACGGCGGGCTTCGCCTCCCGGCTTCGCGCCCGCTGGGTCAGCCCCGTCTCGCCGCCGTAGTCCTGCTCCACTCGAATGCCCATTCGGCGCAAAGAACGCATGGTTTCAAACGCCGCCTGGCGATGGGCGGGCTGGACAAACAGCAGGATCTTTTCAGACAAGCCCTGCTCCGCCGTGCCCTGCTGCGCCAAAATGTACAGCATGGTTTGGGCGGCAAAGGCGAAGCCCGTCGCCGCCATGGGGCGGCCGAACTCGGCGGTCAGGCTGTCGTAGCGCCCGCCGGTCAGCACCGGATAGCCCACCCGGCGGGAGATGCCCCGCAGGATCATTCCGGTGTAGTAATTCAGGCTGTTCACCATGCCAAGATCCACCGAGACATAAGGTGACAGGCCAAAGTCATCCAGAATGGACAAGATCTCCCGCAGGTTGGACACCGCCGCGCGGCAGCGCGCGTTGGCGCACAGATCCCATGCCCGCTCCAGCACCTCCGGCCCGCCGTACAGCGCGGGCAGCTCGCGGATGGTGTTCAGGATCCTCGCGTCTCCCCGGGCGTTCTGCATGAGCAGCTCAATGGCCAGCGCGTTCTTGCTCTCCACCAGCAGGCGCACCTGCTCGGCCTGCGCCAGCGAAAAACCCGCTTCCTCCATCAGCCCTTTAAAAAACTCCACCTGTCCCAGCTCAATTTGAAAATCCTCCAGCCCCACGCTTTGCAGCGCCGTGATGGCCAGCGCGATCATCTCCGCATCGGCCTCGGGGCCGCCCTCGCCCATCCGCTCGGCACCCAGCTGGGTGCACTCCTTGAGCCCGCCGGCGGCCTCCCAGCCGTCAAAGCGATAGGTTGTGCCGGCGTAACACAGGCGCAGGCAATCCTGCTCCTTGCATTTGGAGGCGGCGATGCGCGCCATGGGCAGCGTAAAATCAGGCCGCAGCGCCAGCATACGCCCGTTGGCGTCGGTCAGCTTGAACATCTGCTCCTGCTCGTAATTGCCCGCTTCTCCGGTAAATACGTCCGCATATTCCAGATTGGGCGTGCCCACCTCCTGATAACCCCAGGAGGCAAAGGTATCCAGCGCGGCCGCCGTCAAGCGGCGCAGCGCGGCCTGCTGCGCCGGCAGTGCGTCGCTCACGCCGCCGGGAAGTTGAATTTTTTTGGGATTCATATTGCGTCCTCTTTACTTCTTTATTGCTTTATTATAATAAACCAGTAAAGAAGTGTCAAGCCTTTTTGTTCTTCCTCTGCTGGCGCATCCACACCCACATCACAAAGCGGTGGGGAGACAGCTTGGTGGCCAGCACCTGCGCCTTGATGCGAAAACCGTGGACCGACACATCCTTGCCCTTTTTCATATCCTTAAGGGCGGTGCGGATGATATCCTGCGGCTCATAGATCTTGTTAAAATAGGTAACCGAGTCGTCCGTCACCGCGTGGTCGAAAAACTCCGTATGCACCCATCCCGGGCACACGGCCATCACGCGGATGCCCCGGGGCTTCAGTTCCACATTCAATGCCCGGGAGAAGCTCAGCACGAATGCCTTGGTGGCGGCGTATACGTTGATATACGGCACGGGCTGAAAGGAGGAAAGGGAGTCCAGCTCATAAACGCAGCTCCCCGCTTCCAGATAAGGCAGCGTGACGTAGGTCATGCTCACCACCGCTTTGCTGTTCAGGTCGATCATGCGACCGTATTCCTCCACGGTGCCGTCGGCAAAGGCGCCGAAACGACCAAAGCCGCTGGCGTTCACCAAAACGCGCACGCTGGGCTTTTCCTGCGCCAGAAGCTGCGCATAGGCGTCGATGCTCTCCTGCCGGGTCAGATCCAGCGCGATGGGGCGCACGGCAGCCCTGGTTTGCCCGCGCAGCTCCTCCAAGCGCTCCTTGCGCCGGGCAATGACCCATATTTCATCAAAATTTTGCTGGGCATCCAGCTGTGTGACAAACTCGCGCCCCATGCCCGAGGACGCGCCGGTGATTACTGCAATGTTCATACTTCCTCCGTTACTGCATGGCCAAAACGGCCTTGATCTGCGGGTAAAAATAGTAATAGGTCATGACCAGAGCGGCCTGCAGGGTAAACAGCGCGGGCACGCCCAGGTTAAAGGACAAATGCTTGGTTTTGTGGCGAAACACCTGCATACCCACAAAAACGCCCACGCTCCCAAAGAGCGCCGCCACTGTGAACAGCGTCTTTTCCGGGATGCGCCGCATGTGGTTTTGCGCCAGGCGCTTATCCTTGCCCATCAGCAAAAAGCCGCACAAATTCATCGCCAGAACCAGCGCCCAAAAGATGATCTGCACATCCTGTCTCATCGCGCAAACCTCCCGGCGGGCAGTCCCTTTGCCCCGGGCTTTACCCGGAACAGACTGCCGGCCAGCGGTTCCGCCTCCAGCTGCGCCGGGGTGAAATTCTCGCAGGCCGTGGTGATGTAAAGCTCGTCCATCGCCTCGCCGCCGAAGGCACAGCAGGACACGCAGCTGGCCGGCAGCAGGATCTCCTCCAGCTTGCGTCCCGTGTTCGGGTCATAACAGCACACCCGGGAGCCGCCCCACTGCGCCACCCACAGCCGTCCCTCGCGATCCACGGTAAACCCGTCCGGCGCGCCTTCGCCCGGCGCGGTTTTCACCACGGTGCGCCGACAAGCAATGGCTCCTGTGGCAGAATCGTAGTCGTAGGCGCAGATCTCGCGAGTAGGGGTATCGGTGTAATAAAACGTATCGCCCACCCAGGCCAGCCCGTTGGAGATGCTGACCGATGAGATCAGCGTCTCAGGCTTGCCGCCGTCGGCGGGGATGCGGTACAGCGCGCCTTGCCCGGGCTTTCCAACCAACGACATGGTGCCCGCCCAAAAATCCCCTCTGGGGTCGCATTTGCCATCGTTGAAGCGGGTATCCCGCGCCGTCTGGGGATCGCAAAGGAAGGTCAGCGCACCGCTGTCAAAATCCAGCAGGTGAACGCCGTTTTGCAGCGCTGCCACCAGCCCGCCCTGCTCGCGCAGAGCCACACACCCCACCATGCCGCCCAAAGCGCGCACCTCGTTCTCTCCCGTGTCGGGATGCCATCGCATCACCAGCCCCGTAGGGATGTCCAGCCAATACAGCACGCCTTCTCGCTCATCCCAAACCGGCCCCTCGCCGGTCACGGCGCGCATCTTCACCAACAGCTCGGCTTTCATACGTTTCCTCCCGATTCTTTCTGGATGCATCATAACACAAAACCCACCTTCGCCCAACCTTCCGGGCAAAAAAACGCCGCCGGTTTTCCCGGCGGCGATCGATTTTTTTCGGCTAATAGTCTTTCAAAATAACAGCCATGGCGTCAAACACGGCGATCATCGCCATGGTGCTGTTGGTGGCCAGCGCGTTGTGGTCGTCGGCATTGCGCTCCACCGGCACGATCAGCATATGATCCGACTTGATCGCCAGCAAGGAAGCGGGGTTGGACGTAATGGCCACGGCCCGGGCGCGCTTGTTGTGCGCGATGTCCAGCAGCTCCTGGATCTCGGGCGTATTTCCGCCCTTGGAAAACAGCAGCACCAGATCCTTGGCCTGTATCAACCCGGAAGTGGCGTGGATGCCATCGCCCGGGGCCACAAAGAAGGCCGGAATATCCACACAGCTCAAGGCGTAGGACACCTTGCGGGCCGCAGCGCCCGCCGTCCCCTTGCCCGACAAAAGCACTCTGCCCCCGGCCAGCTTGCACTCATGCAGCAGCTGCACCACCTTCATGAAGGTCTCCTCATCCATGCTGTCGCTGAGCCGCTCCACCGTTCTGCCTTCCCAATGCCACACCTGGCGGGCCTTTTCAAACGTATTGCTCCCTGGCATCTTGCCGCTTCCTCCTGCCTGCACCCCGGCAAAAGCCGGATAAACACTGCACTTTTTGATGGGTTAAGTATACCACGGAACGCAGAGCGAAAAAAAGACGGCACTTCATACGGAAATTGCAAAGCAAAGCGCAGGGAAATGCACAAAAAAAGCCAAAATAAATTGATTGCAATTTTTTATCATTTGGGTGTTGACAAGAAACCCCTCTTCGGATATTATAATAGGGCAAGCGCGACAAGCGCTTCGCAAACAGGCCATATGGGGGTATAGCTCAGTTGGCTAGAGCGCTACACTGGCAGTGTAGAGGCCAAGGGTTCGAGTCCCTTTATCTCCACCAAAAGCATCCGTAAAAAACGGATGCTTTTTCCTTTATAAAACTGCGGAAATCGGCATGAATGCTAGGTGTTTCGAATACCTTTTCTGTAAGTAACAAAAATGAATCCTTCACATTTATGAAGGAATAAAACGGGTTTTTAGTGGGTTTTTTAGGGCGTTTTTGGCACCAAACGTGTCACAAACGGGTTTTTTCTAAGAGTACAATAAATGGGACATCACACCTTGCGCATGGTAATCAAAAAGCCCCCGGGGAACGCCCGGGGGCTTGTGTTATTTTGGTGGGCTATGCCGTTGGCCGGTTCAGCAGATTCACAAAATAGACCTGCCCTTTACCGGTGACCTTTGGCGTTCTGGTGACTCGAATGCTTCCGTCCGGGTTGTTGATAGTGGTTTCCTTGATCTCAAGCCAGCCGCTTTCTAAACTGCGTTGCGTGGGCAAGTTCCGGCTGGAGCCGATCTTCATCAGGTAATCGTGCTCCCGCATCCAACGAAACAGTCGATTCTG
Organism: Eubacteriales bacterium; assembly: GCA_028693155.1. GTDB lineage: Bacteria > Bacillota > Clostridia > Christensenellales > UMGS416 > STF2-111. The sequence goes on from JAQUVY010000052.1 coordinate 11,460, forward strand.
CCCCATCTCGATGCCGTTTTGCCGAAGCAGCTTTGCCAGCTCGCCCACCAGAATGGAGTTTTGCGAAGCGGACACCGACTCAGCGAAAAGCACTTTTGGGCGGTCTTCGTCAATCTGCTGCTTCAATTGCAACAGCTGCTTGTCGGCCATTTTAAGCGCCCAGCTCATGACCGCCTCTGGGCTGTTCCACGCGGCTTCCATGCGGTTGAATGCGTCGATGTACTTCAACTTCCACTCCAGCGCGGCCTTGCCGGTAAAGCCCATGGCCAGCAGGGAAAAGCCGTCCCGAGTGAGCAGGTATTCCTTTTGCGGCCTGCCGTAGGTGTCGGGGTATTCGCTCTCGATAAACATCAATCCAAAATTGGATAGATCTTTTTCCAGCGCCTGAATGTCACGCAGAACATGAAAATGTTCCTTCTCAAAGTGCTCCGCCACCTCGCGGCTTGATACGGTCAGCGCGCCGGTTTCCGTGGTCTGGATGGTGATCTCGTTCATGTGTCCACCTCCACGGCCTGAAAAGCGGCGATGACCTTTTGCAAGATGATGGTTGCCGAATATAACAGAGCTTCCATCTCGTTTGCGTCCGAATCTATCAGCTCGTTCTCATGGGATTGCGTCATATGTGAGCATTGACTACGGCCTTGACATGCTGGCCGCCTACTGGATTGCGGTAGACGGGCAAGAAAAGGCGTATGTATACAAAGAGATTCAAGAAAGCGATCTGACCATATCGCAGGCAGCGGCAATCATCCGAGAGATGACAGGAGACGATGACATATACGCCTACCTAGCGCCGCCGGACTTATTCAACCGGCGTCAAGAGACTGGGCGCTCAGCGATAGACATTTTCGCAGAAAACGGGCTGTACTTCGGGAAGACGAGCAACAACCGAGTGCAGGGATGGTACGACCTAAAAGAATGGCTGACGCCGTACAAAGATGAGCAAGGAATTGAAACGGCGAAGCTGGTAATTTTTGACACATGCAGCGGGATTATATCCGACATCCCGGTATTGATACACGACCCGAAGAACCCCAATGACGTATCGAACGAGCCCCACCGTCACACCCACGGACCCGATGCCATCAGAGGCTTTGTTGCAGGACGGCCGCTGGCAGCGAAAGCGCGTAAGGCTGGGAAACGAGCCCAGTGGGAGCCTGACATGTGGGAGGACTATTATGCAGGCAGCGAAATGGAAAAAGCCCGCATGATAAAGGAATGGGGTGATCCGTTTTGAAGCGTCTGTTACTGCGATGGTTTTGCAGGCCATTAAAGCACGCATATTTGCTTTGGTTGATGGAGTAGCGAATGAATATATGGACAGTGGCGATATCCGCAGGGATATCTGCGGTTATATCCGCGTTGGTCGGCATCGTTTTGCGCAGCACCATAGAGAAGAGCCTGACAGAGGCGAAAGCCGAGGCAGAGAAGCGGCGGCAGCGCAAAGTGGAATACGAAACGCTGCACAAGGCGTGGCACCATGCGGTTGGCCGAATGCTGTACCATCTGGCAATGAGATGTGAGGGGCGCGACACCAACGGGGACATCCCCAAAGCATACGCGAAGATCGAGCAAATAGAGGCGAGGCAGAAAGAACTTGACCAGCGAACCGCCGCTGAGATACAGGAGGAGTAACCGACATGGCGCTGAAATCGACCATTAAAAAGGCGTTTGGCCTTGCGACAGGAAACGCCGATATGCAGCAGCTTGAAAAATGGCAAGAGCGATATGAAAAGGCGAGGCTTGCGTACCAAGGCGTGCTCACAGACATGGATGAGCGGGAAGGGCTTTACGCGGGAACCAAAGAGATTCGCGGAAGGAACGGCCAAAAGGGCAAGGACGCAACCAAGAACAACAAACCGGCGAAGAGCGTAATTTATCAAAAGCGCATAAACGGTAACTACTACGTTTTAGAGGCCGTGCCAGACACTTCAAAACAAATATGCTATATTGTAAGCGCCTTTAAAGCTGCTGCGAACAAGGCACCCTACGGAAACATCGCAAAAAAAATACAGGCCAACCAGCTCCGGGATGAAAATCCCCCCCGGCATACGCCCGAAAAACGACTGGTTGCACCTGCTAATAACAGTATACCACAGGACAACAAAAACAACACAGAGAATTTAACACCTTCTGTGTCTCCTCAGAATCGCCCTGTGACGAACGCGGCGCAGAACCCCGCCACGGCTCAACAAAAAGCCACGACGCCAGTCGCAACAAAACCTGCCGCCGATTCTCAAGGAATCCAGTCGCATACCGCAACTGAAATTACGCAGCAGGAGCGCAATGCCCTGCCCCGCACCCTGCGCACCGAGATCGCCACCGGCGAGCTGCTGGGAAAGCGCCTTGGCATCACCGTGAAATGGGCGTCCGATATCACGGCTGTGGATGCTGACGGGAACACCGTTTCGTCCAACGGCTTCTATGACCCGAGCACCAAGACCCTGACCGTGCGCATTCGCCCCGAGGGAAGCAACATCGCCGCTGTGGTGGCACATGAGATCACCCATGCGCTGGAGGGGAGCAACGCCTATAAGATGCTGCGCACCGCCGTGATGGACATCATGCACCGCAACGGCACCTACGACAGCGCCTACCAGCAGGTGTCCAAGGACTACACGACCACCGACAAGAATTACATCGAAACCGAGATGGTGGCGCAGTTCACCGAAACCGACCTGCTGACCAATGAAGCGGCAATCCGTCAGATCATCGCCGACAACTCCGGCCTTGGCGCGAAAATCAAGAACGCCCTGTGGCAAATTTTCAACCGCGCCCGTGGCCTGCGCTACGCCGACGAGCTGACACGCAACGCCGCCCAGCTGTGGGAAAAGGCGTATAAGGAGGCGGGGAAAAACGGGAAGCAAGCCGATAACAAAAATGAAACTAGATATGCGATAACGGTCGGCATATCTTTGACGAAAAAATCTCAGTTGATGAAGCGGTAGCGAAAATTCTTGCCGATTGTATAGCGTCAACAGCCTCGGTCAAAAAGGTTTTATAGTGCCGAAAGTCACGGCAATCACACAATGCGGATAAAGTTTATGAATGGGACAACCGCAAAGGAGGCCGCCTCGTAAGGAAGTGGTCTTCTCTATTTTATGTGGCAGACTTTGCGCAGGGAGCATGATCTGCTCGATACTAAAGCACATGTTGAATTCCACGCAAATATAAAGAGTAAGGTTACTGATTCCCGATCGCGCTAAATGTTACAATACTATCGGAGGTGGCAAACTGATGAGCAACATGATTGGCACGAATATTTTACGGTATAGAAAAGAGAAAAATTTGACGCAAGAAGAACTTGCAAAGCAACTCGGCATTTCCTATCAAGCGGTGAGCAAGTGGGAGAATGAGCAAACCACGCCGGATGTATCCCTGTTACCCGCGATTGCTTCCATATTAAACGTAAGCATCGATCGATTAATGGGCTATTCTCACAATTTTGATCCACGCTCTTATTACGAAGAGTCCTACAAAAAGGATGAATACTATTGGGGTATACAGCCCTCAGATATGTGTTTAAAAGTGTTGGCGCTGTTGCCGCCTACCAAACCACTGAAATTACTGGATATCGGTTGTGGAGAAGGAAAAGATTCTGTGTTTTTTGCTCGCTGCGGATATTATGTCAGCGCATTTGATATTTCAGATGCGGGAATTGAGAAAACGAAAAGGCTTGCTGAAAAAGCAAACACATTTGTTGATGTATTCAAAGCAAATATTTGGGATTTTCGACTGGAGAAAAAATATGATATTTTGTATTCCAGCGGCACACTGCATTACATAAAGCCCGAGTTAAAGCAAGAAATATTTGCAAACTATAAGGAATTCACCAATAGCAACGGAATTCATGCGATGCACTGTTTTGTCGAAAAGCCTTTCATCACGCGGTCACCCGAGAAAGAAACCCATTCGCAGCAATGGAAATCCGGCGAATTATTGACTTTGTATCACGATTGGTACATTGAAAGCACTTCAGAATATGTTTTCGACTGCAACTCAGGCGGCATCCCCCATCAGCATGCCGCAAACAGAGTGTTTGCACGAAAGCTGTAAAGCGTTTCGCCCATAGGAGCATGAAAAAGGTATCACCTGCGCGTTTGCAGGTGATATTTTTTTGCCCTCGGCCTCTTTGCGGATAAAAAATGCGAAGGCGGACGTTTGGTTTGAGAACGGGTCTGCGGTCGGGCGGGGCTGCCCTTCTTTTCGGCGGCTGCCTGTGGCGCGCGATAGGTTTTATCCATTCATTTTGTATAACATATTTTTATTTTCTCGTTTTTATCCATATAACTGCGTTTCTTTCCATTGTTTTTTTCATCGCGCCCGATACAATAGAAAATCGAAGGGAGGCGACGCCATGAAGCTCTGGGCCACCGTTACGCAAAACAACACCCGCCCCTTTCCCCTGCACAGCCACACCGACTTTGAGATCCTGTACTACACGCAGGGCACGGGCGTGCTGCGCACGGCGCAAGGCAACATTCCCTTTTTCCCGGGCTGCATCCTCGTTGTGCCGCCGGGCATCCTGCACGGCTCCCGCCCGGACGGTTACTTTCGAAACGTATGCGTTTACTGCCCGGAATTTCCCGGCGCGCGCAGCAGCGTCACGGCGTGCCGGGACAACGCTTTGCAGGACGGGCAAACCCTGGCTGAGATGCTGTGCCGGTCGCTGCTGGAAGGCAGCGCGGAGGCTTCCTCGTTTGCGTGGCATCTGTTTCAGGCATACGAAGATTTTGTGCTGAGCCGCATTGGCTTGGGCGCGGCGCATCTGCCCGAGGTGGAGGAGGTGCGCGCGCAAATTGCCGCGCACTTTACCGATGCGGACTTCGATTTGCCCGGGGTCATCGCCGCCACGCGATACAGCGCGGATCACTTCCGCCTGTGCTTTCAGGCGCAAAACCAGGGGCTGACGCCCCGGCAATATCTATCTCGACTGCGTCTGGATTATGCCGACAGTCTGCTGGAGCGCTATGGCGCTCAGATGCAGGTGCAGGAGGTGGCAACGCGATGCGGCTTTCGCGATCCACTCTATTTTTCCCGTGTGTACAAAAACAGCCGGGGGCTTTCCCCGGCGCAAAAACAACAACAGAAAGGAAACTGACCGCAATGAAACGATTTACCGGATTCGAACACGGCATGGGCATCGGCGGATGGCTCACCAACTACAAGCGCTTTAACGTCATTCCCACAGAGCGCCGCTTTGAGATCACCGTGGGTGATATGGAGCATTTCGACAGCTACATCACCGAATGGGACGTGGCCAACATCGCCTCCATGGGGATGGATCACATTCGTTTGGGCTTTGATCAGGTGGTTCTGGAAGAGGCGCCCGGCGTATACCGCGAGCGGGTGTTCTCCCGGATGGACGCCTTTGTCGGCTGGTGCGAAAAGCACGGTCTGGGCGTTGTGCTGAACCTGCACAAGGCCATCGGCAACTACTG
>JAQUVY010000159.1 GCA_028693155.1 Eubacteriales bacterium
CTGCGGCGCTCAAAAAAAGCGACGCCGGCTTTTCCTGCCGACGCCGCGATCTAACGGAATCTTCTCTAAAAGGGTGCTTTACGCGCGGCGCGGCGTGATGACCACGCGGCGGTTGGGCTCGTCCCCCTCGGAATGAGTGGTGACGTAAGGGTTGTCCTGCAAGGTTGCGTGCAGAATGCGGCGCTCGTAGGGGTTCATCGGCTCGAGCACCATGCGGCGGTTGCTCTTTTGCACCTTTGCCGCCATGCGGTTGGCCAGCGCGAACAGCGTCTGCTCGCGCTTGGCGCGGTAGCCCTCGGTATCCAGCGTCACGCGATGGTAGTCCTTGCCGCCCTTGTTGACCTGCAGGCTGGTCAGGTACTGCAGCGCATCCAGCGTTTCCCCGCGGTGGCCGATCAGGATGCCCTGATTATCGCCTTCCATGGTCACGGTGAGCGCTTCCTCTTTTTCCTCCACCTGCATAGTGACGTTCAGCCCCATCAGTTCGGTCACCTTGCCTAAGAATTCCTCCGCCCGAATGGCAGGGGTATCCTTCTTGCGCAACAGCAGCTTGCAGGGCTTGGAGCCAAAGCCAAGGAAGCCTTTGGACCCTTCCTCCAGCACCTCCACGTCGACTTTATCCGAGGGGAGCGCCATCTGGGCAAGGCCGCTCATGAGCGCCTCGTCGTATGTTTTGCCGGTCACTTCGAGCTGTTTCATGGCAAGACCTCCTGCAACTTATGATCGGTCGGAAAGGGGAGACATCACTTCTGCTCTGCCATCTCCGCCTTTTTCTTGTTCTGATAGTCCGCATAGGCGTTGAAGGCGAGATAGGTCACGATGGAATAAATATTCGCGGTAACCCAATACAGCGAGAACGCGGCATTGTAGCTCCAGCAGAAGAACACGGACATCAGCTGGAAGAGATAGTTCATCATCTTCTGCTGCTGCGCCTGGGGGTTCTGCGACTGGTTCTGCTGCGCCTGTTTGCCGTTCATCAGGAACGTGGTCAGGTACTGCGTGGCGCCCGCCAGAATGGGCAGGATCGCCCAGCCGTTGGCAACGCCCTGGTTGAACTGATCCATCAAAGGCTGGATTACGATATCGTAATTGGTCTTGACGATGTTGATGATGTTTTCGCTGAGCAGCTCGTTGCCGTTGACGACCGAAATATTGCCCATGATGTCGGTCAGCTGCGGAATGATGGTCGCCATGATGTTATCGGGCTGCCAGATGTTGTGGATCCACAAAAAGGATTCCGGCACATAGGTGCCGCCGGCGGCTACGGTCTGATACATGGTGACGATCTGCTCGCCCGCGACATGGCGCATGACGGCAAACATTGCAAACAGGATGGGCATCTGGATGAGCATGGGAAGACAGCCGCCCATAGGGTTGACCTTGTTCTTCTTGTACAGCTCCATCGTCTTTTGCGATTTTTTCTCGGGGTCTTTCTCGTACTTCTTGTTCAGCGCTTCGATTTGAGGCTGAATATCCTGCATTTTGCGCATGGAATGCCGCTGCTTGATGTCCAGCGGCAGCAGGATGAGCTTTACGATGAGCGTAAAGAGGATGATGGCGACCGCGTATGAACCAACGCCGCTGTAGATCAGATCGATGATCCAGCGCAGAGGGGTGATGATGAAATTCACTCTCTTGATTTCCTCCGATTCCGTCCTGATAATGTAAGAATAAAAACAAACCGCTCCTCACGGCACCGGGTCGTACCCGCCGTCGTTGAAGGGATGGCAGCGCAGAATGCGCTTGAGCGCAAGTAAGCCGCCCTTTGCCGCACCGTATTTTTGCACCGCCTCCATCGCATAGGCCGAGCAGGTCGGGTAAAACCGGCAGCACGGCGGGAACAGAGGCGAAATAAACCTGCGGTAGAACCTGATGAGGAACAGCATCACAGCTTTGATCATTTTACTGCCTTGGCACTTCTTTATACAACCGCTGACGGGACAAAAGGTTCTCAACGCTCCTGTCAAGGGAACGAAGATCGGCCTGCACGGCCCCCCCGCGGGCAATGAACACATAGTAGCCGCACTTGAGTCTTGGTATTCTCGGGCGAATGGCTTCGCGCAGCAAACGCTTGATGTGGTTGCGCGTAACGGCGTTGCCCAGCTTTTTGCTCACGGAAAAACCGATCTTCAACTTTCCCTGCCGAACGAACAAAAGCACCAGTTCCTTGTTGGAAGCGGACTTGCCGCGGCGGTAGACAAACTGAAAGGCGGAATTCTCCTTCAGCGAATAGACTCTTTTCAAAATCCGGCGACCTCTCCTTGGAGTATAGTAGGGAAAAAAGACAATGCCGCCAAGCAAACGGTGCGCGTTACTCTCCTTTTTCCGCCGTCTGCGGAAAAAAGAGGGGCGCACCGTCTCTCAACGCACATCCTAGCCTAAAATCTTTTGAAAGATGTTTAGGCGGACAGGCTCTTGCGGCCCTTAGCACGACGGCGGGCAAGCACCTTGCGGCCGTTCTTGGTCTTCATGCGAGCACGGAAGCCATGAACCTTGGCGCGCTGGCACTTCTTAGGCTGATAAGTCATCCACATAAGTTTCACACCTCTTATCCGGTTTAAAATGGACACTGCTTAACTACAAAACAGCTATTGTATTATAAGGCTTTTTCATCATTTCTGTCAAGCAAAGTCTGAAGTTTTTACATCTAAAACAGGGGAGGTTGTCACCATTCGTCAAATTGAATGAAATTAGGGCGACAAAACTTAAAAAAGAATCAAAGTGTCGGATTGTCAAAAATCTGTGGATAACTTTTGGAAAACCCATTGCAAGGGGGGGCGTTTTTTGCTATGATGTCCTGTGTGCCCCGTTTTGGGGAATGAAAACACCTGTTTGTTATCCACATCTTGTGGATAACTATGTGGATAAGCCCATCCAGACTGTGCATATCGGTGTGAGTTATCCCCACAACCGACTCACCCGAGCGGCCGCTCAGCCGTCATGCACGAAATTTTAGGAGGAATGATTGTGGATAAACAAAGCGCCGCCGCCTTATGGGAAAAAGCTGCAACTCTGCTCAAGCAGCAGATCGACCCTTTCCAATACCAAACGTGGTTTGCCAATGTTTCCGCAGTGGATTTTGACGGAAGCACGCTTACCCTTGTGATCGATTATCCCTTTAATCAAAGCATTATTCTCCAGCGCTACAGCATGGTGCTCACCTCGGCGCTCTCCCAGGTGGCGGGGGGCGAGATCAACTGGAAACTGCTGGTCCGCTCCGATCTCAACGAGCAGAGTGCGCCCACTCCCTCTCCCGCGCCGCAGCAGCCGGTCAATTCCTCCTCCTTTTTGAATCCCCGCTATACTTTTGACAATTACGTCATCGGCAAATCCAATAATTTTGCGCAGGCGGCGGCCTCGGCGGTCTCCAAAAACCCCGGCACGACCTATAATCCGCTCTTTCTCTATTCGGGCGTCGGACTTGGCAAGACCCATCTGATGCACGCCATCGGCCACTATATTCAGCAGGAATACCCGGACAAGCACATCGTATACATCACCAGCGAAAACTTTACCAATGAATTTATCGCCTCTATTCAGACAGGCAAA
>JAQUVY010000160.1 GCA_028693155.1 Eubacteriales bacterium
GGGCACGCCTGCCCATATGAGCATACGCCGCGGGCTCCACTGCACCAGCATGATAAGCAGGCAGCCCAGCACCATCAACACCACAAAGGTGATCCGCGCCCCCACCGACAGCAGCCCCTGCAGCATGCTCATGGTGGATGCGTTGATGCCGGAAAATACGGTGGCGTAACCGGGCAGACTGGCGCTGAGCGAATCACTCATTTTTCCCGCCACCTGCTCCAGGGAATCCGCCGCCTCGCCGCCCTGAGCGGAGATGCCGCTGTCCTTCAGCACCTGCATACAGGCCTCCTTCAGCGCAGCCTTGCGGGAGGCGCTTAGGGCAAAGTCACCCTTGTTATCCCCGCGCAAATAGCCCACCGCTCCGCCTGCATATTCGGATACCAGTCCCTTCATGGCGTCGCTTTTCATGAGCGTCTGCGTGATGGCATCGCTCTCACCCATGCCCAGCAGCTGCGCCAGCTCAACCTTTTCCAGCGCCGCCGCGATCTTTTTTTCGGTAAAAGCGCCGCTCAGACCCCACACCGCCGCCGTGCAGCACGACGCCACAAACAGCCCAACCGCAAAAACCGCCGCCAGGATTCCGGCGATCACCTTCCAAAGTGTTTTCATCCCGCTTCCTCCTTTTGTGCTTCTGGGTTTTATTATATACGATTTTCGCCCTTCGGCACACCTGTTTTTCCTCCCGTGCCCGTCATCGCCCGCTTTGCGGCGCGAAATCATTGTTTTTTGTCGGCTGCAACCATATAATGTATTTTATTCTGCGATTTTCACTTTTGAGGTGTGTATGCACAAAAATCAATTCCGCTCCACGGTCACCAGCTGCTACCTGGCCTACATTACCCAAGCCATTGTCAACAACCTGGCACCCCTCCTCTTCATTATTTTTCAAGATAAATTCTCCATTTCCTTCACCATGCTGGGCAATCTGGTGCTCATCAACTTCGGCACCCAGCTGACGGTGGATCTGCTGGCCGTGAAGCTGGTGGATCGCATCGGCTACCGCCCCTGCCTGGTGGCGGCTCACGCCTTCAGCGTGCTGGGGCTGGTGCTGCTGGGCGTGCTGCCCCGGCTGCTGCCCCAGCCCTATGTGGGGCTCATCATCGCGGTGGTGCTGTACGCGCTGGGCGGCGGCCTCATCGAGGTGCTGGTAAGCCCGGTGGTAGAAGCGATCCCCGGGGATGCGAAGGCCTCGGCTATGAGCCTGCTGCACTCCTTTTACTGCTGGGGACAGGTGGCGGTGGTGCTGCTGTCCACCCTGCTGCTCAAGGTGATGGGCAGCGATGCGTGGTTTGTGCTGCCGCTGCTTTGGGCGCTGCTTCCGCTTTACAATCTGTTTCGCTTCCTCAAGGTGCCGCTTATGCCCCCCGTTTCCGAAGAGGCGCGTATGCCCCTGCGCAAGCTGTTTTCCTCAAAGATCTTTCTGGTGGCCATGCTGCTGATGGTCTGCGCCGGCGCGTCGGAGCTGGCCATGTCCCAGTGGTCGTCACTTTTTGCCGAAAAGGGGCTGGGCGTTCCCAAGGTGGTGGGCGACCTGCTGGGACCGTGCCTGTTCGGCGTGCTGATGGGCGCTGGGCGGGTGGCCTACGGGCTTTGGGGTGCCAAGATCGACCTGCGCAAAGCGCTTTTGGCCTGCAGCGGGCTGTGCATCGTGTCCTACGCCATGGCGGCGCTGCTGGTCAATCCCTTTTTGTCGCTGATGGGCTGCGCGCTGTGCGGGCTTTCGGTCAGCCTGATGTGGCCAGGCACCTTCAGTTATACCTCCCAAGCCTTTCCCACCGGCGGCACGGCCATGTTCGGGCTGATGGCGCTGTGCGGCGATCTGGGCTGCTCGCTGGGGCCTTGGCTGACGGGGCTTGTTTCGGACACGGCGCAGCGCCTGCCCGCCCTGGCGTCTTTGCAGGCTTCAACCGGCCTCTCTCTGGAGCAGCTGGGGTTAAAAAGCGGGCTGTTTGTGGGCATTCTCTTCCCGGCGGTGCTGCTTGTGGGTGTGCTGCTCATGCGGCGGCCGGGCACGGCAAAAAAGCAAAACTAAACACTTGCTTACTTCATGCCAAAAGCGTATAGTAAGAAGAAATACATATTTTTCGAAATATGGAAAGCGAGAACATCATGAAGTATCGCGCATTGGGAAAAACCGGAATGATGGTCAGCGAGATCGGCTTCGGCGGGGAGCATGCCGACCAGACTCCCTACGAAAACGTTGCGGCCATTTTGGACACCGCCATTGCCGGCGGCGTCAACATCATGGACGCGTTTATGTCCGGTCCGGAAATTCGCGACAACCTGGGGCGCGCCCTGCAGGGTCGCCGCAAGGACATGATTGTGCAGGGGCACATCGGCGCGGTGCAGCGGGATGGTCAATATGCCCGCAGCCGGGACGTGGCCGAATGCGACCTTTTCATCAAGGACTTCCTCACCCGCCTGCGCACCGATTACATCGACCTGGGCATGCTTCATTTTGTGGATACCCAAGAGGATTTTGACGCGGTGTTCCATTCTCCCCTCATCGACTACGCGCTGAAGCTCAAAAAAGACGGCGTCATCCGCGCGCTGGGCGTCAGCTCTCACTCCTGCGCCATCGCCGCCAAAATGGTAGAGACCGGCTTGCTGGACTGCATGCTGTTTTCCACCAACCCGGCCTTTGATCTGGTTGGCGGTGTCGACATGATTTTTGATCCCAAACCTTTTACGGGAGAGTTGAACATCGACCCCGAGCGTCTCCGTCTTTACCGGCTGTGCGAGGAAAAAGGCGTGGGCATCACGGTGATGAAAACGCTGGGAGCGGGTCGCCTGCTGTCCGCCGAGGCATCACCCTTCGGCGTGGCGCTCACCCCCGTGCAGTGCGCGCATTATGCCCTGACCCGCCCGGCGGTGGCCAGCGTGCTCATCGGCGCGAAGACCCCCGCGGAAATGGAAGCGGCGCTGGCTTACTGCTCGGCTTCCGATGAAGAAAAGGACTATTCCGTCATCGCCCGCAACAACCCCCTCTCCATGCAGGGGCACTGCATGTACTGCAACCACTGCCTGCCCTGCCCGGTAGGCATCGACGTGGCGGCCGTCACCAAATACCTGGACATGGCGCGGGAGGTCGGCGTATCGCCCACCCTTAAGGCGCATTATGACGCGCAGAGCGCCCACGGCGGCGACTGCATTTCCTGCGGCAGCTGCGAGAGCAATTGTCCCTTTGGCGTGTCCGTTCGCGAAAACATGGCTGCCTGCCGGGACGTTTTCGGGAAATAATCGTTTTGCTTCCTGTGCGGCGACTGCGGTCGCCGCTTTTTTGTTGCCGCTGTTCTGCGCGGCTTTCGCTTTGCGGTTTGGCCTGTGTCAAACGGAACCCAGCCGCAGGCATGCACAAGGGCGGGATATTTTCTTTGGGTGCATCTGCTTGCGGTCTGCGGAGCGCGGGCGTCCACGCCCTTCTGGTTCAAAAGGATCTCGGCAGGAATGCCCGGCGGCCATGCCAAGATCGGCAAAATCACCGAACAGACGTTGATCCGCAAATATGGGGAGAGAACCTCCTGCGAAAGGCCGC
>JAQUVY010000161.1 GCA_028693155.1 Eubacteriales bacterium
GGGGTCGTGGGCAAAGCACCGCAAAAAAATAAGGCGGTTTGGCTTGCCTGCGCAAACCGAACCGCCTTTGCTGTTTATCGCCGCCTAATGAATGGATATGTTTTCGCTGTCTTTTATGGATACCCCCAGCGCCTGCCCGTGGAAGGGGGACGTCTGCACGCCCTGGAAGCACACATCCCGCACACCCTGCGCGTGCAGCCAATAGGGCTTGCCATCGTCGGGAAGATAGGCCGCCTGCGGGCTGGGGCTGATGTCGATCAGCCGCCCCTTTACCAGAAGATTGTCGCTGTCCTTCAAGGCAAAGGACAGGTTGGTGAAGCGGATATCGGCCACATTTTCCCCTTCTCCCACGATACCGATGGCATTTTCTCCGGTGCAGCTGACATTGACGAACTGAACATCCCGGATATTTACCGGGAAATCATGCCCGGGAATGGCGTCGCGATAGGCAGCGCTGTTGTGGAAGGTGGCCATGATGCACACCGGCTCGCCGTTGCCCCACCAGTTCCCCGCCGCGCAGCGCGTGTCCAGGCGCAGATTGCTGAGCAGCAGGTGTTCCACCAGCCCGGTGCGGGCGCTGCTCATAATGGCGATGGCGCGATTGCTGGAGAGGATGACGCAGTTGCTCACGGTGACGTTGCGGGCGATGCCGTGCATATAGCCCACCACGATGGCCTTGGAACAGGAGCGCAGCTGACAGTCGGATATGGTAATCTCCTCGCAGGGGATGTCCCAGTTGGTGATGGAGGTGACGGCGATGCAGTCATCGCCGGCGCAGATATGGCAGCCCCGCACAAAGGCACCCTTGCAGCTGCAAAAGTGGATCCCGTCGTTGTTGGGGATGCGCAGGTCGTTGTCAATGGTAATATCGGTCACGCGGATGTCCCGGCATTCCACAAAGGTAAGCGTCCAGCAGGGCGCGTTCTCAATGCGGATGCCCTCCACCGAAATATCCCGGCAGTCATAAAAAAAGACGGGCTGGGTGGGGCGGCGGGTATAGGTGGCCGTGCATTCGGCCACCTGCGCCGGGGTCAGCTCCACCGCGCTTTGGGGCACGCTACGGCGGTCGAAATCGTAAAAGGCGTCGCCGCTCAGGTCGATGGTGCCCTGGCCGTACAGCCGGGTGCCGCGGGTGTGCATGGCATAGAGCAGAGAATAGGTCTTGCCCATTTCGTTGTGCTCATAGCCGTTGAAAACATAATCCTCGATGCGGCGGGAAGCGATCAATCTTGCCCCGCGCGCCAAATAAAGCGATGTGTTTTTCAGGTTCAGCGTGCCGGTATGAAAATCCCCTTTGGGGATGCAAACCGTACCCTCCTGCGGATCAGCGGCGTCAATGGCCGCTTGTATGGCCTGTGTGCAGTCCTGCCCGGGCTGCGCGCCATAGTCCAAAATGTTCCACATGGGCAAAAACCTCCTATTGCTGGAATTCCCCTCATGGTACTATGGCGCATACTCCGGCGCAAGGGACTATTTTGCGCTGTTCGTGGCTAACTGGGCACGGTTGCGTATCTCTGCAAGAATGTCTTGCCGCAGCGCCTCCACTTTATCGAAATCCATGTGTGGCACATAGCAGGTTTCCAGTTCGTCGTGAATGACCTTTGCCTGGCGCAGGGCGTCCAGCGCCGCCAAAACAAGCGCGTGCGCCTGCTCCTCATCAAAGCGCTGAATATCCCGCGCGCTGTCGGGCAGGCTGACGTAGGTGTCCAGATCCACCGTCACCTGCGCGGCGGAAGCGGTGCTGTGCGCGCTGTTCACCGTAACCAGCGCCACGCCCAGCGCGGGCAGCACCAGATGTTCGGGCGGGCCAAAGGGATCCATCAGGCAGGTGAAGCTCTCCACGTCAATGCCACGCGCCAGCGCGGTTTCCTGCACCTTTGCCATCAGCTCGCCGGTGGGGCTGCCCACCCCGCCCAAAACATGATAGACCCGGGTGCAGCCCTGAAGAATGCTGTCCAAAAAGCTGATGTGACCGCCGGGGGTAAAGCCGGTGGCGAACAGCCTGCGCAGGGCTCCGCGGCGGTGCCCCGCGGGGTAGGAGCCCATCTCTTCGTAGACGATGCGCACGCATTCCCGATCGGCCGCCCAGGGCGAAACGTAGGGCGCGGCTTGCGCGGCGGCATCCAGCCGCAGCTGCTTTGCCGCGGCCAAGTAACGATAGGCGCGGGCAAAGCAGGCGCTGTTTTGGGCGCACAGGCGCTGTATTTTGTCCCGATGGGCTGCGATGCCCGCCTCATCCCAACACGCGCCCAGATCCACGATGCGGTCGGCGGCGGCGGGATATTTGGGGTCGAGAATGTGCGGAGCGGTGCCGTCTGCCAGCGCAATATTCGCCTTGGGGAAGGCGATGCCGTCCAGCGAGGCAGCGTCGGAGGAGCAGTGGAAATATTCCACCGGCTGATCAGAAGCCTTCAGATCGTCGCCCAGTTTGCGCATAAAGGAGCTTTTGCCCGTGCCCGGGCCGCCCTTTATGCAGTAAAAGAAGCGTCCGCTCTCCCGGGTGGGCAAAATGCCGTCAAATCGGGAGACGAAGCCCTCGGGCGTGTTGGCGCCGGGGAAGAAGTGCCGTTCGGTAAAGGTCATGATAAATGCCGTCCTTTCCTTGGGGGTGCGCCGGGCGTGCTGCCCGTTTTTCCCGGAGAAAGTGTATGCCAAGGCCGGACATTTCATGCCAAAGGCGGGTGCACTTCGGCCAAAGGCCGAAGTGCGAGGGCAGCTAAGAGCAATTGCTGACGCTGATGCCGGCAGCGAGTGTTCCGGCAGCGCTGGGACACGGGGTGCACGCAAATGACGAGTGTATCCGCAAGGATGCACAGGTCATGGGTCGTGCTTTCAGCACTTGCCTTGCTTTTGCAGAAAGTGCGGTGTTTCGAAAGGCGGTGGGCAAGGCGCGAGGGCCGGCAGGGCGTCGCCCTGCACCCTTCAAGGGTACATAAGGAGCTTAGAGGTTGTTCTTGTCCACCGGGCTTGTGAGGGAGCAACGGGTTCGCTGCCTGCGGGAACAACACGTTGATTGTCCACACAGTTTTTCCTCAAAAAAAGGTCGGGGGATGCAAGCTGCCAATTGCACCAAGGGGAACTCGCCTCCGGCGGGGGCTAAATCCTTGTGCGGAAGCAAGCCAAGTGCTGCAAGCGCGTTCGCTATTTGGGCATTCCTGCGGAATGCCCTATCGCTTCCGCGCGAGCCGTGTTTCGGCACAGCCGAAGCACTAGGATTGGGGGACGTTGTTTTATCACCGCTCCCGTGATTGTTGCCAAGGCAACAACACTGCGCTGGGCTTCCACGTGTTTTGGCCGCCAGTGCCGCTTCAGCGGCACTGGTTTGATGCGTCCCCCAAATCCCCCTAGCAACCCCCATTCCCCCTCCCGTCTGGGGATACCCTGGAAGCACTTCGGCCGAAGGCCGAAGTGCGAGGGCCGCCAAGACTTTCTGCTGACACTGAAGAGCGAGCAAGCGACAATAGGGCGTCAGCCCTATGACAGCGCCGCGAGCCAGCAAAAAGCGCCTTGCCAAAGGCAAGTCGCGAGGGCAGC
>JAQUVY010000053.1 GCA_028693155.1 Eubacteriales bacterium
CGCCGGGAGAGGTCAAGGGACTGCCCTTCTGGGCCAACGGCGTGCGCTTCTTCACGATTTTGGGGCCCAACGCCGAAAAGATCGAGTTCAGCCAGATGCTGTAAGGGATCCTCATCGAGCAGCTCCGCCGTGTCAATCGGCGGAGCTGCTTTTCTGTGTGCCGCCGCGCGGCATATTCCGTGCTGCCGGGTCATAAAATGCTCTTGAAACCTGCGAATAGAAGGAGTGGGAGCATGGCGGAATATGATGTTTATCAGGAGATCGCCCAGCGAACGGGAGGCAGTGTATATATCGGTGTGGTGGGGCCGGTGCGCACCGGGAAATCGACCCTTATCCGCCGGTTTATGGATCTGATGGTGGTGCCCGGGCTGCAGGACGAATGGTATCGGGAACGGCTGGTGGACGAGCTGCCGCAAAGCGGCGCGGGGCGCACCATCATGACGACACAGATCAGCTTTGTGCCCGGGGAGCCGCTGGAGGTGGCGCTGAGCGACAAAACCAAGTGCAGCCTGCGCATGGTGGACTGCGTGGGTTACATGGTGGATGGCGCGCTGGGGGACACCGAGGACGGCGTGCCGCGCATGGTGCATACCCCCTGGCAGGAGGAGGAGATGCCTTCCGCACGGCGGCGGAGATCGGCACGCGCAAGGTCATCCGCGATCACGCGACCATCGGGCTGGTGGTGACGACCGACGGCAGCATTACCGACATCCCCCGGGAGGGTTATGTGCCTGCCGAGGAAAAAACGGTGCAGGAGCTGAAAACCTTGGGCAAGCCCTTCGCGGTGGTGCTCAATACCCGCCGCCCCGACGCGGCGGAAACCAAGGCGCTGTGCGGCGAGCTGCAGGCGCGCTACGACGTGCCGGTGCTGCCGCTGGACGTGCTCCACATGGAGCGTGAGCAGATCAACACCATGCTGGAGACGGTGCTCTTTGAGTTCCCGGTGCGTCAGGTGGACATTCAGCTGGACGAATGGGTGCTGTCGCTGCCCAGGCAGCACTGGGTGGTGCAAAGCGTGCTGCAGCATGTGCGCGACGCTGCGGAAAGCCTGAACCGGGTGCGCAACTACAAGGAGTTCGCCCAAAGTCTGGGTGAGGCGGAGGAAATCGAGGGGCTTGCGGTCACCGGCATCAGCCCGGGATCGGGAAATATTTCCGCCGCGCTGTGCCTGCCTAAGAGCCTGTATTACCGGGTGCTGAGCGAGGAGAGCGGCATTGCGGTGAAGGATGAAGCGCAGCTGATGAGCCTCATGTATGAACTGGCGGCTTCCAAGCGCGAATTTGACCGGATGGCACAGGCCTGGCGCGCGGTTAAGGAGACGGGGTACGGCATGGTGAAGCCCACCATGGAGGAAATGCAGCTGGAGGAGCCGGAGATCGTTCGCACCGGAGGGCGCTTTGGCGTTCGTCTGAAGGCCAGCGCGCCGTCCTACCACCTGATCCGGGTAGATCTGGACACGGAGCTGTCGCCCTTTGTGGGCACGGAAAAGCAGAGTCAGGAGCTGGTCTCCTATCTGCTGGAGGCTTTTGAGGACGACCGGGCGGGCATTTGGGACACGGAGATGTTCGGCAAACCCATGAGCGACATGGTGCGGGAAAACCTGGCGCATAAGCTGCTGAGCATGCCGGAGGCCACGCAGCAAAAGACCCGCAGCGCGCTGTCCCGCGTGATCAACGACGGCAAAGAAAACCTGTTCTTCCTGACGTTCTAGGAAACGAAAAAGGAGTGCGCGCGCCGCACTCTTTTTTTGTGCTATAATGAGCAAAACACAGGATGGGAAGTGCGCCGATGAGCAAAGAAGTATTGGTCGTTGTGGATATGCAAAACGATTTTCTCACGGGCTGCCTGGGAAACGGGGAAACGGCGGCCTGCGTTCCCGCCGTTGTCGCGCGCATCCAACGCGCGCAGGCGCAGGGAGCCGTTGTGGTGCTGACGCGGGACACACACGGCGCGGATTACCTCCAAACCCACGAGGGCAGGCTGCTGCCGGTGATCCACTGCGTGCAGGGGACGCCCGGCTGGCAGATATGCCCGCAGGTGGAGCAGGCGGCGCGGGGATGCCGCGTTTTTGACAAGGGACAGTTCGGCAGCCCGGAGCTGATGGATTTTTTGAAAGACCGGCAGCCCGGCAGCGTGGAATTCATCGGCGTATGCACGGATATATGCGTGATCTCCAACGCCGTGATGGCGCGCAGCGCGCTGCCCGAGGCGCAGATCCGCGTGTACGCGCCGGCCTGCGCCGGTGTAACGCCCCAAAGCAATAAGAACGCTTTGGCCGCCATGCGCGCCTGTCACATCGAGGTGGAAGCATGAAGCAGCTGATTTTTTTGGGCGGCACCATGGGCGTGGGCAAGACGGCCACCGCCCGGGAGCTGCAAAAGCTGCTGGCGCCCTGCGTCTTTTTGGACGGGGACTGGTGCTGGGATATGAACCCCTTTCAGGTTACGCAGGAAACCAAAGCCATGGTGCAGGATAACATCACCTGCCTGCTGCGGAATTTTCTGCATTGCCCGGCCTATGATTATGTGATCTTTTGCTGGGTGATGCACCAGCAGGCCATTTTGGACGACCTGCTGGGCGCGCTGGCCGGGGAAACGTTCGCGCTGCATAACTATTCTCTGGTGTGCAGCCCGCAGGCGCTGACGCGCCGCTTGCAGGGAGATGTGGCCGCGGGCGTGCGCACGGCCGATGTGATCGAGCGCAGCCTGCCCAGGCTGGCGCTGTATGACGCACTCAACACACAAAAGCTGGACGTGAGCACACTTTCCGCCGCGCAGGCCGCCCGGGAGATCGCCCGGCAGGTGACGACGAAGTAACGATTTTGGAAGCTTTGTGATCGGGGATATCCATATGATTAGACTCTACCGGGAGGATCCGGAGCCGCTGCTGCGGGCGCTCAAAAAGGGCGTCGAAACCGCGCTGTATCATGCGGTGATGGACACCGCGCGGTCGCTGGGTCTGGAATCGGTGGAGACGGTTTTTCGCACGGATCAGGACAGCGCCGCGCCTTTCTATGCCAAGCGCGGGTTTACAAAGTGGTATGGACGCCATGTGATGCGCTGCGGCGGCCAAGGGCAGTACCCCCGCGACCCAAGGGTCGTGCCTTACGAGGATCGCTTCTTTGAGCAGTATACGCAGGCCATGCAGAAGAGCTTTTATGAGATGCGGCGGGCAAATGACTTTAAGCCGTATGAATGCGTGAATTTCACCCGGCAGCACGCACAAGAGCTGCTGAATGACAAAAGCAATATTTATGTTCTGCTGATAGAGGGTAACGTTGCGGCGGCCTCGGCGGTTCCTGTGGGCAGCACCGACGCGCTGGGGCCCGGCCTTTCAAGGCAGGGGATGCGGAACCGTCATGGCGCAGGTTGCCATGAACGAGGCGACAGCACCCATCACGCTGGATGTAGTGGAGTGGAATCAGCAGGCGGTAAGCCTGTACACCAAGCTGGGCTTTGGGATCATCCAAACCACAAGCAGCCACAGGCGGATGAACGTGTAAGTGTGCTGCAGATAAGCCGCTTTGCTCAGGCGCAAGTAAAAAGGGAACAGCCCCCATCGGCTGCTCCTTTTTTGTGTGCGGTCGTTTTACAGAGCCCAAACCGCGTTTATTCCGGCGTTCCCACCCCGGCATCCCGAGCGGCAGCCAGACTTTTCACCAGCCAGGCCATGTTGCGACCCAGCGTGCGCATAATGCGCATCCCTTCTTCATCCTGCCGCACCTCTTGGGGCGTGCTGCCGTGCACCATGCACCAGTAGCCCGAGGAGACCAGGGGCTGCTCGCACACCAGCGGATATTTGTTGAGCGCGTCCAGCGCGGCGGTGGTTCCGGCGCGGCGCGCGCTGACCGCGCATCCGCAGGGCTTATACATCAGGCTGTCGCCGGCGCTGGCATACAGCCTGTCCAAAAAGGACAGCATACCGCCGGTGGGGGAGGCAAAGTAGACAGGGGAGCCAAACACCATGCCGTTGGCGCTGCTCAGCTCGGCGGCAATTTCATTGACCCGGTCATCCAGAACGCATTTGCCCGCGGCGCGGCATTGATAGCAGCCCATGCACCCCGCGATGGGGCGCGTGCCGATGTGCAAAATGGGGGCGGAGATGCCGTTCTTTTCCAGCGCGTCCGCCACCTCGCACAGGGCGGTGTAGGTGCAGCCGTGTTCATGAGGGCTTCCGTTGACTAAAATTACTTTCATCAATAACAACCATCCTTTTTTATTTCTCTTGAAAACCGCAAAAAATAAAACCGCGGTGCTGTTCCGCGGTTTACACAAGTGCGCAAAAGAGAAACGGACGGAACAGGCAACCAAAACCAGCGCTTGTCAACAAAACAAGACGAAAGCGCAATTGTTTTTTGGTGTCTCAGTTCCGTTCCACAGCGCGCCCGCGCAGCATGATGAGTCTGCGCCCGGCGTGTCGGATGGATCCCCTCCCACAAGCGATTTTCAAGATAAAAATAAAATAGCACAAATATGCCAAAGACGTCAAGACAAAATGAAAATGTTTTTAAGATGCCGAAATTCGGGGATATTCCGAGCAATTCGGCGTTTTGCTTCCGTGGCTTGGGCACAAGGGCGCTGCCCGCGGATAGGGCTGTCTTTTGCGGCACAAAAAGGAAATTTCATCTGGTTCACTGTGCAGAATCTATGCTACAATGCCCATATAATGATCCGCCTGCCACGCATCACTTTGGGCGGATCCCAAGAGGTGCTCTTTGGACATATTTTTACGAATTGCCCGCATGTGCCGCCCTCACCGAAAACACTTTTTCATCGGCATGACCGCCTTGATCCTCGCCAACGCCACGCGTCTGGTGATACCTCTGCTGGCCGGCATGATGGTGGATCAGGTCATTGAGGGCGGACAACTTTCCCGACTGCTGCCCCTGTGCGCATGGATATTGGGACTGACGTTCCTGCGCGCGGGGATGAACTACCTGCGCGGCCTGCAGATGGAGCAGCTGTCGCAGGACTTTGTTTATGACCTGCGCACGGGGCTATACCAGCATTTGCAGGAGATGCCCTACCGGTTCTATGACGATAACTATGTGGGCGAGATCATGAGCCGGATGACCGGCGACATTGAAGGCCTGCGCAATTTGCTGGCCGGCGGCGTGGTGCAGCTGGCAGAAAACAGCATCTGGTTTTTCGGCGCGCTCATCATGCTCTTTACCTTGAACGTTAAGCTGGCGCTGGTGCTGGTGGCCTTTGCGCCGGTGGTGGGGGTGGTGGCCTAGTTCTTCAACAAAAAGATCCGCCCCTGCTTTCGCGCCGTGCGCGAGCAAAACGCCGTGCTGTCCACCAAGACCCAGGAGAACATCTCCGGCATGCGGGTGGTGAAGGCCTTTGCCCGGGAGGATTACGAGAAGGAAGCCTTTCGCAAGGAAAACCGCGAGGTGCTGCGGCTGAACCTGAAGGTGTCCTATGTGTGGTCGGATTTTGTGCCCGTGCTGGACTTCTTAGGCAGCCTGTGCACGCCGGCGCTCATGAGTCTGGGGGCGTATATGGTGGTGAACGGGCAGCTGACGCTGGGCGTGCTGGTGTCCTTCACCAACTATGTGTGGATGATCACCGGCCCCATGCGCAACCTGGGCGGCGTGGTCAACATGCTGGCCATGGCCTCCACCTCGGCAGAAAAGCTGTTCCGGTATATCGACCTGGGCACGTCCATCAAGGACAAGCCGGTGACGCGTGTTCCCGAAAAGTTCCGGGGGCATGTGGTGTTTGACCATGTGACCTTCAGCTACGGCGACGGGGTGGTGCTCAAGGATGTGAGCCTGGACGCCCGGCCGGGGCAGACCATCGCGCTGATGGGGGCGACGGGCAGCGGAAAGACGTCCATCATTAACCTGATGGCCAGGTTTTATGAATGCCAAAAGGGGACGGTGAGCATTGACGGGGTAGACGTCAAGGACATGCCCCTGCAGGCGCTGCGCGACCGCATCGGCATTGTGATGCAGGAAACGTTCCTTTTTTCCGAGACCATCGGCAACAACATCGCCTTTGGCCGCCCCGACCTGCCCCAGGAGAACATTGAGGCGGCGGCGCAGGCGGCGCAGGCCGGGGACTTTGTTGCCGACCTGCCCCAGGGCTATGAAACCATTGTGGGCGAGCGCGGGCTGGGGCTGTCCGGCGGGCAGAAGCAGCGCGTGGCCATTGCCCGGGCGCTGGCCTATGACCCCACCATTCTGGTGCTGGACGACGCCACTTCGGCGGTGGACATGGAAACCGAGCACGAGATTCAGCAGCACCTGCAAAAGCAGATGAAGGATCGCACGACCTTTATCATCGCGCACCGCATCTCTTCGGTGCAGAAGGCCGACGAGATCCTCGTGCTGGAGCACGGGTGCGTGGCCGAGCGGGGCACCCATGCCCAGCTGCTGGAGCGCAAGGGACTTTATTACAACATGTATTTGGATCAATACCGCGACTTTGCCGCGATGGAAGGGCAGGTGAGCTGACATGCCGAAGCTGCGCGTGACCGACGATGAAGTATTGGAACGGCCTTTTAACCGCAGGCAGTTTATGCGTCTGATGCAGTATTTAAAGCCCTTCCGGGGCAAAATGGCGCTGGCACTGGTGCTGATGGTGATTTGGTCGGCCTGCAACCTTTCCCAACCCTACCTTATGTCCCTGGCCATTGACGGCTTTATTACGCCCGGATCGCTTCAGGGCTACGGGTGGGTCATCGGTGCCATGATCGCCGTGAGTTTGATCGGCGCCGTGTGCATTCGCTACCGCGTGCGCCTGATGGACACAGTGGGGCGCACCGCCATCGCGAACCTGCGCGAAACGCTGTTCAACCACATTCAGGAGCTGTCTTTTTCGTTTTTTGACAGCCGCAGCGCCGGTAAGATCATGGTGCGCGTCATCAACGACGTAAACAGCCTCAACGATCTTTTCAGCAATGGCATTGTGCAGGTGCTTATCGACGTGATCACGCTGGTGCTGCTGCTGGGCGTGATGCTCTTCGCCAACTGGAAGCTGACGCTGGCCGGGCTGTGCATTTTGCCGTTTCTGCTGCTGATTCTGTTTCGCCTCAAGCGGGTCATCCGACGCAACTGGCAGCGGGTGCGCAACAAGACCTCCAACATGAACGGTTATTTGCACGAGTCCCTGTCCGGGATGCGCGTCACCCAGGCCTTCACCCGGGAGAAGGAGAACGGCGATACGTTCATCGACGTAAACCAGGACATTCGCAAGAGCTGGATGCGCGCCATCCGGGTGAACAACGCCTTCTGGCCGGCGCTGGACGCCGTATCGGCGGTGGGCACCGTGCTGGTCTATGTGGTGGGCATTCGCGTGCTGGGCGTGGGCAGCGGTGTCACCGTGGGCACGCTGCTCATGATCCTTATGTATTTGGGGCGCTTTTGGGAGCCGCTGAACAACCTCTCCAACTTTTACAACAACCTGCTGCAGGCCATGGCCTCGGTGGAGCGCATCTTTGAAATACTGGATACGCCGGTGGAGATCAAGAGCCCGCCCGACGCCCCCGAGCTGCCGCCCATCCGCGGCGAGGTCGCCTTTGACGATGTGACCTTCAGCTACGACGAGGAAAAGGTCATCCTCAAGAATGTATCCTTCACCGTGCGCCCCGGGCAGACCATCGCGCTGGTGGGCCCCACCGGCGCGGGAAAATCCACCGTGGTCAATCTGGTCAGCCGTTTTTACGACGTGGACAGCGGCGCGGTGCGCATCGACGGGCAGGATGTGCGGTCGGTGCAGCTCAACTCGCTGCGAAGGCAGATGAGCGTGATGATGCAGGACAGCTTCATTTTCTCCGGCACCATCATGGATAACATCCGCTACGGGCGGCTGGACGCCACCGACCAAGAGGTGATGGAAGCGGCCAAGGCCGTGTGCGCCCATGATTTCATCAGCGGCATGGAAAAGGGATACTACACCGAGGTCAACGAGCGCGGTTCCCGCCTGTCCACCGGGCAAAAGCAGCTCATTTCCTTTGCCCGGGCGCTGCTCAACGATCCCCGCATCCTCATTCTGGATGAGGCCACCTCCTCCATTGATACCCACACCGAGATGCTCATTCAGCAGGCGCTGGACAAGCTGCTGCAGGGGCGCACTTCCTTCGTGATTGCCCATCGGCTCTCCACCATCCGCAAGGCCGACTGCATCATGGTGGTGCAGGACGGGCGCATTGCCGAGGCCGGCACGCACGAGGAGCTGATGGCGCGGCAGGGATTGTACTGGGAGATGACCAAGGCGCAGTATGCCTTCTTGAAATAACACGGGCTTTTGGGGCTTCGGCGTATTTTGCGGCCGGAGCCTCTTTGATTTGTGGGGCAAAATATTGCCGAAACCTCTTGCATTTTGAGACGAATGGAGTAAAATAGCGTTAGCACTCAATGATAGAGAGTGCTAACAACGAATGCGCAAATAGCTTTTACGATAAAGGAGACGTGCTTTATGGCAAAAAAACAGTTTAAGACCGAGTCCAAACGCATTTTGGATCTGATGGTGCATTCCATCTACACCCATCGGGAGATCTTTCTGCGCGAGCTGATCTCCAACGCCAGCGATGCCATTGACAAGCTGTATTTCCGCTCTTTGACCGATCCGTCGGTGGGGATGAGCCGGGAGGATTTCGCTATTGACCTGACGGCGGACAAGGACGCGCGCGTGCTGACCATCCGCGACAACGGCTGCGGCATGACCAAGGAAGAGCTGGAAAACAACCTGGGCGTCATCGCCCGCAGCGGAACGCTGGATTTTAAGAAAAACAACGAGCTGGGCGACGACATCGACATCATCGGCCAGTTTGGCGTGGGTTTCTACTCGGCCTTTATGGTTGCCAAAAAGATCACGGTGGAGAGCCGCGCGTTCGGCGTCGACGAAGCCTGGCAGTGGGAATCCACCGGGGAGGACGGCTACACCATCACCCCCTGCGAGAAGGCCGACGCTGGCACCTGCATCACGCTGGTGCTCAAGGACAACGAGGGGGAGGACAATTACGACGAATATTTGAGCGAGTATCGCATCTCCTCGCTGGTCAAGAAATATTCCGATTACATCCGTTACCCCATTCGCCTGGATATGCCCCGCTCCCGCAAAAAGGAGGGCACGGAGAACGACTGGGAAACCTATACCGAGAATACCGTGCTCAACAGCATGATCCCCGTGTGGCGCAAGGGCAAGGACGAGCTGGAGGACGGGGAATACGAGCGCTTTTATCAGGAGAAGTTCCACGACATGGAGGCGCCGCTCAAGACCATCCACACCAAGGTGGAGGGCAGCGTCACCTACACCGCGCTGCTTTATATCCCCAAGAAGCCCCCGTTTGATTTTTACTCCAAGGAGTACCATAAGGGCCTGCAGCTTTATACCAACGGCGTGATGATCATGGACAACTGCGAAGACCTGCTGCCCGACTACTTTGGCTTTGTCAAGGGCTTGGTGGATTCGGCGGATCTGTCGCTGAACATCTCCCGTGAGATGCTGCAGCACGACCGGCAACTCAAGGTCATCGCCGCCAACCTGCAAAAGAAAATTCGCGCCGAGCTGCTCAAAATGCAAAAGGAAGAACGCGAAACCTACGAGGAATTTTACAACAGCTTCGGCCTGACGCTGAAATACGGCGTTTACACCGGCTACGGGCAAAACAAGCAGACCCTGCAGGATCTGCTGATGTTCCACTCGATGAAGCAGAACAAGCTGGTGACCCTTCAGGAGTATACCGACGCCATGCCCCAGGAGCAGACCGAGATTTATTACGCCTGCGGCACGTCGGTGGAGCAGATCACCCGGCTGCCCCAGCTGGAGCGCATTGCCGATAAGGGCTATGACGTGCTGTGCCTGACGCAGGACGTGGACGAGTTCGCGCTGAAGATGATCGAAACCTTCGCGGAGAAGCCTTTCCGCTCGGCGGCGGATTCCAGCCTGGCGCTGGAGAGCGACGAGGAGAAGGCAAAGGTTGAGGAGAAGACTGAGGCGGGCAAGGAGATGCTGAGCGCGCTGCAGGAAGCGCTGGGCGATAAGGTGGACGAGGTCAAGCTTTCCTCCCGGCTCAAGAGCAACCCGGTTTGCCTCACCAGCGAGGGCGACCTCACACTGGATATGGAAAAGGTGCTCAACGCCATGCCCATGGAGCAAAAGGTTAAGGCCAAGCGCGTGCTGGAGATCAACGCGGAGCATCCCATCTTCGATACGCTGTGCGCGGCGGCGGGCGATAGGGACAAGCTGGCCAAGTATGCCCAGCTGCTTTACACCCAGGCTATGCTCATTGAGGGCTTCCCGGTGGAAGACCCGGTGGCTTATTCCAACCTGGTGTGCGAGCTGATGAGCCAGCAGAAGTAAAAACATCAAGGACAAGCCCCTCTGTGCCGCGGCGCAGGGGGGCTTTTTTTGCGCGGAAAAAGCAAACCGGGCAACGGCGCAATTTTTTCCTTCATTTGCGTCCAAACACCGCAATATTTTTACTATGCGGCAGGTGAGAAAAGACGTATGATAGCAATAATTGAATAAAATGTTTTTGTGGCCCCATGGCGGATAAGCCCATGGGGATGGACAAGGGAACCGGGTGAAAACCCCGGACGGTAACCGCCACTGTATGCGTGGATGGCGTGCTCGACGATGAAAATCGGTCACTGGGAGACTGGGAAGGCAGAGCATGTACGCAAAAGAGGCAGCGCGTGAGCGCTTCTTCTTTGATAAACGCGAGTCAGGAGACCTACAAAAACTTACCAAAGCGCTTGTGCCTAGGTCTGTCCTGGCACGGGCCTGTGTTTTGCGCGCAGAAAAACGGCTGTGATGAATTCATCACAGCCGTTTTTTTGTTTGCTCGCAAACCAAAGATGCAGAAAAAGGGGGATGAAAAATGATAAAAACTTCGGCAAACCGCAAAAAAAACCTGTTGAACCTGCTGATGGTTCTGGCTGTCGCAATGATCGCCGCGGCGGGCATTTTGGCGGTGGGCAGCCTGAAGGGATGGTTTGACGGCGCAAAGACGGTGCCGCAGGCTGACGGGGCGACGCTTTGCGTGACGGTGCGCAACAAGATCGGCAGCGCCAACATTGAGCGCGGCGGCGTTTCGTACTCCTTGCAGGACGGAACCGCTTTTCGCAGCGGCGACCGGGTGGAAACGCTGAACGGTTCCGCCATTGAGATGACCTATGGCGGGAGCGTCATTGCGCTGGATGAAAACACGCAGGTGACGCTGCATATCCAGCAGGACAGCGTGACCGCCGAGCTGGAGAACGGCGGTGTGTTTGCCCGGGCGGCGCAGGCGGTAACGCTGCGGGTCATGGGCACGGATGTTTTCGCGGACAACGCAGTCTTTTCCGCCGGCGCCCATTCAGGCAGTGCAAACCTGTATGTGCTGCGGGGCAAGGCGCAGGCGGGCGGGCAGACGCTGCAGGCAGGTAAGGCCGTCAGCCTCCTTGCGGATGGGCTTCACACAACCGAGCTGTCGGCGCAGGCTCTCAATGCGTTTGAGCTGAGCCGCATTGCCAAAAGCAACGAAGCGGACGACCTGTGCTTTACCAACGAGCAATTGGCGCAGCTGGCGGCGCACCGTCAGGACAACGCGCTTTTAGCCCAGCAGGCGCAGCAGCTGGAGGATATGACCGCGCAGCAGATCGAGCAGCAGCGGCAGGAGAACAAGGACAAGCTGGCGGTGACGGGCGGGAAGAGGGAGCCGTCCTCGGCACAGGGCGGGGCGACGAGCGCCCCCGGCGGTGCGGGGGATGCGGCCCCGCAGTGTACCATCGAGATCCGGTGCGACACGATTTTGAACAACATGAGCGCCCTCACCGAGGGAAAAAACAAATATGTGCCGGCCAGCGGGCGTATTTTATCAGCCTCCAAGCTTACCTTTACCCAGGGAGAAACGGTATTTGACGTTTTAAAAAGGGCGTGCTCCCTGGCGGGCATCCAGCTGGAATATTCCTGGACGCCTCTGTACAACAGCTATTACATCGAGGGGATCAACCAACTGTACGAATTCGACTGCGGGGATCAATCGGGGTGGATGTATCAGGTGAACGGCTGGTTCCCCAACTACGGCTGCTCGGCCTATTCCTTAAAGGATGGGGACGTGATCGTTTGGGCCTACACCTGCAAGGGATTGGGCGCGGACGTGGGCGGGTCGGTCAATTAATCACTTTTTATGCGCGGGAACGCGCTTTCCATAGGAAAAAGCAACCTTGAGGAGGAGAAAAGATGAACGCACTGAAAAGACTGGCGGCGGGTTTGATTTCCGTCGTCATGCTGATGGGCTTCCTGCCCGCTCAGGCGCTGGCGCAAACGCCGGTCGGTCAGGTTCGGGTGATCGTAGAA
Organism: Eubacteriales bacterium; assembly: GCA_028693155.1. GTDB lineage: Bacteria > Bacillota > Clostridia > Christensenellales > UMGS416 > STF2-111. The sequence continues at coordinate 12,291 of JAQUVY010000053.1, forward strand.
AACAACACCTGGTCAACCACCGACGGCGCGCCGTGGGACGGCACGCTGGTGGATACCTGGGTAAGCATTGACCAGAGCTCCACCATGATGAGCGCCTTTGTGGCGGCGCTGGCCACGGTAAACGGCACCCAAAGCGGCGCGCAGAGTAACTACATTTCGTCGATCAACGGGTTGACCGCAGGCGTGGCGGGCGGCGGCATGAGCGGCTGGATGGGTACGCTCAACGATTGGTTTACCAACGAAGGCTTCGGTGCCTATACCGTGGCCGGCGGCACGCTGGAGGCGGGGGACGAGATCCGCATCATGCACAGCATGAGCTTCGGCGAGGATCTGGGCGGCTCCTGGGGAAATAACGAGAAAACCGTGAAAGCGCTGAAGGTCAGCGTGGGTACGCTGAACACGGCTTTTGTCAAGGATACGCACGCGTATACCCTGACGCTGCCCGCAGGCACGAGCAGCGTGACCGTGACGCCCACGGCCACCAACAAAAATTTTCAGGTGCGCACCAGCGTGGGCAACACGCAATATAAGCGCACTGCGGCAATTCCCGTGGCACAGGGCACCGTCATCACCGTAAAGTGCGGCGACCCGTCCTGGCCCAGCATGAACGGCGGCAGCTACGGCAAGGCGGACAGTGTCCCGGCGCAAAGCTATACCCTCACGGTGGACATGCCCGCCGCGGGCAATACGGCACCAACTCTGAAAAGCGGCGTAAGCGCCTCCATTGGCGCGAATGTCACGTTGGGGGACGCCTACTCGCTGAATCTGTCTGACATCTTTGAAGATGCGCAGGGCGACGCGCTTACCTACACCGTGGCGGTGAACGGCGCGCCTGCCGTGACGGCGGCCGCCGCTTACACCTACACACCCGCCACCGCGGGCACGGCCACGCTGGCGTTTCGGGCCAGCGACGGCGCGCAGGAGTCCCCGGTTTATACGGTGACGCTGACCACTGCGCAGGATTATTCGCGCTTGGCATCGCTGATCATTCATACAAGCACCTCGCCCTCCCATACAAACGTGCTCATCAAAAACCCCGGGGATAGCTACACTTCGGGAATCATCTTTGACCCGGAAACGTTGAACTATTCTCTTGACGCGCAGACCGACAGCATCACGCAGCTTCGCTTTCGGGCGCTGCCTGCTGAGGCGGGCGCCGTCGTCACATTGCATGACGGCAGCACTTCCAAGGACATCACCTGGACCAGCGGAAGTTCCAAATGGGCGAACTGCCTGGCCGCCGGGCGCAACACCCTGACCCTTACGGTCACGCCGCCTGCGGGATCCAAACGCCTGGCCTGCACCTATACCTTTACGGTGGACAGCAAACCCACCTTAAGCGGGATATCCGCTTCGGCGGGTGGCGCGCAGCTTTATTTGGACAAGGCATTTACCCCCGCAGACACGGCCTACACGCTGACGGTGCCCACCGGCACGCAAAGCGTGGAGATGGCCGCCCTGCCCAAAGCGGCCGGTTATACGCTCACCTATAACGGGAACACCTCCGGCACGGTGGACATAACCTCTGTCGATCACATCGACGTGGCGGTCACGGCGGGCAGCGGAAACGAGGCGGTGACCAACACCTATACGTTTGCGCTTCGCAAGGTGCCGCAAATGGATTTCCGCGCGGCGGTGTCGCCGGCTGACGCCGTTGTGAAGGTGTATGACCAGAATGCCGCGGAGGTTCGCGCCAATGCCAACGGCAGCTTTACCGGCATGTTCGGCAGTTATCCCTACACCTATGCGGTGACCAAATACGGCTATGTGGCCGCAACGGGAGTGGTTCCCGCGGCTGGCGGGCAGGTAAATGTGACGCTGACCCCGGCGCAGGATGACGGATTGGCCGATGTGGGCGCGTATTGGAAGAATTTCCGCGGCAGCAGCACCAACATGGCCATTACCAACGCGGAACTGCCCACCGACACCACCCATATCAACCTGAAATGGAATGTGAAGCTGGGCAGCGGCTGGAGCGCCGCGCCGGCGGTGCAGATCATCGCAGACAATGCCCTCATCGTCATGTCGGGCACCACGCTGTACAAGCTGGATCTGCAAACGGGTGCCGTGCTTTCCACCGGCACCATGGCTGCCGCACCCAGCTTTGGCTACACGCCGCCCATTTATGCCCAGGGTATGATTCTTTGCCCTTTGGGCGGCGGACGCGTGCAGGCGTTCAATGCGCGCACGCTGGAATCGCTTTGGGTCTATACCGATCCGCTGGGCGGACAGGCGCTTTCCTCCATTGCGTATGACGATGGATATGCTTACGTGGGCTTTTGGAACGGAGAAACCAAGACCGCAAACTTTGTATGCCTGAGCGTGACCGATGAGGATGTGACCCGCACAGACGAAGCCAAAATCGCCACCTGGAGACATTCGCAGCCCGGAGGCTTTTATTGGGCCGGGGCTGCCGTGGTGGGCAACGCGGTGATCGTGGGTACGGATGACGGCACCTCGGGCATGGACGGCGCTTCCACGCTTTACTCGTTTGATAAGCATACCGGAGCGGTCATCTCCGCGCTGCGCATCACCGGAGACCAGCGCTCCTCCATTGCCTACGTCGCGTCGGCGGGCAAGGTTTACTTCACCACCAAGTGCGGCTACCTGTACAGCGCTTCGGTGAATGCCTCCACCGGTGCCCTGTCCAACCTCAAAGGGGTGAACTACCAGGCGCAGACCACCAGCACGCCGGTGGTCTATAAGGGCAGAGTCTATTTTGCCACCGGCAGCGGCATTTCCAGCACCGGCTCCTCGGGCAACGTGGTCATCGCCGACGCGGAAACGCTGCAAATGATCAACGCCATCGGCCTCAAGGGCTACCCGCAGTGCTCCTTGCTGCTGACTACGGCATATGAAGCCGACACCGGTTATCTGTACCTCTACTCCACCTACAACAACCGCCCCGGCGGCCTGTCCATGATCAAAACCACGGCGGACGCCCCCGCAGGGCAGGCGCAGCTCATAGAGCTGTACGACGCGGCCGGCTTTGAAAACTATGGCATCACCAGCCCCATCTGCGGTCCGGACGGCACGATTTATTACAAGAACGACTCAGGCAACGTGTTTGCCATCGGCGTGCCGGAAGCGGTGGGCGTCATGAAGCTCATCAACGCCATCGGCACGGTCACCATGGGATCGCAGGGCGCGATTGCCGCCGCGCGCAACGCCTACGACGCGCTGCCCGACACCGACAAGGGGAGCGTCACCAACTACGCGGTTTTGACCGCGGCAGAGAGTGCCTGGCAGGCGATTGCGGCAAAAATCGACCGGGTAAAAACGCTGATCGACCGGATCGGCAGCATAGAGCACACCGACGCGGCCAAGGCGCGTATCGACGCGGCTCGTGCAGCCTTTGATCAGCTGGCTGCCGATGAAGAAGCATATGTGACCAACCTGAGCGTGCTGACCGCAGCGGAAAAGAAGTACGCCCGGCTGCGCAGCGCGGCGAATGTGACCGCGCTCATCGATGCCATCGGCGCAGTGACAAATGACTGACTACAGAGCCTTGGTCGCCGCGCTGCGGCACTGCTGCAATCACGGAGGATGTAACGCCTGCCCTGCATATGAGGGCCACAAATGCCACGAGCCGATGCGCATGGCCGCTGATGCCATAGAGGAGCTCATGGCCGAGATCGAGCACATCCGGCAGACCAGCGTGAGCCACGAGGTGTATCAGATGGTGTGCGCGGAGCGGGATGCGGCTGTTAAAGACATCATGTGCAAAGACCATTGCGATGTATGCAAGCACAGCCGTGAAAACAACTGCAATTGTGATGCCGCTGATTTTGACTGCCTTGTTTGCAAAGAAGAATCGTGCACCTGCCGTGGGTGCCGTGATGAAAACAAATGGGAATGGCGCGGAAAGGAGCATATATGACCATACAAAAGCTTAAATCCGTGCGGGCGATCAGGCAGGAGGCCGACGACCTCAGCGAGCGTATCGAGCGGCTGCGCAGCGCGGCAGAGCGCACCACGTCCGCGCCGAGTATTACCGGCTTCGGTGGGGGTAGCGGCAGCACTGATCGGATGGCAGAGCAGGCCGCAAAGCTGGTCGATCTAATATCCCGACGGCAGCAGCGGTTGATCTACCTGGAGATGCAGCTGGAAGAAATTGAGGAGTGGTTAGATGGGCTCTCTCTGGAGCAGCGGGAGATCATGCGGCTGCGCTATCTAAAGGGCATGACATGG
>JAQUVY010000162.1 GCA_028693155.1 Eubacteriales bacterium
CCTACACGACGCTCTTCCGATCTGATCCATTGGGCGGCGCTGCGGGGGAACATTTTCCCGGGCAGACTGGGATAAGCCGCCGCGTCCATTTTCATTTCCCGCGCCGCGTCCAGATCCACACCATAGGGCGCGCTGGCCAAATCGAGAATGACCACATCGCGCCGCATCCGGCTCAGCTGATACTCGCCCAGCACGCGCTGAGGCACCGTGTTGAACACCACATCCATCTGACCCAGCGGTTCCTCCATCTGCCACAGGGGCACCGTCAGCGCACCCGCGTCCCTTGCCTCCTCCAGCGCTTCTTCGCGCCGTGCCGCCACCCATACCTGGGCGTCAAACGCCAGCAGCAGCCGCACCAGCGCTTTGGCCACCCTGCCGTAACCCGTCACCAGGCAGCGCGCGTCCCGCAGCCCCTGCTGCATGTGCTGCAGGGCAATGCAGATCGCCCCTTCCGCCGTGGTTTGGGCGTTATCCAGCAAAAAGGCCTCGTTGGCCAGCAAATTTTCCACGCGGGCGTCCTGCGGCGCGCGCAGAAAGCCGCCGATGATGCGGCTGTCCGGCCGGGCGCAGGCCAACACCTCCTCCAGTGTGATGCGCCGGGCGTTGGGCACCTCCATGGGCAGCGCGCCCTCCCGCACCGCCGGCACCGGCAAAAGCAAGTATTTTGCCTGCGCCGCCATGGCCTGCCAGTCGCTTTCGGCAGGCTTTCCCCGGGGCAGGCCATACGCCTCCACCCGATCGCCATACCGGCGCGCGATGGCGTCAAACAGATAACTGCTGCGGCGGTCGCCGCCCAAAAACACGATTTTGCTCTTCTCTTCCATGCTTTCCCCTCCCCTGCTGCATGTGCCTCACTGACACTTTTAATGTATGCCGCCGTGGCAGGGAGGGTGAAGGGAAGGCGCCTGCCGTAGGGTGCAGCGCCTTGTTTTTTCTCGCCGCTTCGCATAAAAAAAATTGGGGCGCCGCCGCATCTCAAGCGACAGCGCCCCAAATGATTTGTCAGATCCGCAGCCTTTTTTACATCCACACCATTCCCTCGCCCAGATCCGCTTCGGCCCGCGTGACAAACCCAAATTGTTTGTAAAACGATTCTCTGCCCTTGGACGCCCCCAAATAAACTCTCAGGTCGGGGCAGCGCGCTTTTTGCGCTTCGATCTTCTCGACCATGCGCTTCATGATCTGCGTCCCCACGCCTTTTCCCTGCCAGTCGGGAAGCACCATTACATCCTGCACATAAAGAAAGATCGTTCCGTCGCCGATCAACCTGCCGTAACCGATCAGACGCCCGTTTTCACAGGCGCATATGCTGTACCAGGTGTGCGCGAGCGCCTCCTCCACCAACCCCTCGTCCCGGGTTCCCCAGCCCACCGCGCAGGTGAGGCGGTTGAACGCCTGCGCCGCAATGCGTTTTTCGGTATATTCGATCATAGCCTCTCCTTTGCCGCCGCTATTGAGCGATGGCCGTCAATTCTTCCAGAGAATGCAGCACGCCGGGGCCGCTTTGCGTGCCGGAGCGATCCAGCCAAAAGGCGCAAAAGCCCTGGGCGCGGGCACCTTCCACCTCGCACAGTGTGTCGTCGACAAACAGGCTTTCCTGCGCCGTCACACCCTGCGCGGCCAACGCCGCGTTGAAAATGCGCGGGTCGGGCTTGCCCGCGCCCACCAGGGAGCTGGCCGTAAACGAGGTGAAGTAGCCGTGCAGCCCGCACAGGCGCAGCGTGCGCTCCAGCGAAGGCGGGCCGTCGCTGATGACGCCCATGGCATAGCCCCGGTTCCGCAGGCACTCCAGCGTGCTCACCGTGTCGGGATAAGGAATCTTCATTTGATACCACAGCGACTGCGCCAGCTCATCGGCGCGCTCCTCCCGCTTTTCCGCAACGCCCATATCCTCCAGCACAAACCAGTACCACTGGCGAAAAAACGCCGCCTCCTGCGCCTCGTCGTGATACGGGGCAAAGGGAAAGCCGCCTTGCAGCACCTTGCGAAACATCTTCATAAAGTACGCGTCGGACGTGTCCAGTTCCCGCCCGCTCCAAAGGCGCAGTTTTTCCGCGCGCAGGCGTTCCCCCGCCGGATCGTTGTGCGTCAAAGTGCCGTCCCTATCAAAAAAAATCGCTTTGGGGCGCATCCGCTCGTCCTCCTTATTAAAAGGCCGGCAGAAACGGTTCTGCCGGTCTAAAATCCGTTTATCCTTCGGCGTCCGGGAGCTCGTACCCGGGCTTGGACGACCTGCCCTGCTGACGGGCAAAGTTCTCGGCGTTTTTGGCCAGGTAGCGGTCATAAAGCTCCTGCGCATCCATGCCGCTCTCCAAGCACATGCTGACAAAAAAGTGCAGCACATCCACCATTTCTTCCTTCAGCGCGTCGCTGTCCACCGCCTTGGGGTTCTTCCACCATTTATAGTTGGTCTCCTCCAGCACCTCGGCCATTTCGCACAGCATGGCCAGCATCTGCTTTTGGATCCACGCCTCGTGGGTAAGCTCCTCCAAGCCCCGGCGCTCGCGGATGTCCGCGTTGAGCGCCTGCTGCATGGTAAAGATCTGTTCCAGTTTATCCATCGCCGTCATCAATCCAAAAGGATGCCTTTCATTTGCTCCGCCTGCGCGATGCGCCCCACGCCGGCGGCGGCCAGATAAGCCGGATCCAAAATGCGGGCGGCGCAGGCCCGCACATCCTCCAGCGTGACCGCATTGATCTTCTCCATGGTCTCTTCCTCGCCAATGACCCGGTCGTGCAGCAGCAGGTTTTTGCCCATGGCGTTCATGTGGCTGGAAACGCTGTCCTGCGAGAGGGCGTAGTTGCCCTTCAGCTGCTCCTTGGCGCGGCAAAACTCCTCTTCGTCGATCTCGCCCCTGCCCACGCCGCGAATCTCCCGGGCGATGATCTCCATGGCTCGCGCCACGTTGGCGTGCTTACAGGCGGCGTAAACGCCGAACACGCCCGTCTGCTTAAAGAAGGACGGGAAGGAATAGACCGAGTAGACCAGCCCCTCCGCTTCGCGCACCTTCTGGAACAGCCGGGAGCTCATGCTGCCGCCGAGGATGTTGTTCAGCACCATGACCGGGTACACCTCGGCCGTGGCCGACGGGCACCCGCGGAAACCCAGGCAAATATGGGTCTGCTCAAACTCCCTGTCCCGCAGCACCACCCGCCGCCCGCCGTCGCAGGGGCCGGGGCTCAGCTCGCGCCGCGCCGGCTGCCCTGGCACATACCCCTCAAAACGCCGCTTCACCTCGTCCATGAGCAGAGCGGGTTCAAAGTTCCCCGCCACCGAAATGACCATGTTCGCGGGTAAATAACGCCGCCGGTAATAGGCGCGCACATCGCCCGCCTCATACGCCCCCACAATATCTGCGCTGGAAGAGATGGGGTTGGCCAACGGATGACCCTGGAAGAACGTCTCTCCCAGCATATCCATCACCAGATCCTCGGGCGAGTCCT
>JAQUVY010000054.1 GCA_028693155.1 Eubacteriales bacterium
GGTGCCGTGGGAACTACCCGCGCGGTCACCGTGTCGCCTTCCGGCTCCTCCACATACTCCACCGTGGCCACCGGCGGCGGCGGGATGGGCATATCGTCGCCCTGATCGCCAAAAATACCCTGACGGCGGTCTTCTTCGTCGGCGTCGGGCTGGGTTGGGCGGCGGCGGCCAAACGTATTGACTGCCTGACGGGCATCCTGCACGTCCTGCTCATCCGCAGCCTGCCCCCAAAACGCGGCGGGGGCAGCCGCGGCGCGCGGTGCCGGTGCTTCCTGCTCGGCAACAGGCGCGGGCGAACCCGTTTTCTGCGCAGCTTCGCGCACCTCAGCGGTGCCGAATTTGCGTGTTTCTCCCATCTCCTGCGGGGTAATGGGCTCTTGCACGGGCTCCTGACGGCGCGGCGCGGCGCGGCGGGGCGCCGGCTCCTGGCTGCGGGCACGGCGCGTCTCCTGAGCATCTGCTTCCTGCTCAGCGGGCTGCGCCCGATAAGAAGCACTGCGGCGCTCCTCATATTCATAATAAGCGTCTTCCCGGCGCTGGGCGCGGGCGGCGCTGCGGTCTTCCATCGCGTTGGAGCCCCGTACCGAACGGGCCGAGCGAACCGACCTGCGGGAAGAGGATTCCGATGTACGTCTTACCATATCTTCCTCCGTATATACTGGTATGGAATTATTATAGCGCACAAACCCGCTACGGGAAAGTGGTACGCCGCCGAAAATCCATCAATTTGCAAATTGGCAACAAATTTTATCGTTCGGCGCAAAAGCGCCGTTTCCTGCCTCAGCGCGATTGACATCGCGCTTTTTTGCCCGTATGATGGAAAAAAAATAGGGACGTTGCGTATGTGGAAAAAAGCGCAAAAAATAGTAATTGCGGTGCTTTGCGCGGCCGTTGTTTTTGCGACAAGCGGCTGCAGCGGCATTTACCAGCCCTGGGAACCCAAGCCGGCCGCCACAGAAGGGCGCTTTTTCCGCCAGGAAGAGCCGCTGCCCGAAGGCTCTGCCGATTATACCGCCAGCGCCGCCCCCCGGGCGCAGGCCATACAGGAAACCTACGCCGTGGCCGTGGCCGACCCCCAGGGGCTGGTAACGCCCGACCTGGAGGATCCCTATTTTTCAGCGTTGGAGGACACGTTGGCCGCTTACGGTGCCTCGTTTGTGCAAAACGTTGTGAACGCCTATGTGCAGGACGGCTACGCCTTTGTGGTGGCCATCGAGACCCCCGACGAGCAAGCCGTGGCGGAAGAATATACCGGGCTGTGCGAGCTGGACGACAACGCTCTGGTGATCCATCTTTACGCCAGCGACGACCCCGACCTGAACGGCGTCACCGTGGAAACCTTTTCTCACGAGTTTGCCCACGCCGTGCACTACGACGCGGAGTATCGCTACGGCGAAGACGAGCTGCTGGATCGGTACAGCGCGTTCAACAACGGCATCGCTTACGATCTGGACGCCGTAGAATTGCCCGCAGGATATGACGCCTATTTCCCCAACGACTACGCCTACACCGATTATTACGAAGACGTGGCCTCCTGCATGGAGGTGCTCATCACCACCCCGCAGGAAACGGCCGACAAGCTGGCAGACGAATTTTACGCGCCGCTGCGCCGCAAAATAGAATTTCTTCGCCAGGTTTTTGAGGAATATTACGGCCCCTGCGACACGGCGTTTGCCCCGCTTAGTTAGGCATAAACGAACAACAAAACGTTATGTAAATAAAAGGACCGCTGAAAGCCAGCGATCCTTTTTTCATAGCGCATCGTCCCGAAGCAGCGCAAGCAGCTCCAGGTCGACGATTCCGTGACCCGTCCACACGTTGCCACGGCGAATCAGGCCTTCCTTTTGAAACCCGTTTTTTAGCAGCACACGTTCGGATGCCGCGTTTTCCGGCATAACGAATGCCTGGATGCGGTCGATGCCGATGTCGTCAAAAAGGTAGCCGCACAGCGCGGCGACGGCGTCGGTGGCTATATGCTCCCCCCAATGCGCGGGATCCATGCGGTATCCGATCTCCACCATGTTGACCTGCCTGTCGTAATTGAAGATCTCCGCCGTTCCCAGCATCTGCTGCGGTGCCTCGGGGCGGCACACGGCGGCGATGATCCAGCGTTTCTTCTCAAAATCCTGTCCGCCCAGGTTGGCGATGGCGCTCAGCAGCTGCTTGTCGCTTTGATGATACAGAAAGTGGGGTGACCAGCGGTACACCAGATCGTTCCCCGTGATGCGCCGCAGCGCATCCAGGTCGCCTTCTTCCATCCTGCGGATCAAAATACGTTCGGTTTCGATATGGGGAAACTGAGAATAAAGCTCGTTTGCCATGTTTTTTTCCTCTCACCAAAAGTTTTCCGGCACAACTTCGTCCGTAATTGGAATCTGCACACAGCTGGCATCGACCGGGGCGTTCCAGTCCACCTGCATCCACTGTCCCTCGTCCGGCGCGCCCAGGCATACCTCCAGCCGGGAAGCCGTTACATCAAAGAGCATGGAATGCAGCGTGCCGAACTTGCCGCTGTAGGCGTGGCTGCACAGCCCGTTTGGCACGCGCGTGGCCAGCAGACCCTTCAGGTCGTCGGCGGACACCTTGTCGTGCCGGTCAAAGAAGGTTTGCACCGCGTCCACCCGCACGGTGGAAAAATGCGGCTTTTGAGGAACCAGTGCCGCCAGCTCGGGCGCCTGATAGTGATTGACCTCCAACAGCCAGCCCTGCGCCGCGCGGCGGCGCGCGCGCAGCGTGCCCTGCGCAGTGGCCAGCGTTTCCACCGCCACGCACTGCCCGCTGGCGTCGGCCAGCATGAAGTTCGTGCTGGTGCACAGCGGCACCGTGTCCAGATAATCCAGCGCCTCTTTCACATTGGCGCAGCCATCCAGCAGCGCGCGCACCACCAGCATAAAGTCGAAGCCCTCGGGCGCGTCGGCCGCCGGAGCCAGAAACGCGCATGTCCCGATGGTCACGCACAGACCCTTTTCGTTCATGCCGTCAAACCGTCCGCTTTGAAACAGGGAAAAGCCTACATGCGCATAGCGCCCTGCCGCGCGGGTGGCGCACAGCACCGTTTCATCCTGGGTGTCATATTCATAGCTGCGCGCCAGGTATAAATGGCCGTCGGCACTGCGCTCGGGCAGCACAGCCAACTGGCTGCACGCGCCATGAGCCGCGGGCTTTCCGCCATAGGTCAGGGCGTACTGCGCCAGCTGCCCGGGCAAAACGCCCATCTCCCCGGCCATCCCGTCCAGCTCCTCGGGGATACCCGGACACCACTTTTCAAAAAGCGCTCTTCGCCGCTCATATTCCTCGGGCGGCAAACGCAGCTCCCGGGCGGTAAAAAAGCCCGCCATGCCGCTGCGCGCCAGCAGCCTGCCCCGCCCCTGGCCGATCTGCCGGACGGTTCCTTCTTCGGCGATCTTCCAAAACATCACTTCGTTCAAGCTTATCACCTTCCTTTGCACCCCAAGCATAGCACAGTCTCTTCCCGGCTCGCCCGTCATTTTCTGCCGGGAAATGACGGAAATCTGCCTGGGCAAAAAAAGAAAGCCGGGAGCGCTCCCGGCTTTTCTCAACCCTTTATTAGTAGGCGCGCGCCCACAGCACCGTCTTTTTGGCGGGCTTGCCGCAGCAAACGCATTTGTCTGAAATGGGCTCCTGCTCAAAGGGCATGCAGCGCGACGTGGCGCCGGTCATTTCCTTGATCTTGTCCTCGCATTCCCGGTCGCCGCACCACATGGCGCGCACATAGCCCTTGTCCTCATCAAAATGCTTCTCCATCTCTTCTACGGTGAGGGCGTCGTATTCATGCGCCTGGCGGAAGGCCTGTGCCTTCTCGTACATCCCGGTATGGATGACCGCAAGCAGCTCCGCGCAGGCATCGACGATGCCCTCCAGAGGCAGGGTCTGCTTCTCCAGCGTGTCGCGCCGCATGGCCATGGCCACGCCGTTTTCCATGTCGCGGGGGCCGATCTCCAGCCGCACGGGCACACCCTTGAGCTCCCACTCGTTGAACTTCCAGCCGGGGGACACGGTGTCGCGATCGTCCAGCTTGACGCGGATCCCCGCGGCCTTCAGCGCCGCGCAAACCTCCTCGCACTTTTCGATCACGCCCTCCTTATGGGCGGCCACCGGCACGATCACCACCTGGATGGGTGCCACCTTGGGGGGCAGCACCAGCCCGCGCTGGTCGCCGTGTACCATGACCAGAGCGCCGATCAGCCGGGTGGACACGCCCCAGGAGGTCTGCCAGACATACTCCTCGCGACCCTCCTTGGACTGATAGGTGATGCCGAAGGCCTTGGCGAAGTGCTGGCCCAAATTGTGCGATGTGCCCGATTGCAGCGCCTTGCCGTCCTTCATCATGGCCTCGATGGTATAGGTGGCCACAGCGCCGGCAAACTTTTCCTTTTCGGTCTTGCGTCCGGTGTACATGGGCATGGCCAACACGTTCTGGGCGAACTCGCGGTAAACGCCCAGCATTTTAATGGTCTCCTCCTGCGCCTCTTCCTCGGTGGCGTGCACCGTGTGGCCTTCCTGCCAGAGGAACTCAGAGGTGCGCAGGAAGGGGCGCGTGCTCTTTTCCCAGCGCATCACGTTGCACCACTGGTTCACCAGCAGCGGCAGGTCGCGGTAGGACTGCACCCACTTGGCGTACATATCGCAGATGATGGTCTCGGACGTGGGGCGGATGGCCAAGGGCTCGGCCAGATCCTCCAGCCCGCCCTTGGTGACCCAGGCCACCTCGGGCGCAAAGCCCTCCACATGCTCCGCTTCCTTTTTCAAAAAGCTCTCGGGGATGAGCATGGGGAAATACGCGTTGTGGTGGCCGGTCTCCTTAATGCGCGCGTCCAGCTCGGCCTGCATGTTCTCCCAGATGGCATAGCCATAGGGACGAATGACCATGGTGCCCTTGACCGGGCCATAATCGACCATTTCGCTTTGCAGCACCACATCGGTATACCACTGGGGGAAATCCTCCTCAATGTTGGCGATGTGCGTCACAAAATCCTGATTTTTCTTTGCCATTTTTATCACCTCAAAACAAAAATAACCCGCCCTTGTTTACCACAAGGACGGGGAAAACCGCGGTGCCACCCTGCTTCCCGGCCGAAACCGGGCGCTTGAGAACGCCTTAACGCGGGTCAAACGCCGCCGGTTGCTGCCCCGGCGGAACATGGGCTCAGGCGGGATGGAGCGTTCCTTTTGCCCGCCCTCTCAGCCAAATGAGGCAGGCTCTCTTGAAAAAGGCACAAATGCTCATTTTCCTGGCCGTTTCTGTTAAATTAAGCCCCATGGTACCACACCCTCGGGCGGCTTGTCAACTCATTTCTCCATGAAGAACTCGATGGATTCACCCACCGGTCCCCTGCAAAAGGCGATGCGGATGGGGTAAAGTTTTTCGCAGGGCAGGCAGGCGTCCATCGGCTCCACCGTGATGGCGTATCCCGCCCGACGCACCAGCTCGGTCACCTCGTCCACATGGTCGGTGGCCAACGCAAAATGGTTCACCGCAGGCGTCCCGCTGTCGGCTGCCTGTTGCGCGCAGTTCAGCTCCATGACGCTGTCGCCGGTGTCGATCATGCAGCCGCGCTTTTCACCCTCGCCCCAGCTGCGCACCACGGGCATTCCCAGGGTCTGCGTATAAAACGCCACGGTCTCCTCGTAGGCCTTCTCCCCGCAGGGACGCAGGTTGATGTGGTGGGTTCCCTTGATATAATTCGGATTGGTCATAAACGATCCCTCCTTCAGTTGCAATATCTTGGTTTGGATGCCCGCGCTTTTGGCGCGGGGCGCGTGCCGACTCAGGGTTTGAGGTGCTTCTCGCCGTCGGGCGTGTAATAACGCATTTCGTTGACGGTCATTTTCTTTTCGATCTCCCGACCCAGATCCACCCCGGTGATCTGCGCCAGCCCCAGCAGATAGATGGCAACATCGGCCAGCTCCTCGCCAAAATCGGGTTTCTTCTTCAGCCAGGCCTGATAAGCCTCCCCAACCTCGCCGTACAGGTAGCAAAACTCCTGCGGAATATCGGTGGTGTTGAAGTTGTGATCGACCTTATTGCGATAGATCCTTTCCTGCGTGGCCTTGGTGTCCATGGCTACCCCCTTCTGGTTTGGCTGATGGCCTTGCTCCCGCGCGGGCCGGTGCTTTTCTCGTTTGCAAACCGTGTTTGCCCAAGCGTCTTATTCCTGGCTGAGCATTCCCTTGGGCAGCACCCGGGGTGCCAGCGCCACCAGCGCCGCGCCGATGGCCACGCCGCCCACTGCCTGGATCAGGTTCATGTAGATGCCGGCCGCCGCGGCGACCCAACCCACCACAAACCCTTCAAACAGGAAATATCCCGCCAGCATGATGACCTCGGCCAGCGCCATGACCCCGATGCGCACCCACCAGCTCTTCGTCTTGCCCACCAGCCCGGCCAGCAGACCCATCAGAGCCTTGATGACCAGCGTGGCCGGGGCATACAGCGCCGCGCCCACCCACAGGTCGGCCAGCAGAGAGCCCAGACCCGCCGCCAGCGCGGCAAAGGGGCCGCCCAGCACGAAGCCCGCCGCCATGATCATGCCGTCGCCAGGATGAATGTAGCCACCGGTGGCGGGGATGTTGATGTGCACCAGCGTCATCAGGCAGACGAGCGCGGCAAACAGCGCGCACAGAACCATTCTTCTGATCTTCTTGTCTTTCACGTTACGCTCCTTGAAACTAAAAATTTTCATGCTCGGTACGAGCAATGATTTCGTTTTGCAGCGCCGGGGTCAGGTTGCAGAAATAGTCGCTGTAACCCGCCACGCGCACGATGAGCGACCGATATTCCTCAGGTGCCTTCTGCGCTCGGCGCAGGGTCTCCCGATCCACCACGTTAAACTGCACATGGTGCCCGTTCATGAGGAAATAGGCGCGGATCAGCGCCATCAGCTGCTCAATGCCCCTGCCCTTGAGCAGGGAGGGGGTAAACTTCATGTTCAGCAGCGTGCCGCCGGTGTGCAGGTGATCCATCTGCGCAGCGGACTTGACCACCGCGGTGGGTCCGTGGGCATCCGCCCCCTGCACCGGGGAGATCCCCTCGGACACCGGTGTTCCGGCCAAACGGCCATCGGGCGTAGCGCCGGTCACCTCTCCGAAATACACATGGCAGGTGGTGGGCAGCATGTCAATGTGATAGCAGCCGCCCCTGCGGTTGGGGCGTCCCTCCACGGCGTCGTGATACAGCCCGAACAGGCGGCGCATCATGGCGTCGGCGACATCGTCGTCGTTGCCGTATTTGGGCATTCTGTGCAGCATGCGCTCGCGCAGCACGCGATCGGTAAAGTTATCCGCCAGCGCCTGCTTCATCTGCTCCAGTGTCAAAATTTTGTCGTCGTAGACCGCTTTTTTCAGCGCGCACACGCTGTCGGTCAGCGTGCCGATACCCACGCCTTGAATGTAGCTGGTGTTGTAGCGCGCGCCTCCGGCGTTGTAATCCACGCCTTTTTTTGCGCAGTCCTCCACCATCAAGGACAGGAAGGGCGCGGGCATCTGCGCGGCAAAGAGATCCTCTATGGTGTCATTTCCCGCCGCCTTAATGTCCACAAAGTGCTTGACCTGCGCTTCATAAGCCGCCATCAGCGCCTCAAAATCGGCAAAATCCCCGGGGATGGGCAAGCCCAGCTGCTTTCCGGTGCGCGGGTCTTTTCCGCCATTCAGCGTGATCTCCAGAATCTTCACCAGGTTGAAATATCCGGTGAGGATATACGCCTCGTGGCCGAACGCGCCGGCTTCCACGCAGCCCGACGTGCCGCCCTGCCGGGCGTCCTCCAGCGATTTTCCCTGGTTCATCAGCTCCTGCACCACCGCATCGGCGTTGAACACCGAGGGAAAGCCGTAGCCCTTGGCGATGACCCTGCACGCAGCCCGCAAAAACGCATCCGGGTTTTTGCGGCACAGCTGAATGTTGGTGGAGGGCTGCAGCGTGTGCATGTCGTCAATGGCTTCCAGCAGCATATAAGAAACTTCGTTGCTGCCGTCCTCACCCTGGGCGGTCATGCCGCCGATGTTGATGTTGGCGAAGTCGGTATAGGTGCCGCTCTCGGCGGCGGTGACGCCCACCTTTGCCGGTGCGGGCTGGTTGTTGAACTTGACCCAGAAGCACTCCAGCAGCTCCATCAGCTCTTCGCGCGACTTTCCCCGCTCCATATCCGCCCGGTAAAAGGGAATCAGGTGCTGGTCGAGCCGGCCGGGGTTGAAGGAATCCCAGGTGTTTAGCTCGGTGATGACGCCAATGTGCGCAAACCAATACATCTGCAGCACCTCGTGAAAATTGCGGGGCGGGTTTTCCGGCACCCACCGGCAGACCTGCGCCACAGTGCGCAGCTCCCGGGCGCGGTCGGTGTCCGCCTCGCGCAGCGCCATTTTTTCCGCCAGGTCGGCATAGCGGTGCGCCAGCTCCACAATGGCGTCGGCGCACACGATCATGGCGCGCATCTGCTCGCCCCGCGCCTGCCCTTGGGCATCGCTTTCGTCCAGCTGCGCCAGATAGCCCTCCAGCTCCTTTTTAAACCCTCCGAAACCCTTTTCGTACATGGCACCGCCCGCCACCGTGTGTCCCGGCGCGCGTTGCTCCATGAACTCGGTAAAGATGCCCGCCTCAAAGCAAGCCTTCCACTGGGGCGTCATGGCCTCCAAAATGCGGTCGCGCAGCGCCCTGCCCCGCCAAAAGGGAGCGATGCGCTGGGCGTATACCCGCTTCATATCCCCGTCCACCCGGTAAGCGATCTTCTCCCGGGAATCCAGGGTGTCCAGATCGTCCTGCGTGTGGCAGCAGATCTCCGGGAACGTAGGCGTGGCCTGCGGCGCGCTGCCCCGCTCGCCCACAATGAGCTCTCCTGGCTCAATGCCGATGCGCTTATGGCGCAAAATATGCGCAAAGGAAAGGGCGCGCAGCATGGGCACGGAAACCTTCCCTTCGTATTTTTCGTATGCTTCGGTCAGCAGCACCGCGCGCTCCGCCTCCAGGTAAGGATGGGTGGAAACGCTCTGCTCGCGCAAAGCGGCAACTCTCTGATTCATAGCCGATCCTCTTTTCCCCAAATAAACTGTCTGATATTATAGCACAATTGAAGAGTTACTTCCACACAGGGGAACAAAAAAGGGGGAAGCTTATCCGCTTCCCCCGCTTCTTCACGGCGTGTCCTCGGGCGCTTGGCCGCCCGCTTTTTCTTCCTCCAGCAAGCGCAAAATGCGGCGTTGATTTTCCGCCACCGTATCCAGCTTTTTATGAAGGTCGTCGATAACCAGTTCATTTTTCAGGTTCACGCGGTAATCGTTTTCCGCCCGCGCCCGATCTTTGGCCTCCTGCCGGTTCTGGCTCATCATGATCAAAGGGGCCTGTATGGCCGCAATGCAGGACAGCAGCAAATTGAGCAAAATAAAGGGATAGGCGTCAAACGCGTGGGTGGCCAGCAAAATGTTGAGCACGATCCACACGAGCATGACCAGCAAGAAAGAGAAAATAAATGCCCAGCTGCCCGCAAAGCGCGCCACGGCATCGGCAGCCTTTTGCCCAAAGGTGCGCTGCTCGTTTTCTTCATTGCTGTTTACCGTTACCTTTTGCTCAATCAGCAAGCGCATCAGTTCTTCATCGTCGAACTGCTCCTCGGTATTCTTCAGAAGCTCCTTAATGAGCTTACTGCGGTTTTTCCCCGCCATGAATGGATTCCTTCTTTCCTTATTCCTTCCAGTATTGGTCGGCGTGCTCCAGCAGGTGCTGACCCTCGTC
Source organism: Eubacteriales bacterium (assembly GCA_028693155.1). Taxonomy (GTDB): domain Bacteria; phylum Bacillota; class Clostridia; order Christensenellales; family UMGS416; genus STF2-111. Next base: position 9,743 of record JAQUVY010000054.1, read on the forward strand.
ATAGCTCAGCACATCGGGAAACTGCACATAAAATCCGCTTTTGCCATAACGCTCCACCAGGCGGTCGATGCCCGCCATTTTCTGATCCAGATCGCCGTCCATCGCATAGATGAGCAGGTTTTTGCCCGCCCCGCGCACTTTATCAAAAATCGGCTCATACCAGCGCGCGTCCAGCCCGTCGGGGTTCCCCGCGCCCGACGTCCACTGGATGCCGGCCAAACGATCGATCTCCATCAGCGCATCCACGTGCCGAATGGCGTCCGGGCCGTCTAGGTGGTAAATGGCATGATCCAGCACGGCGCACTGGGCGGCAAGCGAGGGCTGGGTAAAGCGGCGGAACTGAGCCGGGCTCATCAGCGCGGCAAAGTCGCATTGGATCTTGGCCACCCGCCCCTGCCCCAAAATGTTGAACGCCGTATAGCTGCTGACCCCTTCGGGGCGGCGTACCATCTGAAAAAACGGCTCATAATATTGGAAATACAGCCCGTCGATCTGGCGCACGCGCCGCTCGATCTCCTCCGGCTCGTCCATCAGGTCAAAGCAGGTGTCCTGCGGGCCGCGCAGTGCGGCCACAATGTCGATGTTTTCCACAATATCCGGGATCGCCACCAGATAATCGTCGCCCGCCAGCTCGACCGCCTGGCGGTAAAGATCCAGATGCAGCTGCCACCAGGGGTTCTTTTCGTCAAACGAAAAATCCGGCACCCCCTGCCAGCCGTTTTTCACCGTCTCGGAAAACCATACCGTGTCCCAGTGAAAGTTTGGCTCGCTGCCCAAATAAAGCGCCAGCGAACCCGCGCCCAAATTCAGGCTGAAGTTGGGAAACGCCTGCCCCAAAAACTCGTGCTCCCGGCAAAAGTTTCGGTAGCGCAGGGAAAGCTCCCGGGTGTTGACATAAAAATCTTTTTCATCGGCAAAAGGCGTTTCCGCCTCCGCCGCGGCCAAGGGTGCCTTGCGCTTTGCCGTCGCCCAAAGCATGGGGGAAGGATTTTTCGCCTGCCACCAGGCTTCAAATTCGTCGTACAGCTTTTGCCAGTTGGCACGATAACGTTCGTTCATACTGAGCGCTCCCCTCACATATTTTCCGGCTTCTGCCATCCTCATCGCCGCGGCTTGTGGGTAAAGGCGTTATAGATGGCCTGGTTTTTGCGCTTTCAATATACCACCTTTCATCCTGCTTGCAAAGAAAGTTTTGCCCGCAGATGTTTTTCTGTGAAAAAGCACTTGAAAAATGTTCCGCACAGTGCTACACTAACCCTTGCATGATTTTACAAATGAGGAGGTGACAATCTTGCCGAATATTAAATCTGCCGAGAAACGCGTTATGGTGATTGAGCGCAATACGCAGCGCAACCGTTCCGCAAAGACTGCCATGCGTACCGTTTTGAAGAAGTTCAACACCGCTGTTGAGACCAACGACTCCAACGCCGACGCTCTGTTCACCCAGGCCGCCAGCGCAGTCGACAAGGCCGCCTCTAAAGGTGTGATCCATAAGAACAAGGCCAATCGCAAGAAGGCCCAATTGGCTCGCGCCATGGCCACTGCCGCCAAGTAAAAAGGGCAGCAACATACGGCAACGCAAATTCAGACCCACCAATCAATCCGGTGGGTCTGTTTTTTTCTACCCGCGGGAAGCCTCCAGGCACTGCATCACCAGCAGCTCCAGGGACGCCCGCTCCTGAGCCGCCCCCTGCTTAAAGAGCAGACCGGCGTCCCGGCAGCGCTGCAAAAAAGTCAGCACGCCCGCCGGCGAAAACCGCTGCGCCTGCCGCGCGGCCTTTTCCACGATGAACGGCTGCACCTTCATCTGCGCGGCCAGCTGGGCGGGAGACTGCCCCTGGCAGGCCAGCGCCATATAGCGGAACTGACGCTCCATCAGCGCCAAAATGCCCGAAGGGCTTTCTCCGTCGTCCAGCATACCGCACAGCTGTGCCATCGCCTGGTCGGCTCGCCCCGCGAAAACCGCGTCCAGCAGACCAAACACCTTCCATTCCACCGACTGCGCACACATCAGCCGAATCATGTCCTGTGTCACCTCGCCTTGGGGCGCGGCGGCGCACAGCTTGGCCATCTCCTGCTCCAACGCGCCTAAGCCCTGCCCGCAATACCGATACAAAAAGGAAGCCGTCTCCCGGGCAATGGTGCAGCCACCCTCTTTGGCAAAGCGCACAATGTACGGGATGGTCTCGCTCTCGCTCAGCGCGGCAAACTCATACACCGTTCCCTGCTCGGCAAAGCGCTTGGCCAGCGCGCTGCGGGGATTTACTGTGCCCCGCACGGTAAAAACCACGCAGGTGGTGTCGGGAATGTGCGCAAAAAAGGCTTCAAAGGGTTTGGGATCCACCCGGGATTTTTTAGCGCCGCCTTCGCCCTTTTCCTCCTCGCCTCCCGCCGCGGCCAGCGCAGGGTGATCCCGCACCTCCACCAGACGCTTGGGCGCCAGAAAGGGCAGCGCCTGCGCGGCGTCGTCCAGCGTGGCCAGCGGCGTGTCCCCCGTAAAGATGGCGTGATTCATCTCAGGCAAACCATCCTCCAGGGCGCGCCGTTTCATCTCCTGCAGAGCCTTGCCCCGCACGTAATCCTCCTCGCCGTGCAGCAAATAAAGCCGCGCCAGCGGCTTGTTTTTCAGTTCCTGAAAGATCTCTTTATAGTTCATATTTTACTCCGCTTCATAAGGCGTCAGCACCCAGCCCTGCACACCCGGCGCCAAGGCAATGCTGCCGCATTCCTTGATAGTATACCTTTGTTCACCCGCGCACTCAAGAGCCGTCCTGCCCACAAAGGCACCCTGCGCGCGCTGCGCCAGAAGCCCATTGCCCGCCGCGCTGCCAAACGACGCCACCGTCACGTCCGCATCCAAGCAGATTTTCACGCCCGAAGGCGGTGCTTCGGTGCACACATCCAACGTGCAGCCCGCCGTCTCCAGCCGGGTCACCGTATACTGATTGCGTCTCCACTGCTTCACCGGACAGGACAACCGCTCCAGGATCGCGGTGGGGACCCCGGCTTTTTGGGCGGAAAAGCACAGGTCGTCGATGTACGCGCCGTGCAGCACCGCATCGGGCACATAGACGCACGCCACCAGCGCCGGATCAAAAGCCTCCAGCAGCGCACCCGATGCCTCGCCGGTCACAATGAGCCCGTCCACCCTGCCGCCGTAGGCGCGCTTCACGTAGGCGGCCGCCTGGGCGGCTTCGGTATCGCAAAGCACATAGACCAGCCCCTGCTCCCGCCACACCACGCTGATGCCATTGCCCTCGCGCAGCAGTATCACCGGCTGAGGCGACTGCGCCCGCGCGCACACTGGGCTGAGCGCCAGCAGTGCCATGCAGCCCGCCAACACCGCGGCGGCGCGGCGGGGTCTGCCGCTCAAGCACAGCACCTTGGGAGAAAGGGACGCCAGCAGCAGCAAATAAAGCACGCTGACCGCCACCGGCGGGATCGCCGTATACCACACCGGCCCCTGCCACGCTGCCGCAGCCTTCAGCACGGGTTCGCTTACCCACGCCACAGCTCCACCCAGCCACTGCGCCACAGCAGGCCACTCGCTCACCGCCAACAGCGCCGCGCCCGCCATCAGCAGCGCAAAGGCAAGGGGAACCGCCGCCAGATTGATCAGCGGCGCCAGCACGGCCACCGTGCCGAAGGTGGTCATCATAATGGGCAATGTGCCCAGTTGAGCGCAAAACGAAACGTTTAGCGCTTGCAAAACCTTGTTTGCAAACGGATTCTCCGTGGGACTCCCACCGGCAATGGGCGTGAGAAAAAGGATGGCGCCCGCCGCCGCGTAGGAGAGCTGAAAGCCCGCACGAAACAGCTCCAGTGGATCCAGACATAACCCCAGAAACAGCGCGGCTGCCCAGGAGCTGGGGGCGTCGTACTCCCTGCCCAGCAGCTGACCGACCACCCATACGCCCCACATCACCGCCGCCCGAATGACCGAAGCCGTCCACCCCGTCAGCAGCACATACCCGCCCAGCACAGCCACCCCCACCAGCGCCGCCAGCCAGCGCGGAGCGCGGCAGCGACGAGCCAAGCGGAACGCCAGCCCAGCGCTTAAGGAAATGTGCAGCCCCGACACCACCAGCAGGTGGATCACGCCGGCGCGGGTCAGCGCCTCCAGCAGCTTCTGCGGCACGCCCGAACGGTCTCCCGTCAGCAGCGCCACCAGCACCGAAGCCGATGTGGGCGGAAGGCTATCGTACAAACGCCCGCGCACCTGGGTTCGCAAGCGCTGCGTCAGGGAAGCTGTTGTAGGTTCGCTCACCACGGCAATGTGAGAAGTATAGGAAACAAAACGTATTTTTTCAATAAGGTAATAAGAATAAGAATCAAACCCGCCGGAAAATGCGGCGCGCTGCGGAACGTTCAGCTTGGCCTCCACCTGCAGGCGCTGTCCCACCGCACACAGGCTTCCCTGCGTGCGGTCAGTCAGGCGCACGCGACCGGCCAATCGCTGCCCGTCCGCGGTGCAAACATCGTCCAGAATCAGCACAGGAGGCGAGCCGCTCTCCTGCTGGGTCTCCACCACGATTCCCTGCCAGCTGCTCACCGCCGGGGTGGGTTCGCCCGCCCATGCCGGCCACGCCGTCATCACAAGAGCAGCGCCCAGCGCCAGGCTTGCCACCCGCCCCAGCCAGCTCGCCCTGCGTCGCCAAAGCAGCCAGCACCCGGCCGCGGCGGCAAAGAAGAGCCATCCCCACAGCGGGGCATGACCTGCCCAGCGCCCGCAGGCAACGCCCACCGCCAGGCACACTGCGTTGCCCAGCAGCCGTCGTGCCCTCCACGGGGCTGTCGCATCGGCGTTCAGATCGGGTAAGTATCCCCCATCTCGGCCAAGTGTATATTCTCCTGAGGCCATGCCTGCCGTGCCTCCCTTAAGCAGCCGTCCGGGCACTTCCCGGCGTGAAATGGGTCAAAAGCAGTTTTTTCGCCCCGGCCTGTTCAGCCATGCGCGCGGGGCTAAAAAATGCAGCCGCCGTCCACTGCGCTTCAAGCACGCAGCAGCGTTCAGATCGGATAGGGATCCCCCATCTCGGCCAAGTGTATGTCCCCCTGAGGCCATGCCTGCCGCGCCTCCCTCAACAGCGCCGACCGGTCACTTCCCAGCGTAAAATGGGTCAAAAGCAGTTTTTTCACCCCGGCCATGCGCGGCGCGCGGGGCTGAAAAATGCAGCCGCCACCCACTACGTTTTAAGCACGCGTCGGCGTTCAGATCGGGTAGGTGTCCCCCATCTCGGCCAAGTGTATGTCTCCCTGAGGCCATGCCTGCCGCGCCTCCCTCAACAGCGCCGACCGGTCACTTCCCGGCGTGAAATGGGTCAAAAGCAGTTTTTTCACCCCGGCCTGTTCGGCCATGCGCGCGGCGCGCGGGGCTGAAAAATGGGGCTTCGCCGCTGTCCACTGCGCTTCGGCAAAGCACGCGTCGGCCAGCAGCACGTCCGCCCCGCGGGCAAAATCTGCCAGCCCTTCGCATTCGTTGGTGTCGCCCGTATAAACAAACACGCGGCCGTTTTGCTCCACGCGCACCGCGTAGCATTCCACCGGATGCTTCACCGGGAAAAAGGTGATTTCCGCGCCCGCTGCCCGAAAGGTTTTCTGTGTTTGAATCGCTTCCGGCTCGTAAGCGCCCGTATCCGTCAGCAGCGCAACGTGCTGCGGCGGTGTGCGGGGCAGGAGCAGCGGCAGCGGCCCGCACCCGGCAAACTGCCGAGCGTAGCTCATGGGCAGCAGGTCGGAAAAATGGTCGAAGTGAAGGTGGCTCAGCACCGCACCGGTCAACGCCGCCGCGCCGCCGTGCACGTTCAGCCCGGCCAGGCAGCCCGTTCCGCAGTCCAACAGTAATTTTCCTTCGTCGGTGCTCAGCAAATATCCCGAGCAGGCTCCGCCCGCCGGCGGAAAAGGGCCGCAGTTTCCCAATACGGTCAGCTTCATTCCTGTATTTCTCCTTTGCACCAGTCGATCAGCGGCTGCGCGGCCGCCATGTCCGAAAAATCCACCGGCCCGCGCTGCGCCGCCAGCATATCCCGCTCGGCAGGGGAGCGTTCACTCTCGGGTTTTTGCAAAATTTGCTTGGCCACCATGCCGATCATCTTCTTTTGCAGCCAGCCCAGCTTCTCCACGTCCAGTCCCC
>JAQUVY010000163.1 GCA_028693155.1 Eubacteriales bacterium
AAGGTGCGGGAGGGGAAGATCCTGCATTACGGCTGCTCCAACTGGCGGCTGCCCCGCGTTCTGGAAGCGGCGGCGTATGCGGCGGCGCATGGCCTGCAGGGCTTTTGCTGCGATCAGATCATGTGGAGCCTGGCGGAAACCGCGCCCGGGGTGCTGACGGACGATACGCTGGTGAGCATGGACGATGCGTTTTTTGCGTACCATCAGGAAAGCCGCATGGCTGCCATGGCCTACAGCTCCCAGGGGAAGGGCTACTTTGCCCGGGCGGCGGCGGGGAAAACCACCGAAAAGGACGAGCGGGAGTTCGGCACGCCCCGCAACCGGGCGGTGCTGGAGGCGCTGCGGAAAATTTCGGCGCGCACGGGCATTCCCGTGAGCACGCTGGCCGTGCACGCCGTCACCGCCCAGACGTTCCCGGCGGTACCCATCGTTTCCAGCGGCAACCCGGCGCATCTGTATCAGGCGCTGGCCGCGGCGGCGCTGTGCACCGACGCCCGGTGGGCGGCGCAGCTGAACGCGCTGGCTCGGGGCGGCGAATACCCAAAGGCCAACGCGTAAACAAGCGCGTGCCGGCCGTCGCCGCGCGGCGGGCAGGCTGTTTTCGGCGTGCGGGGAGCCCCCGCGCCGAAGCATTGACCGCAGAAGGCGTCACCGCAAAAAAACAGACCGAGGGCGGCTTGCCAAAACCATGGATCCGGCTATAAAGCGAAAAAAGGCACTTATGCAGCGCATAAGTGCTTTTCTTTAGTTATTGTTTTCACTCTCCAAGACGGTTTGCTTCAGGGCGCACAGATCGAGCGCTGCGCCGTCCGAGGTGTCCAGAAAATAAGTGGGCGCGGCCAGCCGGGGTTCCTCGTACGGCGGATCGGCGGCCGTCGGATCGGCGGGGTCGCCGTGAAAATAACAGCGCGTGGGGTCAGCCTGCCCGCGCCGCAGGCAGCGCGCCTGCGCGGTCTGCGGGTCTGCCCGGCAGATCAGCACACGCAGCTTCACGGTTCCCAGCAAAGGCTCCAGCCGGGGCGCCCAAACCCTTTGCTGAAAGGCCGCCTCGGCGATGACCGACACGCCGGCGTCCGCCAGCACGGCCAGTGTCTGAAAAAAGGCATCCGTGGCCGGCAGGTTGGCATCCGCCCCCAGCCGGGCGTGGGGAAGACCGCGCGTGCAGACATAGCCTTCTTTGAGTTGATCCCGGCTGATCACGGGCAAATGCCATTCCTGCCCCAGCCGGGCGGCCAGGGTGCTCTTGCCCGCGCCCGGGCGGCCGGTCACCACAATCAGATAGGGCTTCTCAAGTCCCATGGGCATTTTCCTTTCGTTGGCTATTTTACCGTGTCGTCTTCCACGGTGTAGCGCAAAACGTCCCACGCGGTGAGCAGCCCCACCAGCTTGCCCTGCGGTGAGCCGTCCCGGGTGATAAAGACCATGGCCAAGCGCTTGCGCCCCTGCTTCAGGGTGAAAAACCGCTCCAGCAGATCGTCCATATCGGCGTTCTCGGGTAAAAATCCGTAAAATTCCGAGGAGTGAGCGTCCAGGTCGATGACGTGCCCCAGGTCGGCGATGGTGGAGTCCTGGGTCACGGTCAGCGCGCTTTTTAAGGAGAACCAGGTGTACAGCGAGCTTTCGCTGAACACGCCGGTCACCCGGCCGTCCTCCAAAATGGGCAGGTGAGAATACTGCGCCTGGCGCATTCTCCGGGCGGCCTCCCAAATGCGGTCGGTGCGCCGGGCAAAGACGATGCGCTCCAGCGGGTGCGCCAGGGCGGTGCACAGGGGCGGCGACGTGGCCAGCTCCAGCAGCCGCGCATAGCGATCCACCACGCTGCGCAAAGGCAGCGCGATGACCTCCCCGTCCTGCGTGGGATTATGGATGATGGTGTTGCGCAGGCGGGCCATATCCTTGAGAAATTCGTTGTTCTCCGGATCGCCCACAATGCGATCCAGATCGTATTTGCGAATGCGATCCAACAGCTCGGAATGGGGCGTGGAGGCCGAGGCCTGGGTGATCATGCGCATATATTTGTCCAACCGGTTGTAGCACTGCACGAACCGTTCGGCGTCTTCCTGTGCGTAAGGCATGGCGTTGTCTCCTAATCCAGCAGATAGCAGGCGGTGATTTTTCCGGTGTACATGGTGTGGTAATCATGATCGGCGTAATACCGCTCGTGATCCTGAGCCAGACGTCCCGGCTCCATCTCCTGGGTGAGCACCACCTGACATTCGAAGTGCAGCGCGCACTGCTCAATGATGGGGCAGTCCACGCTTTGTCCCGGGTGCAGTGTCAAACCGGCTGCGGCGAATTTGTCCATATCCCGCCCGGACTTGGTGCCGCACAGGGACAGCGCGGCTTTCAGATCCTGATCCAGCGGCACGCTGACGGTGAACACGCCGCTGGCGTCGATGAGGGGCTTGGTGAAGCGCGTCTGGCGCACCAGCACGGTCAGGGTGTCCTCGTTCCAGGCGTAGCCGATGCTGCCCCAGCCGATGGTCATGGCGTTGCAGGTGCCGTCCGGCCCTTTGCCGATGAGAAAAGCGCCGCCCTTATGGCCCAGCTGCTCCAGGTAGCGGGGGGCGATCTGCGAAGGCTTGATGGATGTCATGTGAGGGATCCTCCTTTTAAAATGGCTGTGTGGTGTAGTTATCGACGTCGTAATAATTTCTGCGCAGAATTTCCAGCGCCTGCTCCAGCTTATGCGAGCGGATGAGCAGGTAATCCGTGGTCTCCACTTCTCCGGCGAAGCTGCGGGCTTCGATGTCCTCCTGCGCCAGCAGGCGGCAAATATCGTGAAGGATCCCCATCTGCGCGCAGGAGAGCGGCCCATGCACGGTCAGCAGCCGCCAGTTGTGCTCGCACACGGCGCCGCGGGGCACCAATCCCATCGGGCAGGCCAGCTGCACGCTTTCCCGGGTGCGCCCGGCAATGTGCGCGTCGGCAGGCAGCGCTTCCACATCGGGCATATCCGCCGCGGCCAGGGTACACAAAGAATAAAACCGGGGCAGCAGCGTGATGGTGAGCCGCCCCAGCCACCGGTAAAGCTTTTGGGCAAAGTCCTCAATGGCGCGGCTTTGCCGGGGGTCGGTGTCGGTGACGAACAGATGCACCGGGTTTGCCTGCCCCGAAATGGCGGTCAGCTCATGCACGCAGGCGGCATAGCGCGGCTCGGGGGTGTGCTTGGAAAAAATCGCCGCCAGGTGGCGCGCCTGCGCGCCGTACTGCCGGGCGAAGGCCAGCGCCGGGGTGGACAGCCGCCCCTCCCACACCGGGGAGCACAGCACCACCAAGTCATAATCGCACAGATCTCCCGAAAAGGGGGCGATGGGGTAGGTGCGTCCCCGGCGCAGGTCGCGTCGGATCCGCCGGCGGGCGAAA
>JAQUVY010000055.1 GCA_028693155.1 Eubacteriales bacterium
CGCGTGAACCGCGCGAGGATGTCGTCGATCCCCATTTCGGGGATGCCCTTGAGATAGCTGAGAGTCTTACCGTTGAACTTGGCGTACCAGTGGGCGTCGATGGCCTTCATGCCGTAGGCCGCGCCCAAGATGGAGCCGGCGGTGGCGGCGGTGCAGTCGTTGTCCTGCCCCATGGCCACCAGCTCGGAAATGCAGCGGGTGAAGCTGCCCTTGCTCATGGCGATGCCGAAGATGGTCAGGCAGGCGTTGAGGTTGGTATGCACGCCGGACATGCCGGCAAAGCGCTCGTCCACCGCGGCGCGGGCAGCCTTATAATCGCAGATGGCCGGCGCGGTTTCAAAGGCCCAGGCAATGTCCTTGGCCAGGGAGCATTCGGCGGGGATCTCGGTAAGCCCCAGGTGCAGCGCCTCCATGGGATCCCCCGTGGCAAAGGCGGCGGCGATCACGGCGGAGAAATACATTTCCCCGTAAATGCCGTTGCGCCGGTGGGATACATACGCATCGTGATAGGCCATTTCGGCGGCCTTTTCCAACCAGCCCGGCGCAGCGTAGCCAAAGGGATCGCTGCGGATGTCCGCGCCAATCCACTGCACATAGGGGTTGTCGGGGATGGCGGCCTCGCGGGCGGGCACGCCGGCGTTGAGGTTGTTCAGCGCCACTTCCTCGGCGGTGCAGGCGTAGGGCAAATACTTCTTCCAAGCCTCGCCCACGTCCTCCACGGTGAAATCCACCCCGTGATCTTCCATGATGAGCAGCCCCAGCTGGGTGTAGGTGATGTCGTCATCCACCGGGGTGCCGTCCATGCCGTCCTTGGTGTAGGCGGCAAAGGGGCTCATCTGATAGCGCAGGTCATTGGGGCGTTTGGCGGCGTGCCAGTATTCCACGGGCGGGAACTTCTGCCCGATGTACGCGGCCCAGTCCTCCATCTCTTTTACCGGCCAGAACTCCACCGGCGCGCCCAGCGTGCAGCCCGCGATGCGCCCCAAAAAGGCGGCGCGCAGGCGGTCGGCATAGACTGCGGGGTCGATGCTCTTCCACAGGCGGCGAGGGCCGTCCGGGCGCAGCGCGCGGATGGCGGCCAGATCGTCGGGCTCTTTGGCGGCCAGCGCAGGGCACTCGGGCAGATTTTTCAGGTTTTCCAGCGCGGTGCGCAGGGCGTCCTCGGCGGCTTGGAGCGCCTTGTCCACATCCTTGGAACCGTTTTCGTGCTTCAGACGGCTGTACTCGGTCAGCAAATTGGCATAATATGCAAAATCGGGAATGGCGGGATAGCCCATAACAATAACCTCCTGTCAATTAACAGCTTTGAAACCCATTGTATTTTCAGATATTGTACCATATATTAGGACAAACGCACAGCGCCTTTTCCGCCGGCCTATCTTTGCAAAGCCGGCAATTTCTGTTATCATGCTTCTATAAAATGCGTTGTGTTCACACCGGCGGGATCCCCGCGCCGCCGGGTGCGATTTTTGGAAAAAAAGAGGATGGAGCCTGTATGAAAAAGATCTCTCTATTGCTGTGCATTGTGCTGCTTTGCGGTGCGCTGACCGCGCAGGCGCTGGCAGCCCCCACCGCCGCGCCCGCGGCTTCGCCGGAAAATACGCAAGCCCCCGCGGAAACACCCGCGCCCGAGCAATCCGCCGAGCCCGAGGTTTCCCCTGCCCCCGCTGAGACGTACGCAACAAATATCCAGTACGACAATTATGAGGTGTGGGACGGCAACTATTATGTGGCGCTGGAGAAGACCACCATCTATGCCGATATGTCCACGTCCTCCAAAGCCATCGGCTCCCTTGCTTTTGGCAAGCGCATAAAGCGGGACGAGGCCACCCAGGAAAAGGACGGCGTCACCTGGGCAAAGGTTTATCTGGACGACGGCAGCGCCGGCTATGTCAACACCGCCCAGGGCGGCGCGCGCTCCTTTCGCGCCCAGCGGGCATTTCAGGAGCTGCTGTTCATTCAGGATCATCTGAACTCGCCCTTTGTGGTGCGCATGTCCAACTATCGCAACGCCAACGGCATGCCCCCGGTGCTGGCCGACGGCAAAACCACCGACGCTTACGAAAACCGCCGGGAAACCGGTTCCCCGTGCTATGCAAACCCGGACAACAGCGTTCCCCCCGTGCGCTACGCGCCCGACGGGCTTCTGGGCTTGCAGTATGAGCAGTATAACGGCTATACCCGCGTCTACTTCCCCAGCTTTGACGCCTATTATTGGATCCCCGACCGCTATGTGAGCACCAAAGCCGCCGTCACCGACCTCAAGCAGGTCATCGCGGTGGATCGCGCCAACCAGAACCTGTGCATGTTTGAAAAGAACGATGCCGGCCAGTGGGAGCTTATCGCCATGAACTACGTGACCACCGGCAAAGCGGGCGGCAAATCCCTGAAGACCCCGCTGGGGCATTTCGCCGCGCTGGACAAAAAGCATTATTTTTACTTTGACAACGAGGGCGACAACATCGTGGACGGCTATGCGCTGTGGGCCATTCGCTTCAGCGCCGGCGGCTACACCCACGGCGTGCCTGCCAGCTCCAAGCAGCAGGAGGACGGTTCGGTCTATGTGGGCGGCTCTGCCGAGGGGCAAAGCACGCTGGGCACCGTTCCCAAGTCCCATATGTGCGTGCGCAACTACACCTCCTTCGCCAAGTTCATGTACGACCGCGCCATCATCGGCGGCTGCTCGGTCATCGTGTTTGAATAAACGCGCGGGAAATGAGGAGGGTGCTCCAGGCAGAAAAATCCCAACGCAACGGTAAGCGTCGGCAAAAGCCCTGAACGCTCATCAGCACGGTGCTGCGCATCGTTACGGCCTTCCTTCTGTCGGTGGCGGGGATCGGCCTGTCCACCATGGTTTCCTACCTGAACAACATGCCATAAATATTTAACAACTTTGGGAGGCTGTCGCTCTGCGGCGACCTCTTTTTTCGGGTATATTACAGGCATCTTGCCAAGGGAGGTTCTTCATGTCTGTAAAACCCGCACTGCTGGCGCTGGCGGCAGCCGTTCTTTGCGCGGGCTGCGCGGCGGCGCCCGCCGCCCAACCCACCCTGCCCGCAACGTCCCCCGCCCTCGCCTCGTCGCCCGCCCCCACGCCGCAGGCCACCCCCGCGCAGGACGATCACGATCTGCTGGCTTTTTTCGACACGCCGCTGGAGGAGGTCTCCGCCCGGCTGAACATACCCACCGTCCCCATGGGCTGCGCCTGCACGCAGGCGGTCTCAGCCGACCGGTTTGCCGGCGTATCGGCTTTTGAGGATTCTCCCGCGGTGGATACCCTGTGGATAGATGGCGACTCGTCCTATCACATCGGGCTTTTGCGCTGGGGAATGGCAGCCGACGACACGGAAAAAGCGCTGGAAGCCATGGGCTTTTCCCTAAAGGAGGACAATAACAACATCAAGAGCTACCGGGATGCCCAGGGCGTCACCCTGCAGGTTCATTACAACGCCGAAATGGTGAGCGCACTGTATTATTTTCGCTGACCGAAGGATGCCCCTTTGTCTTTTCCTACGGCATCGCTTGTGCTATTCTAAAAGAAAAGGGGTGCGACCATGAAACGCATTGGCTGTATTCTTTTGACGGCGGCTGCCCTGTGCGTGCTGAGCGCCTGCGCAGCGCTTCCCGGGCGCAGCGGGGCCTATTCCCGCGGGGAATATACCTGGATGCTCAGCCCGGACAAAGCCGTTTTAACGGGGTATTCGGGCGACCGAAGCGAGGTTACGGTTCCTGCCGAGGCGGCGGGGCGGCCGGTGGTGGGCATCGGCGAGGAAGCCTTTGCCAACTGCACCCGGCTGGAACGCGTCGTGCTGCCTCAAAGTCTGGTCAGCATCGGCCGGGGGGCGTTTCAGGGCTGCCGCCGACTGGCGCAGGTGCAGGTGGATCACCCGCTGCAGGTGGAGAACAACGCCTTTCTTGACACGGCCTTGATGAACGAAAATCATCAGGAGCTGGTGATGCTGCCGGGCGGCACGCTGCTGTGCTGGCAGGCGGTGGATCCGCAGGACGAGCCGCCCCAGGAGATCGTGCTTCCCGAAACGGTCAAGAGCATCGCCGGGCGTGCCTTTTTTGCCAACCGGCGGCTGTGGCGGGTATGGCTCCCCGAAGGGCTGGAATACGCCGACGCCCAGGCGTTCCTCTACGATGCAGATGCCTATGCCCTGTGCCGGGAGGGCACCTACGCGCAGCAGCGTCTCATCGAGCTCAAGGCAGACTATCAGCTTATTTCCGACGACGTGCCCCAGCAGGAAATGCCGATCATCACGCCGGGCCGGGCTTCTTTGGAGGATCTCCTTCGCTCCTGCTGGTGGGTCTATTGGAATCCGTTGGGGAGAGGCACCTCTGCGCTGCGCTTTGAAGAGGGCGAGCATGCCCGCGTACTGCTGGCCGTCAGCGATCCGGAGAACCCCGGCCGCCTTGTTTGGCAGGAGACGCCGTGCTTTTGGCGCACGATGGATGCAGACAACGTTGCCGTGTGGTGCACGTTTTATGAGGACGTGGGTGGTTTTACCCGCCGCACCGATGACGACTGCATGAGCTGCTTTTTCGACAGGGAACAAAATTTCTTTTACATGACCCATCAGGGCGCGACCGGTTCCCCGCTTTATGATCGGCGAGGGCGCTTTGTCCCCATGGTCGAGCTGCCCGCTCTCAACGATCCCGATTGGCTCAAAAAGGTCTATCCCATCGCAGAGTGACAGGCGGTTAAACAAAAAACCGGCGGCGAAATAATTCGCCGCCGGTTTGCGCTGCGCCGCTTACTTGGCGCGCGTTACATATTCCATGCAGAAATCATCCCGCCCCAGCACCGCCGCGGCCGCCAGCGCACCCAGCGCCATGGCCGGGTCGGTCACGTCCACAATGGCACTGTCCAGCCCTTTTTCCACCGCGTAATGCAAAAACGCCTGGTTGATGAGCTTGCGCTTGGGCAGCCCAAAGGACAGATTGGACAGTCCGCAGGTGAGGTGGATGCCCGGCAGGGAAGTGTGGATCTTCTCCAGCGTGTCCAGCGCCTGCCGCCCGGCGGTCATGTCGGTGGCCAGCGCGGTGATGAGAATATCCATATAAATGTTTTGCGGGGAAATGCCGCATTCCACCATCAGCTGGGCCAGGGTAACGGCGTTGGCAAAGCGCTCGTCGGCGCTGACCGGCATACGCTCGCCAATGGGCAGCGCCACCACGCCGCATTTCAGATCGCTGATCAGGTCGGCCAGCTCCACCCGGTCGTTCAGCGTGATGGAATTAAATATCATGGGGCGCTCCTTTGAGCGGACATATTCCAGCGCCTGCCGCCCCACCTGCACGTTGGGTGTGTCGATCATAACGCCGCAGGCGGTGCTTTCCAGCGCGATGTCCAGCACCCAGCGCATGGCCTCCCACTCCTGATCGCCCATCATGGCCGTGTTGATGTCCAGATAGTCCGCGCCCGCATCAGCTTGGGCGGTGCACAGCCTGCGCACGGCGACCTCATCCCGCCGGGTAAGCGCCTTGCGCGCGGCGGGAATGGAGCTGTTGAGTTTTTCCCCGAATAAGATCATAATCCGTTCCTCCTGATGGCCTCAATGAGCCGGCGCACCGTGGAAGTGCGCCGCAAAGGCGTCATGATGTAATAGCCGCTGCAATAAGGGGCGGTCTGCGTAGCAATGGACACCGCCAGCTCCAGCGTGTGTTCCCGCGCCTGAGCGGGCGTCAGTTCCCGAAACGATTCTACCACATCCGCGGGGATCTGTATGCCGGGAACTTCGTTATTAAGAAAAACGGCGTTGCGATAGCCGGCCAGCGGAAAAATGCCCACCAAAATAGGCGATGTAAGCTTCCGGCGCGCCAGACGCAGGTTTTCCACAGCCTCCGGCGAAAAAACCGGCTGGGTCAGGAAAAACGCAGCGCCGGCCGCTTCCTTTTTTTGGGCGCGGGCAAGCTCAGGGTCAAAGCGCAGCGCGTTGAGGTTCAATGCGCCGCCGTAATGCAGCGGATGCGCGGCGAACACGTCCCGGTTGAGACGGCCGATGAACTCCATCAGGCTTTGAGAATGAAAAGAAAACACACCCCGCACATCTCCGCGGTCGGTGGGTGCCACCGGATCCCCGGTGATGGCCAGCACATCGCGCACATCCTCCAGCGCGGCGCCCAGCAGCGCGGCCTTCATGGCCAGCGGGTTGCGGTCGCGGCAGGTAATGTGCGGCATGGCAGGCAGCCCGGTTTCACGGTGCAGCCGCGCGGCCGTCAGCACGCTGTCCGCGCGGGCACGCGCCAGCGGAGAATCCGCCACCGTCAGCAGATCGGCACCCGCCGCTTTCAGCCCCAGCGCTTTTTTGCTCAGATTTCCCCAGTCGTCCTCCTCCGGCGGATCCAGCTCCACCGCGATGACGCGCTTCCCGCCTGCCAACAGTCGGGCAAAGGGCGTGGTAGGTTCGTCGCGAGCCACGGCGGTTTCGCCGGGGAGAGGCGCGGCACCGGGCAGCCTCTGCGCCAATTCCTGCACCGCCAAACGAATATGCTCCGGCGTGGTGCCGCAGCAGCCGCCCAGCACCGGAACCCCCATTTCTCGCATTTCACCCAGCTTTTGCGCAAAATATGCTGCGTTATCCAGATAGGTCAGCCGTCCGTTCACCAACCCGGGATACCCGGCGTTTGGCAGCGCGACGGATGCCAGGCCGTTCAAGCGGCGCAAAAGCCGCTTCATATGCGACGGGCCACAGATGCAGTTTAACCCGGCGGCAAACACCGCCTCGCTGGCCGCCGCCCGCTCCAGCAGGTCCGCACAAAACGCGCCCTGCCGCGAAAACCCGTCCTGATCCACGGCAAAGCACAGGAGGATCTGCGCCTGCGGGCAACGCTCTTTTATATATTGCGCCAGCGCCAGCGGAGAGTCCGCCTCGGGAAAGGTTTCCAGCAGAAAATGATCGGCACCCAACGCCAAAAAAGTGTCGCCGATGGCCTTCAGTTCCGCCAGTGCCTCTTCGGGCGGCGCGTTCACCGGCCCGATGTCCGCATAGACCTGTGCGCCGTCGGCCTCGCCCTGCGCCAGTGCCCAGCCCGCCGCAAGGATGTCGCTGACCTGCTCGCGCGGCAAATTGAGCGCAAAGCGGTTGGCGGCAAAGGTGTTGGTTTTCAGCGCTTGCGCTCCGGCAGCGCGGTATTCCCGGTGGATGCGCGCCACCGTAACGGGGTCGGCAAGGTTTGCCGGTTCACACGCGCCGTGGCTTCCGGTGAGGCGGGCATAATAGGTGCCAAATGCACCGTCAAACAGCAGCGGTTGAATCACACGTTTCATATTTCTATTTCCTTTGCGATAATGATAAGCATTATAGCAAAATCCCTGCTGCATCACAACCCGACAAAGCGCTGCGGCGCAGGAAGAGAACCACCACAAGGGACTTCATCCCTAACCAGTGCCGCCCCAGCGGCACCGGCAGCTGAAACACGCTCAAACTAAGCGCAGTGTTGCCGCTGTGCGGCAATGTGTGAACGGTGTAGGAAAAAGGATAGTAAGAACCTCCCCAAGGGATTTCATCCCTTGACCCTTTCATCGTAGAAAAGCCATGAGAACGCCCGAAGTGCTATTCCCGAGGACAAGCAGCCTGCGGCGAACTTTTTCAACGTCAGCAGTTGCTCTTAGCTGCCTTAGCGCCTCGCCCCCCCTTTCGGAACACCTGCGGTGTTCCTACCGGCATCATCGTCAGCAGTTGCTTTTGGCTGCCCTCGCACTTTCGCCCTGCGGGCGAAAGTGCTTCCGGGGTCTGGGGTGTCCCCAGACGGGAGGGGGAATGGGGGTCGCTAGGGGGATTTGGGGGACGCATCAAACCAGTGCCGCCCCAGCGGCACTGGCTGCCAAAACACGTGGAAGCCCAGCGCAGTGTTGTTGCCTTGGCAACAATCACGGGAGCGGTGATACAACAACGTCCCCCAATCTCCCTAGCCCCCGCCGGAGGCGAGCCCTCTAAAGAGCAGTTGACAAAAACTCCAAGGGATGATATCCCTTGACCCTTTCATCGTAGAAAAACCATGAGGACGCCCGAAGTGCTATTCCCGAGGACAAGCAGCCTGCGGCGAACTTTTTCAACGTCAGCAGTTGCTCTTAGCTGCCTTCGCGCCTCGCCCCCCCTTTCGGAACACCTGCGGTGTTCCTACCGGCATCATCGTCAGCAGTTGCTCTTGGTTGCTCTCGCGTTTCGCCATAGGCGAAACGCTTCCGAGGTAAATTTGACTTTTTGCCTGCGGTTTGGTAAAATATTCACAATATTATGTTAGATTCCAAACTATTTCGGAACGAAGGATGATGACCCATGCGCACAACCATCAAAGACGTAGCCCGCGAGGCAGGTGTCTCGGTCAGTACGGTGACCTATGCCCTGAAGAAAAAGGGCAAAATAACCAAGGCCAGCCACAAGCGCGTGTGGGAAGCGGTGGAGCGGCTCAACTATGTGCCCGATGCCACAGCCCGTTCTCTGGTGGGCGGCAAAACCAACAGCGTGGGCATCATTATGCCCCCGGCGCTGGGGTTTGACTTCAGCGACCCGCATATTTTAAGTATGCTGGCCGAGCTTTCCAAAACGCTGTCGCACAAGGGTTATTGGATGAGCCTGTATATGCCTGAGCGCATGGAAGATGAATTCATGCGCCAGTTTTTGATGGACGCCAAGATTGACGGGCTTATTTGGATGGTACAGCGCCCCACCGACACCATGGTGCGCGTGCTGGAGTGCCGCAATCTGCCCAGCGTGGCCATTACCTACGGTAAGGATCTGCAGCTGAACACCTCGGCTGTGGTGATGGACGACGGCGCGGGGATGGAAAAGGCGGTGGATTATCTCTACAGCCTGGGCCATCGCAGAATTCTATACATCGCGCGGGACGCTGAGGAGATGCGGGATCGCCGCGTGCTGGCATATCTGCAGCGCGTGAAGGATCTGGGTCTGGATTACTGCCAGATGATCAGCGGCCATTTTTCCGAAAAGATCACGTTGGCGCAGCTTTCGTGGTTTTGGCGCGTGGCGCAGGAGCGCCCCACCGCCATTTTGGCCGGAAACGACATTATGGCGTTGGCCGCCATGAAGGCGCTGGCGCAGTGGGGCATCCGCGTGCCCGATGAGGTTTCGGTGATGGGCTTTGACGACATTCCCGCCGCGGCGCAGGCCATGCCCGCGCTGACCACCATGGCACAGCCAGTCAGCGAGATGATCAACCGCGCCTGCGATCATATTTTTGAGGCCATGGAGCAGGAAGAGCGCACTCACGCGCTGCTGCCGGTGGAGGCCAAGCTGATTGTGCGCCAATCCACTGCGGCGCTGAACTAAAC
The DNA here is from genome assembly GCA_028693155.1 of Eubacteriales bacterium. Classification (GTDB taxonomy): domain Bacteria; phylum Bacillota; class Clostridia; order Christensenellales; family UMGS416; genus STF2-111. The sequence continues at coordinate 9,299 of JAQUVY010000055.1, forward strand.
CCGCGCCCGCAGCCGATCGGTTCCTGTAATTGATACAACGGAGGGGCTCATGATGAGAAACCAACGAGGTAACGCCTCGGTGCGGCCGATAGACGGCGAGCTGCGCTGAGGAAACCCGGCATACGCCGCCGAACCGACGCCGCACCGCTTTTTCCCGATTTTGAGAAAAAGAGGAGTGTGGAGAAATGAACCCTTTTCGCGTCATTTGGAACCGTTATCGAGGATGGATAACGGTTTATGTGCTTTCCGGCATAGCCATTGCTTTTTTGACCACCTACAGTGCCAACTACTATCAACGCATCATCGACCGCTTTGCCGACGGAACGCTGGATCTCGTCGGTATTTTGCTGTACGGCGGTGTGCTCATCGGGCTGTGCCTGCTGAATTATTTGGATGAATACCCCGGGCGCAAGCTGGAGCACGGCGTGTTCCTGAGCCTGAAGGTCATGGCGCTGGAAAAAATGCGCGTCATTGATTACCTGGCCTACCAGGGCGTGGGCACGGGAACGCTGGTGCAGCGCATTGAGACGGGCTCCGCGGCCGGTCGGGATATGCTGTGCGGCTTTTGGCTGTGCCTGCTGCGGCAGCTGCTGCCCTCCATGGGCTTTAGCCTGTTCTTCATCGGGCGCATCAGCGTCCCGGTTTTGCTGGCCATTTTGGCGGGCTATGCGGTGGTATTCGCGGTAACGCGGCTGCTGCTAAGCGCGCTTACCCGCATCAAAGAGCGCATTTTGGTCAACGAGGAATCCCTGACCCATACACTGGTGCGGGGCTTTATGGAGCTGGTGGTATTCCGGGTGAACCGGCGCTTTGCCCGGGAGATCACGCGGGCGAAAGCCGCGCAAAATGAGATCGTGGGCGCAAAAATTCATATGACCATGATCCACGAGGCGTTTTTCACCATTTTTGCGCTGCTGGTCACGGTGCTCAAGGTGGGCATCCTGATTTACGCGTGGAAGACCCGTTCCATTACCATCGGCGCGGCGGTGGCGCTGCTGGCGCTGGTGGATAACGCCTACACGCCCATCGCCATTTTTAACGTGCTGCTGGTGCAGTACCGGCTGGATAAGACCGCCTACGCCCGCTACGCCGCGTTTTTGGGGCTGCCGGATGACCCCCAGCTCACCTCAGGCACCCCCGCCCCGGCGCAGGGCGATATTGACCTGCGGAATGTGGCATTTTCTTACGGGAGCAGGCCGGTATTTAGCGGGCTGAATGTGCAGATCGCCTCGGGGGAACGAGTGGCGCTGGTGGGCGAAAGCGGCTCGGGAAAATCCACCCTCATCAAGCTTTTGATGGGGTTGATCAAGCCCTCAGGCGGGGAGATCCGCATCGGCGGGCAGGACATGACGCACTTCGACCTGAACGATTATTACGGTCGCGTGGCCTATGTTTCGCAGGATACGCCGGTTTTTGACGGAACTTTGCGGGAAAACTTGGTGTTTGACGCGCCAAAAAGCGAGGACGATCTGCGCCGGGCGCTGGACGAAGCCGGTTTATCGCGGTGGTTTGCCGGGCTGCCCGATGGGTTGGATACCCAACTGGGCGAACGCGGCGTTACCCTCTCGGGCGGCGAGCGGCAGCGCCTGGCGCTGGCGCGGCTGTCCTTCAGCTCCGCCGGGCTGGTGGTGCTGGATGAGGCCACCTCGGCCATGGACAATCTGACCGAACGCGCGGTGATGACGCAGGTAATGGCGCGCATGGAAGGGCGAACCGTGTTGGTCATTGCGCACCGGCTGGAGTCCGTGCGGGATTTCCCGCGGATCATGGTGTTTCGCGAAGGGCAGCTCCATGCTCGGGGCACTTTTGCGTCTTTGATGGAGCAGGACGGCTATTTCCGCGGTCTGTACCGGGCGTATGAGCGCCGGGAAAAGGACGCGGCAGGAGGAAACGAATGAAAAAAAGCATCGCCATTGTGATGGGCGCACTGCTGGCCGTTGTGCTGGCGGGCTGTTCGCGCAGCGAGGTTACTGTGGGGCAGGCTGCCCAGGCAATGCGGGAGGGCGGCTTCACCGTGGAAGAAACCCAGACCTCCGCGGCGGGCGTTCAGGGAGAAACTGGCGCGCGCATTCAATTTTCCGTGTACGAAAGCGCGGACGCGGCGCTTGAGGCGGCCAAGGCTGAGCGTCGGGACATTGAGGCGGAAAAGGCCGACCATGCCGCCTCCAGCGTTTCCAACCAGGGGATTAACTTTGTCAAATATGGCCAGAGCGTGCAAGGGCACTATCGCTATGTGTGCCAGGTGGGCAGCACCGTGATTACGGCCGATGCGCCGCAGGATGCCGCAGACGCGGTAAAAGCGGTGGCCAAAGCTCTGGGGTATTAAGGGGTGTTAAAATGGATCGAAACACGGTGTTGACAGACCCGCGCGCGCTGCTGCGGGTCGAGCTGGCGGCACGGGGCCTATCCCCAGAAAACCTGCAAATGCCCGCCCGCGTCTGGCTGCTGGCAGACGGCCTGTTTGACCGTATGCAAAAGCGAACCCCGGGCAGGGAGCGTTTGCCGGTGGCGGGCGGTGTGTATCGCCTGAGCGAAGGCACGGGATACGCCAAGGGTGCCCTGTGCGCCGCCGCCATGGCCACGCAGGCTGAGGATCTCTGGGCGGCGGGAGCGCGGGAGATCATCCATCTGGGCTTTGCCGGAGGGATCGCGGACCACCAGCAACCCGGGCAGATCGTGGTGACCGCCGGTGCCTGCCATGACACGGCGGTGCCCGGGCTTTACGGGCAGGATGACCGGTTTGTACCCTGCGACAAGGAGCTTTCCCGGGAGCTTGCGCGTGCGCTGGGCGATGGCTGTTTGCCGGGTATTCATTGGACCACCGATGCCGGGTACCGCGAGACATGGGGACAGGTGTTGGACTACCGCGCCCGGGACGCATTATGCGTGGAAATGGAAGGCGCAGGCCTGTTTGCCGTGGCAGCATACCGAGGCATCCGCGCCGCAGCGGCTTATGTGCTCAGCGATGTGCTGGACGAAAACGGATGGCATTTGGGCTGGGGCGGCGAGGCGCTGGAAGCGGCGCAGGAACATCTGCTAAACGCGGTAAGCGACCGCCCCGCCAACACACCGGCCGATTGACCGGCGTTGCCGCGCAGCGGCAATTACGGGAGCGACAAAGGAAGAGACCTCCTGCAAGGGGCGATTGCCCCTTGACCCTTTCATCGGGGAGAAGCAGCGCAGACGGCCAAAGCATCGTTCCCGAAGATGGGCGGCCTGCGGTGGAACATTTTGCGTTTAGGCGTCAGTAAAAACTTTTGACTGCCCACGCGCCTTGCCGCCTTTCGGAACACCGCACTTTCTGCAAAAGCAAGGCAAGTGCTGAAAAGCACGACTCATGACCTGTGCATCCTTACGGATACACTCGTCATTCGCGTGCACCCCGTGTCCCGGCGCTGCCGGAACACTCGCTGCCGGCCTCATCGTCAGCAAGAACTCTTGGCTGCCCTAGCCCCTCGCCAAAGGCGAGGGGCTTTCTCGCTGTCATAGGGCTGACGCCTTATTGCCGCTTGCTCGCTCTTCGGCGTCAGCAATTGCTCTTAGCTACCCTCGCACTTCGGCCGCCGCCTTTCGGAACACCGCTGCGCGGAATGTTCCTTTCGGCATCGGCGTCAGCAATTGCTCTTAGCTGCCCTCGCACTTCGGCCTTCGGCCGAAGTGCTTCCGGGGTCTGGGGTGTCCCCAGGCGCCAGGGGGTAATATGGGGATGCAAGGGGAACCTTAGGGGGCGCATCGCAACGCCCCCTGGTTCCCTTTGCCCCCGCCGGAGGCGAGTCCTCCTTGGAGCAATTGGCAGAAGTCCCCTCAAGGGGTAGCCACCCCTTGACCCTTTTATCGTGGAGAATCTGCGAGGACGGTCAGGGTATCGTCCCCGAGGGCGTGCAACGTGCGGCAAACTCGTTGCTTCCTCACAAGCCCGGTGGCAAAGAGCACCCATCACACTATTTATGTACCCATATAGAGTGCCGCATGGGCGGCACTCGCGGGGTTCAAGGGGCGACCGCCCCTTGGGAAACCCCCGCCTGCCGCATTCGGGCGCGCCAATTTCCCGGCGCACAGCCTTCCCGCTTGCAAAACGCCCGGTGAAAGGCCGACACATCGCCATATCCGCAGGTCTGCGCGATGTCGGTCAGCGTGCGATCGGTCGTCAGCAGCAGCTGCCTGGCCTGCTCAATGCGCAGCTGGGTCAGGTATTGATGCGGCGTAATGGAAAACTCCTGTTTAAACACCCGGATGAGATAATCGGGGGAATAATTCATCTCCTTGGCCAACGTGTTTAAATCTTTGCAGCTTCCCGGTTCCCCGGCCATGCGCTGCGCAAGCGCCTCGGCCAATGTCCGCCCAAGGGCATCGGCAGGGCGGGTCTGCAGCACCGCGAGCAGCTGCAAAAAGGCCCCCTGCGCCGCGAAGTCCGCGCCCGGGAGCCCCGCCGCCCGCAGCAGAGCGTTCATCTGCCCGGCCATTTGCCCGCCGTCAAACCGCCCGCGCAGCGGAAGCTCCCCCTGCCCCGCGCCGTATGCGCCGTCAAAATGCACATAAAAATAATAGGGGCTGTCGCTGGGACGGGAGGCGCTTTGCCCCAAACCATCCCGCTGGATATACCATTCCCCCGCCGTCAGGCTGATGGGAACCCCCTCCTCTTCAAAAAACAGCTCCCCCTGCAGCACCAGCAGCAGCACGCTTTGCGGATGGATGCGCTCCACATGCCGTTCCCCGGGGTAAAATCTGCGATATGCGCACTCTCGGAAAATGGGAAACGGATCCCCGCGCAGCGAATAAAAGTCGATTTTTGCAATGTTATCTCCGGTTTCCATCCTTGGCGTCGCTCCTGTTCCCCGTCTATGATAAAGTCACTTTGATTATATCAGCCTTTCCCCGCGGGGGGAACGGATGAAAGGAGAAACATGATGATCTCTCCCGATCGCTGCACACCCTTTACCAGCCGAGAACTCAAGCCCACAGGCTGGCTCAAACGCCAGCTCACCGCCCAGGCGCAGGGGCTGTCCGGCCACCTCCACGAGGTTTGGCCCGACATTCGCGACAGCGCCTGGATCGGCGGCACCAACGACGGCTGGGAGCGCGTTCCTTATTGGCTGGACGGCTTTGTTCCGCTGGCCTACCTGCTGGAGGACGACGTGCTGATCGCCACCGCCCGGCGCTATATGGACGCCATCCTGACCGCCCAGCAGGAGGACGGCTGGCTGTGCCCCTGCCCCAGCGAAGAGCGCGGCCGGTATGACACCTGGGCCTACCTGCTTATCTGCAAGGTGCTGACCGTTTACGCCGACTGCTCGGGCGACGAGCGCGTCATTCCCGCGCTGGAGCGGGGTCTGCGCTGCCTGAGCCTGCATCTGGATGTTTCTACGCTCTTTAACTGGGGCTCGGCTCGCTGGTTTGAGGGGCTGGTCAGCGTGCTGTGGCTGTATGAGCGCCAGCCGGCACCCTGGCTCATCGACCTGGCCTGGAAGCTGCGCGCCCAGGGCGTGGACTGGGAGGCCGTGTTCGACGCGCCCTTTATAAAGACGCCCGAACGCCACTGGACCTTCCTCACCCATGTGGTCAATCTGGCCATGATGCTCAAATCTCAGGCCTTGTTCTCCCGCGTGGCGGGCGGCGACGCCTCGGGCTTTGCCCGCAAAGCCCTGGCGCTGCTGGAAAAATACCACGGCACCGCCGCGGGACATTTCACCGGCGATGAATGCCTGGCCGGAAACAGCCCCATTCAGGGCACTGAGCTGTGCGGCGTGGCCGAAGCCATGTACTCCTATGAGCAGCTGTTTGCCGTGACCGGGGAGGCCAATTGGTGCGACCGGCTGGAAAAGCTGGCCTTTAATGCGCTGCCCGCCGCCATCAGCACCGATATGTGGACGCACCAATATGATCAAATGACCAACCAGGTGTGCTGCTCGGTCATGGAGGAGGGGCGCGTGGTGTTCGGCACCAACAGCGGGGAATCCCATCTGTTCGGGCTGGAACCCAACTTTGGCTGCTGCACCGCCAACTTCAACCAGGCCTGGCCCAAATTTGCACTGTCCACGTTCTTTGCCGACGAAGAAGGGCTTATTTGCGCCGCGCTGGCGCCCTGCGTGCTGACCACCGCCGTTGCCGGTGCGCCGGTGCGCTGCGAAATGATCACCGATTATCCCTTCCGCGACACACTGACCTGCCGCGTGGAGTGCGGCAAGGCAACGGAGTTTTCCCTAAAGGTGCGCATCCCCGCCTGGGTGGAGAGCTTCACCTGCACCGCCTCGTATCAGCTGCGCGACGGCTTTGCCGTCATCCGCCAAACGTGGCAGGGTGTGCAGGAGATCGGTCTGACCTTCCACATGTCCCCCCGCATGGAGGCACGCCCCGGCGGGCTGTTCTGCGTGCGGCGCGGCGCGCTGCTCTACGCGCTGGATCCCGGCGAGCGCTGGGAAAAGCGCGAGTA
>JAQUVY010000056.1 GCA_028693155.1 Eubacteriales bacterium
CCGGTGGAAAAGGCCGTTCCCATCACCTACAGCCCCGTTCCCGCGCCGACCACCGACTCGTCCGATAAGCCCAAGATGTCCAAGGTGGTCATCCTCACCCGCCAGAACCGCTTCGAAACACTCAAGGTCGCCTTGGAGCACATCGGTATCACCGGCATCACCGTGACCCAGGTGCTGGGCTGCGGTATGCAGAAGGGCGCCAGCGCCTATTACCGCGGCGTACCGCTGGATCTGACGCTGCTGCCTAAGGTCAAGGTGGAGGTCGTGGTGTGCAAGATCCCGGTGGAAACCGTGGTGGAAACCGCACGCAACGCCCTATACACCGGCACCATCGGCGACGGCAAGATCTTCGTCTACAACGTAGAGAAGGTCGTCAAGGTACGCACCGGCGAGGAGGATTACGCCGCCTTGCAGGACTCCGAATAAGCCATCCCCTTTCACCGGGCGCGCCCGAACATGCGCCCGCTTTTGTAAAAAGGCCCCCGCCCTTTCATCCTTCAGGCGGAGGCCTTTTTTATTGCGCTTTTACCCAATCGGCCAGCGCGGTAAGCACCTCCCGATTGCGCAGCCAAATGGTGGAAAACTCATCCAGCGGCAGCGGGCAATCGCGCGTGCCGATCTCCACCGTTACCGCCGGGATCTCCATGCCGTCCACCAGCCAGTCCTTAAAGCCGCCGCCCTCGGCGCCCGTGTCCCCTTCCAGCAGGTAGTCGGTCACGGCGGACAGCGCCAGCGCCAGAGAGCGCGAGCGGCGGTTGGGCGCTTCCTTATCTCCGTATTCCCAGTAAATGACCGAGCCAAAGGCGTGATAGCTGACCACGGCGTCAAAATCGTGCCCGCGCACACAATCGGCCAGCGCGCGGCTCTCGCTTTGATCCTCGGCGCTTTGCCCCACATACAGCCGGCAGGAAGGCCGGGTGCGCTGCGCGCCCATGCCGAAGTCCGCGTCGAAGTTGCGGTTCAGATCCACCCCCGCCGCGTTGGCCTTCCACGCGCGCAGGTACTGCGCCTCATCCGGCACGGTATATCCTTTTGCCAGGTCGCTCTGGTAGATGGCCCGCAGGGAGGGCGTCATGACCGCCTCTTGGCTGATGATAACCCCGTCGGGATTGCTCATGGGCACAATGTAAAAGCATACGCCCTGGGGCAGCCCGGCGGTGAGCAGCGCATCGGCCTGCGCCATGAGCAGCAGCGCCGTCATATGCTCCCGGCCGTGCATGGCACCCTGAAGCAGCACCTGCTTGCCCGCCCCGGCATCGCCCAATATGAGCACGGGGATGTCCCGCCCCAGCGTGGTTTTGCCCAGGGACGCGATGGTCACCTTGCCGGGGAAGGCGCTCCTCAGCGCGCGCATGTCCTTTTTCATGGTGTCAAAGGCGTAGTTTTCCACCGGTTTTACCACGGTGAAGGGGCCGGGCGCCTCGTCGGACGTTAAATAGCCCGCCAGCACATAACCCGTTTGTTCCTGCCAGCGCACGCAGGCATAATTGCCCTCGTAGCCCAGCACAGCCACCCGAGCCCCCGCGGGCACCCGCCCCACCGCTTTTCCCCGCAGGGTGGCCTGTGCCCGCAGCGTCAGGTATTCTTCGCACCGCACGGTAAAGCTTTGGGTGCTTTGACCGCCGGGGCACAGGTAATCCTTGCGCACATAGCCCCTGCGCCCGGCCGCGTCCGCGCAGGCGGCAAAGTCTCCCTCCCAGCCGGTCACGGTAACCGCGCTGCCCGGCGTCAGGGCGGTCGCGGCAGCGGCGCTCAGCGATGCGGAGGCAAACAGCGTCACCGTCTCCCGGCACACCACCGTATACAAGCCCGCAGCCCCCTGCGCCGCAGAGAATGCCTCGCCGCCCGCCGCAAGGTAGGCCGTCATCACATATCCGCGCAGCCCTTCGGGCGTCTCCACCCGGGCAAACTCGCCGTGCAGCGCCAAAATATGCACCGCCGTGCCGGGCGCAAGCTTGGCCAGGCGCAGGGCCTCGCTGCTGTCGGATACGCGCAGGCTCAAATATTCCTGCGCCGCCACCCGGCAAAAATCCCCCTCGCCCAAAACCGCGGCGTCAGGCGCAGGCGGCGGTGTGGGCGTGGCTTTCAGCGGGGAAACGGTCGCCGTGGGAACCGGCGAGGCCGCGGCAGTCGCCGCCGGGCTGCCCAAAACCTCCAGCGGCGTGCGCGCGCACCCCGCCAGCACGGCTGCCGCCAGCAGCACCGCCCAAACTGCCTGTGGCTTCATATTTGCCTCTCCTTTTGCTGCGCGCCGCATCGCGCCGCCGATATTTTTTTCGAAACAACATCAAGGGTTTTGCGCCATTTCCCGGTTTATAACATTTATTTTGTTTATACCATGCCGCCGCTACACATGCAAGCGGCTGCAGTTTCAAAAATCAGCGCTTTACAAAGTTATCAGGCTGTGGTAAACTTAAGAAAATTTTTAAGGAAGTCTTTTGATCATGCAGCGCAATTTCGCAGCAATCTTTACCTTTAGCAAGGCCTACGAGTACCGTAGGTCGTGTTTGAGTTTTGCTGCTTTTTCTAGGTAACGCGCCGCAAGTTTTTTGGTAAACCCGGCTCCGCAGCAAAATTCGCTGCGGAGCCTTTTTATTTTCGGCTAAAGTAGGAAAGGAACGAAAATTATGGTTATTGTCGTAAGAAAAGATCCCGATCCGGCGCAGCTGCAAAGCCTGATGGACTGGCTCAAGAGCCTTAATATGGATGTTCATGTGTCCCGGGGGGAAAATATGATGCTGCTGGGGCTGGTGGGCGACACCTCCACGGTGGATATTGACCTGCTGATGGCGCTGGACATCGTGGAGGACGTCAAGCGCATTCAGGAACCCTATAAAAAGGTAAACCGCAAGTTCCATCCCGACGATCTGGTGCTGGACATTGGCGGCGTCAAGCTGGGCGGCGGCAACTTTCAGATCATCGCCGGACCCTGCTCCATCGAGTCACAGGAGCAGATCTGCTCGGTGGCGCACAGCGTAAAAGCCGCAGGAGCGGGTCTGCTGCGCGGCGGCGCGTTCAAGCCGCGCACCTCGCCCTACGCCTTTCAGGGTATGCGCGGAAAGGGGCTGGAGCTGCTGCTGGAGGCCAGCCGCCAAACCGGCCTGCCCGTGGTCACCGAGATCATGGATCTTTCCCAGCTTCCGCTGTTTGAAAATGTGGACGTCATTCAGGTGGGCGCGCGCAACATGCAGAACTTTGAGCTGCTGCGCGAGCTGGGGCATACGAACAAGCCCATTTTGATCAAGCGGGGCATGTCCAGCACGCTGGAGGAGCTCCTCATGAGCGCCGAGTACGTTTTTTCAGGCGGCAACGAGCAGGTCATCCTGTGCGAACGCGGCATCCGCACCTTCTCGGACATCACCCGCAACACGCTGGATCTGTCGGCGGTGCCGCTGCTGAAAAAGCTCTCCCACCTGCCCGTCATTGTGGATCCCAGCCATGCCACGGGCATTGCCTCGCTGGTCGCCCCCATGGCGCTGGCGGCGGTGGCCGCCGGGGCCGATGGGCTCATGGTGGAGGTACACAACGACCCGGCGCACGCGCTGTGCGACGGCCGCCAGTCGCTGACCCCCGAGGCCTTTGAGCAGCTGGTCAAGGGCGTGAACGCGCTGCGCCCCTACGCCTTCCAGGGCATTGCGAGGTGAGGGCGATGAAGATCGGTATTGTGGGGCTGGGGCTGATCGGAGGCTCTCTGGCCAAGGCGCTCAAGGCGCGCACCGAGCACGAGGTGCTGGGGGCAGACGCCGTGTACAGCACGCTGTGCCAGGCCAAGCTGGCCGGTGCCATCGACGGGGAGCTGCTACCCGAGCAGCTGGGCGAGTGCGATTTCGTCATTCTGGCAACCTATCCCAAGGCCACGGTGGACTATATCACCCAGCACGCGGCAAAGTTCAACCCGCAGGGCATCGTCATGGACTGCGGCGGCACAAAAAGAGTTGTCTGCCAGGCGGTTTACCCGCTGGCGCAGGCGCACGGCTTCACCTTCGTGGGCGCTCACCCCATGGCGGGCATGGCAGCCTCGGGCTTTTCCAACGCCCGCGAGACGCTCTTTGTCAAAGCGCCCATGATCCTCACGCCTTACCCCGGCACCGATATTCGCGTGCTGGAGCGCGTTCAGCAGCTGTGCTTCCAAATGGGCTTTACCCGCACGCCCGCCATTTCTCCCGAGGAGCACGACCGCATGATCGCCTACACCTCGCAGATGGCGCACGTGGTGTCCAGCGCCTACATTCAAAACCCGCTGGCGTTGGCGCATAAAGGATACTCCGCGGGCAGCTTTCGCGACCTGACCCGGGTGGCCCGGCTGAACGCCGATATGTGGACGGAGCTTTTTATGGAGAACGCCGATCCCCTCACCGAGCAGCTGGACGTGCTGCTGGAAAAGCTGACGGCCTATCGCGCCGCCATTCACGACCGGGATGAAGCGGCGCTGCACGCGCTGCTGGAGGCCGGCACCGCCTGCAAGCTGGCCGCCGAAGAAAAGGAGAAGAGCCGATGAACACCGTATGCGTTTGCGCCTCCCATGGCTACCGCGTATCCATTGAGGCGGGGCTGCTTGGGCAGGCCGGGCAGGCGCTGGCCGGCTCCGCCGCGCCCTGCCGCATGGCCGTGGTGAGCGACAGCAACGTGGCCCCGCTGTATTTGGAGAGCCTGCGCGGCTCGCTTACCCGGGCGGGCTATCGGGTGAGCAGCTTTGTTTTCCCCGCGGGGGAGGCGCAGAAAAACCTGTCCACGCTCTCCGCGCTGCTGGAATTTCTCGCGGAAAACGAGTTCACCCGCAGCGACTGCATCGCCGCGCTGGGTGGCGGCGTCACCGGGGACATGGCGGGCTTCGCCGCGGCGGTCTACCTGCGCGGCATCCCGTATGTGCAGATCCCCACCACGCTGCTGGCCATGGTGGATTCCTCGGTTGGCGGCAAGACTGCCGTCGATCTGCCGCAGGGCAAAAATTTGGCCGGCGCGTTTTATCAGCCCACCCGGGTGCTTATCGACCCGGACACGCTCACCACGCTGCCCGATTCCGTGCTTCGCCAGGGCACGGCCGAAGCCATGAAAATGGGCATCCTCTTTGACAGCGGCCTGTTTGAGGCGCTGGCCGGCGCAGACGTACGCCGCCGCGCCCGCAGCATCATCCAAAAATGCGTGTTTTACAAGGCCGCGCTGGTGGCGCGGGACGAGCGCGACACCGGCGAGCGTCAGCTGCTCAACCTGGGTCATACCTTCGGCCATGCGGTGGAGCAGGCCAGCGGCCTCACCCTTCCTCACGGGGACGCGGTGGCCATCGGCATGGTAATGGCCGCCCGCGTTTCCCGCGCGCTGGGCATCTGCGCCGAGGATCTGCCCCGGCGCGTGGCTCAGGCGCTGGCGGCCAACGGGCTGCCAATCCGCTGCCCCTACGATGCCAAGACGCTGCTGACCAGCGCGCTGCGCGACAAAAAAAGGCAGGGTGAACAGATCACCTTGGTGCTGCCTGAGCGCATCGGCCACTGCCGGCTGGAGCGCCGCCCCGTGGCCGAGCTGGAGCAGCTCTTCATCGCCTCGCTCAGGGAGGATGAACCATGAACATCCGCATAGAACCCCGGTCGCTTCGCGGGGAGATCCCCGCGCCGGCGTCCAAATCCGACGCGCACAGGCTGCTCATCGCGGCAGCGCTGGCCGACCGCCCCACCGACGTGCTGCTGGAGGGCTCCTCCCGGGACATTGAAGTCACCGCGCAGTGCCTGCAGGCGCTGGGCGCACGCATTGACCCCACGCCCGGCGGGCTGCGCGTGTCTCCCATCAAGCCCGCGGCGCAGGCCGCGCTGGACTGCGGAGAAAGCGGCTCCACGCTGCGTTTTATGCTGCCGCTGGCCGCCGCGCTGGGCATCCCCGCCTCCTTTACCGGCGGCGGCCGCCTGCCCGAGCGCCCGCTTGCCCCGCTGGATGCGCAGCTGGCCGCCCACGGCGCAAAGATGAGCAGCCCGCGCCTGCCCTTTTCCCTTTCGGGTGCGCTGACGCCCGGGCAATATACGCTGCCCGGCGATATCAGCTCGCAGTATATCACCGGTCTGCTGCTCCCCCTGCCTCGGGTGGGGAAAAGCGTTTTGCGCCTGACCACGCCGCTGGCCTCGGCCGAATACGTGGACATGACGCTGCACACCCTGGCGCGCTTCGGCGTGGAGGTGCAGCCTCTGGCCGACGGCTACCGCATCCCCTGCGCCCGGCGTTATCGCTCGCCCGGCGAGGTGCATGTGGCGGGCGACTGGTCGGGCGGCGCGTTCTTTTTGGCCGCCGGCGCCATCGGCGGGGATGTGACCTGCACCGGGCTGGACAGCGCCTCCCCCCAGGCTGACCGGCGCATGGTGTCCATCCTGCGCGGCATGGGAGCGGCGGCGCAGGAGCACGGCGGTGTCCGCGTCCGCCGCTCCGCGCTTGCCCCCTGCCAGGTCTCGGTGGACGCCTGCCCCGACCTGCTGCCCATTTTGGCGGTCACGGCGGCGTTTGCCCCGGGCGTCAGCCACCTCACCGGCGCGGCGCGCCTGCGCCTGAAGGAGAGCGACCGCTTAAGCGCCATGGCGCAGGTATTGACCGCGCTGGGCGCTGCCTGCCGGGAGCTGCCTGACGGGCTGGCCATCACCGGCGGAGGCCCCCTTCGCCCCGCCGAGGTGGACGGCTATAACGATCACCGCATCGTGATGGCCGCAGCCATTGCCATGACCTGCGGCGCCGGGGGCGTCATCCGCGGCGCGCAGGCTGTAGAAAAATCCTATCCCGACTTTTTTGACCGTCTTAACGCGCTGGGAGGTGCGGCATATGTCATTTAGCTTTGGACAACGTTATCGGGTCACCCTGTTTGGCCAGTCTCACGGCCCTTCGGTGGGCGTGGTCATCGACGGCCTGCCCGCGGGAGAAACCGTCGATCCCGAAACGCTGAACGCCTTTTTGCAGCGCCGCGCGCCGGGCGGCCGCTACGCCACCCAGCGCCGAGAAACCGACATCCCGGAAATTTTATCCGGGCTGGTGGACGGAAAAAGCTGCGGCGCGCCCATTACGGTGGTGTTTCACAATGGGGATACCAACTCGGGAGATTATGCGTCCTTTTCTTCCGTTCCCCGCCCCTCCCACGCCGACTATCCGGCGCTGGTGAAATACGGCGATGCCCACGACATTCGGGGCGGAGGCTATTTTTCCGCGCGGCTGACGGCGGCGCTGTGCTTTGCCGGCGGTGTGGCGCTGCAGGCGCTGGCGCGGCGCGGCGTGGCGGTGGGCGCGCACCTGTGCCGGGTGGGCGCGGCGGAGGATCTGCCCTTTGACCCGGTAAACCTGACCGCAGAGACCCTGCTCGCCCCCGGGCGGGCGGCCTTCCCCACGCTGGATGCCCGGGCTGCCGACGCCATGCGCGCCGAGATTGAAAGGGCGCGCATGGACTGCGACTCGGTGGGCGGCGCGGTGGAATGCGCGTCCGTGGGGCTGCCGGTGGGCTTAGGCGAGCCGGTGTTCGGCGGGGTGGAAAACCGCATTTGCCAGGCGCTGTTCGCCGTGCCCGCCGTGCGGGGGGTGGAGTTCGGCGCGGGGTTTGCCGCCGCCTCGATGCGCGGAAGCGCCCACAACGATCCCTATATTCTGCAAAACGGGCAGGTACGCACCGCCGCCAACCATCACGGCGGCGTGCTGGGCGGGCTGACCAGCGGCATGCCGCTGATCTTCCGCGCCGCGTTCAAGCCCACGCCCTCCATCGGGCAGCCCCAGCGCACGCTGAATGTGCGCACGGGCGAAGAAACCACTCTCACCATTGCCGGGCGGCACGACCCCTGCGTCGCGCTGCGCGCCGTACCCTGCGTGGAGGCCGCTGCGGCCATCGCGCTGCTCGACCTCATGCTGTAAGGAGGCACCTTTTTTATGGCCGATAACGAACTGACTGCCCTGAGAGAAACCATCAACACGCTGGACGACCAGATCCTCGATCTGTTTGTGCGGCGGATGCAGACCGCCGCGGGCGTGGCGCAATACAAACGCACCCACGGCCTGCCCGTGCTGAACGCCGCCCGGGAGCGGGAGATCCTCACCCGCATGGCCGACCGCGCAGGCGAAGGGCTGGAACAATACAGCCAGGCGCTGTTTTCCACACTGTTCAGCGTATCGCGGGCTTATCAGCGCAAGCTGCTGGGCTTTGGCGGCGCGCTGCTGGAGGAAATCAAGGCCTCCCTTGACGCCACGGCGCCGCTGTTTCCCCAAAAGGCGGTGGTGGCCTGCCAGGGCGTAGAGGGTGCTTATTCCCAACAGGCCTGCAACGACCTGTTCCCCCTGCCCACCACCATGTATTTCACCCGCTTTGAGGGCGTATTTCAGGCGGTGGAAAAGGGGCTGTGCCGCTATGGCATCCTCCCCATCGAAAACAGCACCCACGGTTCGGTCACCGAGGTGTACGACCTGATGACCAAATATCATTTTCACATCGTGCGCTCCCATAAGATGCGCATTCGCCATGTGCTGGTGGCCAACCCCGGCGCCGCGCTTTCGGGCATCCGGGAAATTTATTCTCATGAACAGGCCATCGGCCAGTGCGGGGAGTTTCTCAAGTCGCTGAAGGATGTGGAGGTGCACATATGCGCCAACACCGCCGAGGCAGCCAAGATGGTGGCGGCCTCGGGGCGCACCGACATCGCCGCCATCGCCTCCCGCGCCTGCCTGGAGCTTTACGGCCTTGTGTCCCTCAAGGAGAGCATCAGCGACACCGAGGATAATTTCACCCGCTTCATCTGCATTGCCAAGGATATGGAGATCTACCCCGGTGCCGACCGCATCAGCCTCATGCTCTCGCTGACCCACAAGCCCGGGTCGCTGTGCGAGTTGCTGGCGCGCTTCTCCGCGCTGGGGGTAAATCTTGCCAAAATCGAGAGCCGCCCCATGCCCGGGTCGGACTTTGAGTTCGTCTTCTATTTGGATCTGGAGGCGTCGGTCTATCGGGAGGATGTGCTTTCCCTGCTCAGCGACCTGGCGGCCTCCCAGCCTCAGTTCACCTTTTTGGGGGCTTATCGTGAGGACTGATGCAAAAACGGGGCTCATCGGAAAACCGCTGGGGCACAGCTTTTCCCCGGCCATTCACGCCGCGCTGGGCGATCCGTCCTACGCGCTGATGGAGCTGGAGCCGGGGGAACTGGAAGCGTTCTTTCGCTCAAAGGCCTTTGCCGGCGTGAACGTAACCATCCCCTACAAGCAGGCGGTGCTGCCCCTGCTGGACGAAATCGACCCCAAGGCCGCGCGCATCGGCGCGGTGAACACGGTGGTGAACCGCGGTGGACGGCTGACCGGCTACAACACGGACTACGACGGCTTTCTGGCACTGGCCGCCCGGGCAGGCATTTCCTTTGCCGGCAAAAAGGTGGCCGTGCTGGGCAGCGGTGGCACGTCGCACACCGTTTGCGCCGCCGCGCGGGACGCGGGTGCCGCGCAGGTGGTGGTGGTTTCGCGCTGCGGACAATGCCGCTACGACACGCCGCAGCGCTATGCCGACGCGCAGATCGTCGTCAACACGACTCCCGTGGGCATGTCCCCCGCCTGCGCCGACGCGCCCATTGACCTGACGGCGTTTGCCAACCTTTGCGGCGTGCTGGACGTGATCTACAACCCCCGGCGCACCCGGCTTATCGCGCAGGCCGAAGCGCTGGGCGTGCCCTGCGGCTCGGGGCTGCCCATGCTGGTGCATCAGGCTGCCGCCTCCCACGCGCTTTTTACCGGAGACGCCCCCGACGCGGCAGCCGCCGAGCGCGTGCTGGGCGAGTTGTATGTGCAGACCGCCAATCTGGTGCTGATCGGCATGCCGGGCAGCGGCAAGAGCGCCCTGGGGCAGCGCTGCGCCGCCCTGCTGCAGCACCCGTTTTTCGACGCGGATGCGCTGGTGGCCGAGCAGGCCGGGTGCAGCATCCCGGAAATTTTTTCCCAGGAGGGTGAAGCGGGCTTCCGCCAACGGGAGAGCGCCGTGCTGGCCGCGCTTTCGCGGCACACCGGCAGCGTCATTGCCACCGGCGGCGGCGCGGTGCTGCGGGCAGACAACGTGGCCGCGCTGCGGCAAAACGGCTTTCTTGTCCATCTGGAGCGCGCCATCGGCCTGCTGGATATGGAGGGTCGCCCCCTCTCCACCAGCCGGGAAGCGCTGCTTGCCATGGCGCGGGAACGATTCCCGCTTTACCAGGCCGCCGCCGACCTGACCCTATGCAACGACGGCAACGCGGACGCTGCCGCGGAAAGGATCGTGAAAGAATTTTATGCGCATTTTAGTCATTAACGGCCCCAACCTCAACATGTTGGGCATTCGGGAGCCGGGCATCTACGGCAGCTCTACCTATGCCGACCTGTGCCAAAGCATCACCCGTTGGGCAGACGAGCTTCATATGGAGGTCACCTGTTTTCAGTCCAACAGCGAGGGAGAGCTGGTAACGGCCATTCAGCAAGCTTACGGCAAAATGGACGGCATCGTCATCAACCCCGCCGCCTACACCCACACCAGCGTGGCCATTTTGGACGCCCTCAAGGCCGTGGCGCTGCCCGCAGTGGAGGTGCACCTTTCCGACGTGAGCACCCGAGAGCCCTTTCGCCAGGTATCCTACGCGGGCATGGCCTGCTTCCTCACGGTGATGGGCAAGGGCTTTGCCGGCTACCGCGAAGCGCTGCAGGAACTTGCGGAACACCTTGCGCCCTAAAAAAAGCTGAAAAAAACACAAGCCGGTGAGAACACATCTCACCGGCTTGTGTGCGCCTATCGCCCCTTCCAGCGGCACGGAATACTCGCCAAAACAGCATTTTTTATAGACCAGCAACCCGTCTTGCGCGGATATACTCGGAGATGGGGATCTGCGCCAGCAGAGAAAATACCCGGCGAAACTCCCATTGGGAGCAGCACAGCGTCTGCGCCGCCCAGGCGCAGTCGAAGGCGCCTCCCAAGTCATTTTCTATAGCGTCCAGAATCTGATTCATCCGCCCTTGATGATCCACCTTGTCTCACCTCCCGAAGCGATGATACCAAGCGGGCGGCGCGCCTGCTTTGCAGGGGATGCATTTTTCTGCAAACCACCACCGGTGCGCTTACACGGCGGCCGCGGCGCGCAGCTCCCGCAGCAACAGCCTCACCACGTCTGCCGCGCGCTGCGACGCCGCTTGACAGTTTCGCTCAAATGCCTCGGTTCCGGCGTGCTCCGCCGTGTCCGTGACGGCGCGCACGGCCAGGTATGGGATGCGGTTGACATAGCAGACGTGGGCGATGCTCGCCGTTTCCATGTCCACGCTAAGGGGCGAAAACCGTTCCAGGATCTCCCGGCGATGCGCATCCTCGATGAAGCTTTCGCCGGTGACCATCCTGCCGAAATGCACGTTGGGTATGTCGTTGTCCCGCACCGTCTTTTTCGCCAGCGCCAGCAGCGCCTCGTCCGCCTGCCAAAAAACCGAGCTTGCCCAAGGGTGAAACTCGGTAAGAATGCCCTCCTCCACGTCCCAATACGCGCTTTGAGTAGAAATCACCGTATCCAGCACCTTGACCCGGGGATCCATCCCGCCGGCTGTGCCCGCGTTGATCAAAGCCTCGCATTGGTAGGTGTCGATGAGAATTTGGGCGGCGATGGCCGCATTGGTTTTGCACACACCGCAAAACAGCGCCGTTGCCTCCACGCCCTCTATGGCGCCGCTGTAAAACCGCAGCATGGCCTTTTCCGTCACCGCGCACGGCTCGATCCACGGCAGAAAAGGCGCCAGCTCCTGATCGCCCGCGCAGATAATGCCCACCTTCATGTGTCCGTTCCTCCTCGTTTTTTGTCATTCCGATTCGCCGCCCAAATAATAGCGCAGCGTGGGCTCGATCCAGTATAAAAATGTGCTGCCCTGGCTGAGCTTCTCATATTGCTTCATCCGCAGGTAAAGCTCCAGCCCGTCGGAGGGATCGTGCCACAGGTCGGTGAACACCACGTCGTAACCCTCCTGCGCCAGATGGGTCTGCGCGTAGGCAAAGGCATCCCCCCGCACCACGCGGATTTTATCCCTTTGGGCAAATTGGGGCAGCAAATCATGCTCAAACAGCTCGATCACGCTTTCATCCCGCTCCACCACCGTCACCTGCGTCACCTCGGGCTTTTCCGCGGCCATGTAGGCAAAATAGCCCAAGCCCAGGCCGAAGGTCAGCACCCGCCCCCGCGCCGCGGCAATGGTCGGGCGCATGGTGCGGATCTCATTGGGCGTGATGAGCATCCACTCCCGCCCGTTTTCCAGCACGGCGGGAAACGAAAACGTCTCTTCAAAATAGCCGATTTGCGGCACCACCCGTCCGTCTTCGCAAATGCGCAGGTCGTCGCACACAAAGGGCTCATAGGGCGCATATTGCTCCCGGCACAGCGTCCATTTCCCCACCTGCGCCCGGGGCACCTCAATGTTCCGGTAATAGGGGTCCCGGGCATATTCGCGCGCGTCCAGTCGGTGCAGCATGTCGGGGAAATATGCGCAAAACAACGCCCGATCCTCCGGGCGACGGTCGCTTTCCAGCCCCATGGCCGCCGCCAGCAGGTAAGCGTAGGCCTGCTCGGGCGGCAAGGCGCAGGCCTGCGCCAGCTCGCGCACCTCCGCCGCGTCGGGATACGCCGTCTGCGCGTTGAGCAGGCGGCTGAGCTGGGCGAGCAGCTCGGCGTTGCGCTGTTGGGTCGTCATGGTGTCGTCTCCTTAATCGTTGTTAAGCGGCGTTTGCCAAAGATTTATAACCGCATGATACCACAATCCTGCAAAAAAGCGGCGGCTCTTTGCCCGAGCCGCCGCAAAAAACTTATTTCAGGTTTTTCTCGCATTGGAGCATCCGCTCCTCATAGCCATCCAGCTTCCAATCCAGCTTGGTCAACGCCGCGTTCAGCGCGTCGATTTTGGCCGCGATCTGCTCGCGCTGCTCCAGCAGCAGCTTTTTGCGGGCGGGTATGGTCTGTGCGCCCATGCGAAACAGCCGCACATATTCCGTCAGCGTTTCCACCGAGATGCCCGCCGCGCGCATATACTTGATATACTCCACCCAGCGGCAGTCCTCCTCGGTGTAATCCCGAATTCCTCTGCTGGTGCGGCGCACTTCGGGCAGCAAGCCCATCCGCTCGTAATAGCGCAGCGTGTCGGGCGTCAGGCCGTAACGCCGGGCCGTTTCCGCAATGGTCATATTCCCTGCTCCTTTGTGCCCATCCTTTGGCACCCGGGCTGCGTTTCGCCGAAAAAGGCACCGCGCACGGGCACTGCCCGTGCCTTTATGCCAGCGCGGTCAGCCAGTCCTTCAGCTCTTTTTCCGACACGCAGTTCAGCATTTTGCCGGGAAGCCACTTGGTGTCCGCCGGGCAGAGGGGCTCCAGCACCGCAAGGGTTTTTCCCATGTCGCTGCCGCCGGAGGTGGCAAAGGGAACCAGCGTCTTTCCCGAAAAGTCATAACTCTCCAAGAAGGTGTTGATGATGGTGGGCGCGACATACCACCAAATGGGAAAGCCAATGAAGACCACATTGTACTGCTCCATATTGGCCATTTTCTCGGCGATCTGAGGGCGGGAAGCGGGATTTGTCATCTCCAGGGTGCTGCGGCTGCTTTTGTTTGTCCAGTCCAGATCGGCCTGGGTGTAAGGCACGGCGGGTTTGATCTCAAAGAGATCGGCCTGCGCGGCTTGAGCCAGCTGCTGGGCAGCCTTTTTCGTTACGCCGCCGGCGGAAAAATAAGCGACAAGCTTCTTTGACATGTCAAATACCTCCTTTGTTTATCATACCATTTTTTTCGCGAATTGTCGTGGTTGGGCCGTCCGCACCCTTCCCTACAGAGCACCCACCACCTTGTGGGGCAGATAGGGCTCCTCCAGGCAGGCCTGATCCTGCGGCGTGAGGCGAAGCGAAAGGGCACCGGCCGCGTCATCGAGGTACTTCGTTTTGGTCGCTCCGATAATGGGCGCGGCGACGCCCCGGGCAAACTGCCATGCCAGCGCGATCTGCGTCATGGTGACCCCGTATTTTTCTGCCAGCGCAGCCACCCTCTGCACGATCTCATAGTCCTGCTGCTGCGTGCCGTCGTATTTGGAGATGGCCACCTGATCCGTGTCGCTGCGCTTGGATCCGTTTTTCCATTCCAGCCGGGACAGGCGCCCCGCCGCCAGCGGACTGTAAGGGGTTCGCGCCACGTTCATTTGGCTGCAAATGGGGATCAGCTCGTGCTCGTCCTCTCGGTAGAGCAAGTTGTAATGGTTCTGCATGGATACAAATTGGGTCCAGCCGTTGCGCTGGGCAGTCATCTGCAGGTTGTAAAACTGATAGCCATACATGGCGGAAGCGCCCAACGCCCGCACCTTGCCGGCCTTCACCAAGCCGTGCAGCGCCTCCATGGTTTCCTCCATGGGTGTATCCGCGTCAAAGCGGTGAATGATGTACAGGTCGAGATAGTCCGTGCCCAGGCGCTTGAGCGAGCCGTCGATCTCCCGCAGGATAGCCTCGCGGGACAGATGCCCCTCGTTCATGTATACCTTAGAGGCCAGCACAACCCGATCGCGCGGGGTGAGGCTGCGGATCGCCCGCCCCAAATATTCCTCGCTGGTGCCGGCGGAATAGCAGTTTGCCGTGTCGAAAAAGTTGATGCCCAGCTCCAGCGCGTGGCCGACCATGGCCTCGCTTTCCTTTGGGTTCAGCGTCCAGGCGTGCATCTGGCTGGCCGGATCGCCAAAGCTCATGCAGCCCACGCACAGCCGCGATACCTGCAGCGGGGAATTCCCCAATTGAATGTATTCCATATGATCCTCCTGTGTTGTTTGGTTGCTGCGGGGCATATTTTCCGTGCCCCGCCGAATGTTTTTTGTCGCTGGGCTTAGGTTATCACTTGGAGTCAACTCCAAGTCAAGTGCTTTTGCAAAAATATTTTTCGTCTTCGCCGGGGAGGGGGCAGATTTATCCGGTGGCACCTGCCTTTTAACCGCTGCACATCTTTTCTCGGCAGCCCCCTTTTCAGAAGCACCGATCGTCCCCAAACACCTGCCGCAGGAGAAACGACCTCTGTTTTCCAGCCTTGCAAAATAAAGTCTTTGGTTCGGCATAAAAATATGGGTAAAAAGAAAGCCCCAACTTTCCTTCGGCGGGAAATTAAGGCTCCTTCTCCTTCGGGCAAAGACAAGCTGCCGCGTTTTTTTGCAGTTTGCGCTTAGCCTGCACGGGAATTATACTCATTCGCTTCGCATTTGACGCAACGTGCCAAGAATGATTTGCGGAAATATTGTTTTCCGCGTAAATTTTCGGGATTCAAGGTCGGTTTCGGTTCGACCGCTTACAAGTGATTTCTTTGCAACCGTGTTATCGGATACGCTGAAAACAGCCGCGATCTTAATATTGGCTAGAGCAGCCGCTCTGAAAGCTGCCGCTGTTTCCATTTCAATCACGTTGCAGCCCATATTGATCATTTCATCAATATGAGCGAATTGAGCAAATATGGTATCAACACAAAATGTTTTGCCGGCGTGGACCGCAACATGATTGGCTTCGCAGATGTTTTTTGTGTTCTTCCATACAAGGTTATAGAGCGCTTGATTCGGGAAAACCTTTTCGCCAAATACATCCGCATTCTTCAATGCGGGTTTGGAGATATATCGGCTTGCGCCATCCCCGCTTATACTCCATTGTGGAATTACAACATCTCCAATCCCAATATGTTCATCAAGAGAACCAACCGAACCAACAAAGATTA
>JAQUVY010000164.1 GCA_028693155.1 Eubacteriales bacterium
CCGGCCAGCGAGTAAAGGCTGCATTCGATGGCGTAAAAGCAGGTGCAGCCGATGAGCAGCCAATAAAGCGGCACTTTTTTGCGCAGCGGCTTGAGCAGCAGCAGCATGGGGATCTCCAGCAGCGCCCGGTAGCCGGTCACCAGCCCCATCTGCGAAGCGTCGCCCCCCACCGAGGACACCAAAAAGGGCAGCAAATTGATGGCGGTGGAGACGGACAGCTGCATCAGCGCCACAAAGGCCAAAAAGGTCAGGTAACGGCCGTTTTTCAGCAGGCGGCCGACGTGCAGTTCTTTCAGGGGGATGGATTTGCCCTTCTGCACATCGTCCTTCACCCGGAAGCAGATCCAGAACAGCGGAATGGCGGTAATCAGGCTCAGGTAAAAGGTGAGGGAAACATCGCTGCCCAGCTTGGGCAGGATGATGCTCAGCGCCACGCCCATGATGGCAAAGCTGAACGAGCCCCAGGAGCGCACGCTGCCGTAATTTAAGCGGTTGGAGTAGCAGGCCTGCACCACCCAGTTGTCCATCAGCGAGGAAATGGGGGCGCGAAAGAAGTTGGTCAGGATGACCAAGGCGATGATCACCACCAGAGAGCCGCCGGTCAGCCGGGAGGCCAGGGGGATGAATGCCCACACCACGCTGCCCACCGCCAGACACAGCAAAAACACCCGCCGCACCGAGCGGATCTTATCGCTCACCGCGCCCCAGAAGGGCGTGGAGAAGATGGCCACAATGGAGCACACGCCGGTAATGACGCTGCAGGTGGTGGCGGTCAGGCCCTGCGCCTTGAGGAACACCACCAGATAGCCCGTGCAGGCCATGGAAAACCAGAACAGGAATTCCATTGCGGAATTCTGCAAATACTTCTGCTTAAATTCGGCCGGCTCGTTTTGCCAGGGAAGATGAAGATGAAACCGGGAATTATTCATGAAAAGCCCTTTCCGCGTCGGGGCGCGCCCCAGTAGATTACAAGTATTACATTATATCAGCAAACCCTGTTTTTACAATTGGAGCAGCTTACCATTTTCGTGCGCGATTTGTGGAAAATGGGTGCAAAATATGCCCGACCGGGGAAATGGCGGCGTGCGCAGCCTTGCCGCTGACGGAATAATAGGGTATAATGAGTTTATCTTTACCATAGCAAAACCAGCCGGCCTGCGCCGTGACCATTGAGGGTATCATACGTGGAAAAGCAAAAAAAAATCAAGTGGGCGCGGTGGCTGCTGCTGGGGTTGATCACGACGGCGATGCTGGGGCTGATCACCTGGTTTGGGGTGCATTTTTGGCCGTTGCTGAAGGACGCCTTTCAGGAGGGCGGGCAGGAGCGCCTGCGGGAGTACCTGCGCGCGTCGGGCGTTAAGGGCATCCTGATCCTTTACTTACTGCAAACCATGCAGATCTTTTTGGCCTTTTTCCCGTCCATGACCATCCAGATCGCCGGGGGCATTACCTACGGAATTTTTTACGGAATGGTCATCTGCCTGGCGGGCATTGTGACGGGCAACGCGATCATTTTTTCCTCCATGCGGCTGTTTGGCCCCAAGGTGGCCGAGCTGTTTCGCGGCGAAAAGCGGGAAAAAGAGGACGAGGGCAAATACGCTTTTCTGAAGACATCGAAAAATGTGGGCCTTATCCTGTTTATTATTTTTTTGACCCCCGGCATCCCCAACGGCATCCTGCCGTACATTGCCGCGGGCACCAAGATCACGTTCCGCAGATACATGCTGGTGGTAACCGTGGCCAGCATTCCGAATATTTTATACTGCACCTACCTGGGAGACCGCATTATCCGGGGGCAGTTTGTGGAGGCCGTCATTATTTTGGCGGTGGTGCTGGTGGCGGCGCTGCTGGTTTACCTCTTCCGCGGCAAAATTATGGATCGCCTGAAGAAGCAGTGATTTCCCGGACATATGGAAAGTTTCCCAATGATATAAATGCAGCCCCCTCATTTTTTGGCAAAAGAACTTGTGCTTGTTCCGGGGATGCGTTATAATTAAGAACGATACGAAAAATAAAGCACCGGGCGTTTGCGCGGTGTTAAATAAGCTAGGAGGACTTACCATGAGATACAAGCGTTTGGGCAAATCCGACATGAATGTATCGGTCATCACCGTGGGCACCTGGGCCATCGGCGGCCAGGGCTGGGGTGACGTGGACCGGAAGCAGTCCATCGAGGCCATCAATACCATGCTGGACAACGGCGTCAACTTCATCGACACCGCCCCCATTTACGGGCAGGGCTATTCCGAAGAAGTCGTGGGCGAGGCCATCAAGGGTCGCGACCGTTCCAGCTTCATGATCTCCACCAAGGTTGGCCTGTGCTGGGGCATGAACGCCGAGCGCGGCTGGAGAGACAATGGCCGCGTCAACATCTATCGTGAGATCGATCTGTCGCTGCAGCGTCTGGGCACGGATTATGTGGATATGTACCTGATCCACTGGCCGGATGACAAGACCCCCATCCAGGAGACCATGGAAGCGCTGGAGAGCCTGGTAAAGGCCGGCAAGATCCGTCACTTCGGCGTGTCCAACTGGAACGAGGCCATGATCACCGAGGGCAACAAGTATGGCTGCATCAGCGCCATCCAGCCCCCCTACTCCATGGTAAACCGCAGCCAGGAAGATCTGATGAAGTTCGCCAAAGAGCAGGACATCGGCACCATGACCTATGGTTCGCTGGGCTCCGGCATCCTGACGGGCGCCATCCGCGAGAAACCCGACTGGGATCCCCGCGACATCCGCCTGAACTTCTATGATTTCTACAAGGAACCCAAGTTCTCCAAGGTGCAGAAGCTGCTGCTGGAGATGGACAAGGTAGCGGAGCAGCGCGGCGTGCCGCTGGCGCAGGTCACCATCAACTGGAGCACCCAGAATCCTCTGGTGGACACCGCATTGCTGGGCGTGCGCAATTCCCGCGAGGCGCTGGAAAACTGCAAGGCGCTGGATTGGGAGCTGAGCCAGGAAGAGATCAACACCCTGAACAAGGCGCTGGCCGACAACCTGGACTGGAAGTAAACTGATTTCGTACATCAAAATGCCGCTGCGGATCTCCGCGGCGGCATTTTTTGTTTGCAGTGCCCGGCAAACGGGCATAAAATAAGCCTGAAAGAAAAAATCCCCCTGCGTGACCCCTTGCTCGTGACGCAGCGTCACATGCTAAGGTAAACACCATAAGGAGGTGAACGCTGATGTCCGCCTATACAACGGGAGAGTTGGCCGGGCTGTGCGGCGTCTCGGTGCGCACGGTGCAGTTTTATGACACAAAGGGCTTGCTGAAGCCCACCGCGCTCAGCGAAGGCGGCAGGCGGCTTTACAGCCAGGA
>JAQUVY010000165.1 GCA_028693155.1 Eubacteriales bacterium
CTCTTCCCGGCAATAGGTGCGCATCAGGCTCGTCAGCCCGGCAAACTCGCGGCGCGCCACGGCCTCCCCGCTCTCGCCGCCGGGCGGGCAAAAGCCCGCGGGTTACATCACGGGCGTGTCGGCGAGCATGGGGAAGCGCGCGGCGGCTTCCTTCATGGTGTGCCCCTCCAGCTCCCCGGCGCAGCGCTCGCGGAATTCCTCCATGCTCACCACGCCCACACCGACCTGCCCGGCGCAAATTTCCGCGGTTTGGCGGGCGCGCAGCAGGGAGGAGGACACCACCGCGTTGATCCCGGCCGGCAGGGTCTGCGCCAGGGCGCGCGCCTGTGCCAGGCCTTCCTCGCTGAGCGGGATGTCTGTCCAGCCGGTGTAAAAGCCCCTGCCGTTATAGGCGGTGAGGCCATGGCGGGTTACATACAGCTTTTTCATGGAACTCCTTAAAAAAACAGAGACGGGAAGCCCGCCTCTGTAAACATCGCTTGGGTTATGCCAGCTCCAGCTCGGCCGCCGCCTCGCGATCGGCCAACACCACCAGGTCGGGGTGACGCTGCAGCAGCGTGCCGGGGATCTCCTCGGTGATGGGATGGGTGAGCACCTTTTTGAGGATGGAGGCCTTGCCTGCGCCGCGCACCATCAGCAGCGCCCGGCGGCTTTCCATGATCATGGCGGGGCCCACGGCCAGCGCATGGGTGGGCATATCGTCGCGCGCGCCGAAGTTGGCCTTGTTGGCCTCCAGCGTGCTTTGGCTCAGGGTCACCACGCAGGTGCGGTTGGCAAAGGGCGTGCCCGGCTCGTTAAAGCCGATGTGGCCGTTATGCCCCAAGCCCAGCAAAACGATGTCCGCCGGGCCGTATTGGTCGTAAATGGCGTCGTAATCCCGGCAGGCCTGCGCGGGCTCCACCTGCGTTTCGGGCAAGAAAATACGGTCGGGACGCATATCCACATGGTCAAACAGATAGTGCTGCATGAAGTAGTGGTAGCTCTCGGGGTCGTCGTGCGCCAGCCCCACGTATTCGTCCAGGTTCATGGACACGGCGTGGGAAAACGAGATCTCTCCGGCGCGGTAACGGCGCACCAGCTCTTCATATACCGCAATGGGGGTAGAGCCGGTGGGCAGCATGAGCACCGGACGCTCCTTG
Organism: Eubacteriales bacterium; assembly: GCA_028693155.1. Classification (GTDB taxonomy): domain Bacteria; phylum Bacillota; class Clostridia; order Christensenellales; family UMGS416; genus STF2-111. Next base: position 1,140 of record JAQUVY010000165.1, read on the forward strand.
CTTTTCAATACGGCCTGCACCTGATCCGCCGCTTCGCGCGTCCAGTCGGCCAGAGAATCGTATACCAAAATACGCATACGCAATGTTCTCCTTTGTTTTATTACGGGCTTCATTATAGCCGTTTTTGTTTCTTTGTGCAACGAAAACCGTCAAAAACATATAGGCGTATCCATTCTTTTGAGAAATTTGCAAACGGCGATTGGGCTTGCGCAGCGGGGCGCGCGGGTGTACCTTATAGGCAAAGCCTTTTGCACCGAGGAGGAGCGCTATGAAACCGTTGATCGGGGAAGATTTTCTGCTGGATACGCCGCAGGCTCGGCGGCTTTATCACGACCATGCCGAGGGACTGCCCATCGTGGACTACCACTGCCACATCCCGCCGGCCGATATTGCCGGGGATGTGGGCCTGCGCACCATCACCCAGGCCTGGCTGGGAGGAGACCACTATAAATGGCGGGCCATGCGTGCCGTGGGCACGCCCGAGGCGCTCATTACCGGCCCAAGCGACGACTACGAAAAGTTTTTGGCCTGGGCGAAGACGCTGCCCCAGCTGGCGGGCAATCCCCTTTATCACTGGACCTATTTGGAGCTGAAGCGATATTTTGATTACGACGGGCCCCTCAACGCCCAGACGGCGCGGGAGGTCTACGACCTGTGCAACGAAAAGCTGGCTCGCCCCGAGATGTCTGCGCGCAGCATCATTCGCGCCTCGGGCGTGGAGTGGATCGGCACCACGGACGACCCCACCGACACGTTGGAGCACCACGCGGCGCTGGCGGCGTCCGACTGCGGCTTTGCCGTGCGCCCGGCCTTCCGTCCCGATCCGGCGCTTCATCTGTATAAGCCCACGTTCGCCGCGTATGCGCAGAAGCTGGGGCGCAGCGCAGGCGTGGACATCGTGGATATGGACAGCCTTTTTGCCGCGCTGGATGCGCGCATGGATCATTTTGCCGCTCATGGATGCACGCTGTCCGACCATGGGCTGGATTACCTGGTGTGCGCCGAGCTGCCCCGCAAAGAGCTGGACGCGGCGCTGCAAAAGGCGCTGCGCGGCGAGGCCGTGACGCCCCGGGAGATCGCCGCCTATGAGACGGCCGTGCTGCGCCATGTGGCAGCGGAGTATACCCGCCGGGGCTGGGTGATGCAGCTGCATTTCTCCGCCATCCGCAACAGCAACAGCGCCATGTTCGCCCGGGTGGGCGCGGACACGGGCTTTGACACCATCCGCGCGGGAGGCAATGTGGACGCGCTGGCAGCGCTGCTGGATTCCATGGCTGCGCAAAACGAGCTGCCCGACACCATCGTTTATTCGCTTAACCCCGCGGACAACGCGGCCATCGACGCCATTGTGGGGGCTTTTTGCGCCAACGGAGCCACCGTGCGCCACGGCGCGGCCTGGTGGTTCAACGACACGCTGCCCGGCATGACCGCCCATTTGGAAACCATGGCCAGCATTGGCGCGCTGGGCACCTTTTTGGGCATGCTTACCGATTCTCGCAGCCTGCTTTCCTACACGCGGCATGAGTATTTCCGGCGCATCCTGTGCCGGGTGCTGGGGCAGTGGCAGGCGCAGGGGCTGGTGTGGGACGACGAAGCCGCCCTGGGCGAGCTGGTGCAAAACGTCAGCTACGGCAACGCGAAGCGCTTCCTGAAGATCTGATCGCGCGCAAAACAAGGCACCCGCCGGAGCTTTCGGCGGGTGCCTTTTCGCATGCTTATGAGAAGGGGCGATCTCCGCCCGTTATGCCGCCGCCTGCCCGGGTTTCTTCCTGCCCAGGAGAAAGGACAGTGCGTAGAGCACGCCGGAGACCAGGCACAGCACCGCCGATGTCATGTAAAAAGCCTTTACGCCGATGGCGTCCATCAGCGCGCCGCCCACCAGGCTGCCGATGATGCCCGACACGGAAATGACCGAGGCAAAAAGCGTCTGCGCCGTGGCCTTGAGGTCATCGGGCGCCAGGGTGAAGACGTAGTTGCTGGCCGAGGCGATGTAAAGCCCGCCGCCCAGGCCGTGGAAGGTGGAGATGAGCACGATCTGCCAAAAGGCGCCGGCCAGCGAGTAAAGGCTGCATTCGATGGCGTAAAAGCAGGTGCAGCCGATGAGCAGCCAATAAAGCGGCACTTTTTTGCGCAGCGGCTTGAGCAGCAGCAGCATGGGGATCTCCAGCAGCGCCC
>JAQUVY010000057.1 GCA_028693155.1 Eubacteriales bacterium
TGCGCAGCAGAAAATCCAGGATATGGGTGATGACCGCCGTATCGGTCTGCAGGGGGCAGCGATAGCCGTACATCTCGATAAAGCGGCGGTTGGCGTCGTAAGAGGAGATCTCGCCGTTGTGCACGATGGAATAATCCAGCATGGCAAAGGGATGGGCTCCGCCCCACCAGCCGGGGGTGTTGGTGGGGTAGCGGCCGTGCGCCGTCCAGCAATACCCCTCGTATTCATCCAGCCGGTAAAACTCGCCCACGTCCTCGGGGAAGCCCACCGCCTTGAACACCCCCATGTTTTTGCCGCTGGAAAAGACGTAAGCGCCTTCAATGGTGGAATTGACGCGAATGACGCAGCGCACCACGAATTCCTTTTCGTCCAGCTGGCTCTCGGCCAGCTTGGTGGGCAGCGGGCGCACAAAGTAGCGCCAGATCAACGGCTCGTCCTGAATGGCCGGCATCTTGCGCACCGGGATGCGCGACAGGTTGATCACTTCAAAGTGCCGATCCAAAAATTTCTCGCACTGCGCCTTGGCCGCGGGGGTATCGTAAAACAGGTGAAAGGCATAGTAGTCCTTATACTGCGGATAAATTCCATAGCCCGCAAAGCCGCCGCCCAGACCGTTGGAGCGGTCGTGCATGGTGGCGATGGACGTAATGATGTCCCGCCCGTTCAGGGGCTTGCCGCTGCGCGAAAATATTCCCGAAATGGCACACCCCGATGGGATCCTGACCTGGCCTTCCTTTTGCATAACCCTTGACCTCCCGACAAATAAAAAACGCCCACCGCCGAGCCGGCGATGAGCGCACGAAACCCCACGGTGAACGTCGTTGTTCACATCTATTGTTATTATAGCGCCTGCCCCGGCAGTTTGTCAACGGGTTTTTGCATTGTTTTTTCTGTTTCCTGCAATACTTCTGATAAATCTTCGCTTCTCAGGCGTGTTTTGCAGTTTCTTCCAGCTTGTCCTGCATATTTTCCCCGTTTGCGTTGTCGCTTGACATGGTTTTTCCCCTTCGGGTATAATAAGAAACGACCGATAGCAAAGGCGCTGTGGGCCGTTCCGGCCCGCAGTGTCTTTTTTTATAGAATTTCCATCTGCATCAAGGAGGAATCTGCGCATGAGCAGCGTACCCGAAATCTTCGGCAGCCTGGTCTTTAACGACAAAGTGATGCGCCAGCGACTGCCCAAGGACACCTACAAGGCCCTGAAACGCACCATACAGGACGGCCGCAGTCTGGACCGCACCATTGCCAACGTGGTGGCCACCGCCATGAAGGATTGGGCACTGGAAAAGGGCGCCACCCACTACACCCACTGGTTTCAGCCCATGACGGGCATCACCGCCGAGAAGCACGACAGCTTCATCGCCCCCAGCGACGACGGCGTTATCATGGAATTTTCGGGCAAGGAGCTCATTCAGGGCGAGCCCGATGCCTCCAGCTTCCCCTCGGGCGGGCTGCGCGCCACCTTTGAGGCCCGCGGCTACACCGCCTGGGACCCCACCTCCTATGCCTTTATTAAGGACAGCACGCTGTGCATCCCCACCGCGTTTTGTTCCTACACCGGGGAAGCGCTGGACAAAAAAACGCCCTTGCTGCGCTCCATGGAGGCGCTCAACCGGCAGGCGCTGCGCATCCTGAAGCTCTTCGGCAACACGGACGTGACCCGGGTGCTGGCCACCGTGGGCCCCGAGCAGGAATATTTTTTGGTGGATAAAGAAGTCTATAAAGCGCGTAAGGATCTGCTTTTTACCGGCCGGACGCTTTTTGGCGCCAAGCCCCCCAAGGGGCAGGAGTTGGACGATCATTATTTCGGCACGCTCAAGCTGCGCGTGTCCGCCTACATGCGCGATTTGGACGAAGAGCTGTGGAAGCTGGGCATTTTGGCCAAGACCAAGCACAACGAGGCCGCCCCTGCCCAGCATGAGCTGGCGCCCATCTTCACCACCGCCAACATCGCCACCGATCACAACCAGCTGACCATGGAGATCATGAAAAAGGTGGCCGACCGCCACGGCTTGGCCTGCCTGCTGCACGAAAAGCCCTTTGCCGGCGTAAACGGCTCGGGCAAGCACAACAACTGGTCCATGTCCACCAACACGGGGGTCAATCTGTTTGAGCCCGGTGATTCCCCGCAGGACAACGCGCAGTTTTTGCTGTTTTTGTGCGCCGTGCTCAAGGGCGTGGACGAGCATCAGGATCTGCTGCGCATTTCGGTGGCCAGCGCGGGCAACGACCATCGCCTGGGCGCCGCCGAGGCACCCCCGGCCATTATGTCCATCTTCCTGGGTGACGAGCTGACCGACATTCTCCACGGCATTGAGAGCGGCACCATGACCGATCCCAAGGAGAAAAAGCTCATGTCCATCGGCGTGCATGTGCTGCCCAAGTTCCCTCGGGACACCACCGACCGCAACCGCACCTCGCCGCTGGCCTTTACCGGCAACAAGTTTGAATTCCGCAGCGTGGGCTCCTCCTTTTCCATCAGCTGCCCCAACGTCATGCTCAACACCATTGTCGCCGACTCTCTGGAGCAGTACGCCACCGAGCTGGAGGGCGCGCAGGATTTCACCGCCGCGCTCAACACCCTCATCCGGCGCACCATTCACGACCACAAGCGCATCATCTTCAACGGCAACAATTACGCCCCCGCCTGGGTGGCCGAGGCCGAGAAGCGCGGCCTGCTGAACCTGCGCTCGGCGGTGGATGCGCTGCCGCTGTACAGCGCTGAGAAGAACGTGGCTCTGTTTGCCAAGCACCGCGTTTTTTCAGCCGCCGAGGTGGGTTCCCGCCAGGATATTCTGCTGGAGAATTATTGCAAGATCATGAATATCGAAGCGCAGACCATGGTGGAGATGGCGCAAAGGGACATTCTCCCCGCCGTGCTGCGCTACATTAAGGAAGTCTCCGACACGGCGCTGGCCAAGCGCACCCTGAGCGCCGACATTCCCTGCGGCGCGGAAACGCGGCTGACCGGCAAACTGTCGGCGCTGTGCGAAAGCCTGTGCGGGCGCATTGACACCCTGAACGCCTTGCTGCTGGACGCCAAGACCTGCACCACCGTGCTGGACAGCTCCGCCTATTACCGCAGCGCCATCTTCCCCGCCATGCAGGAGCTGCGGGCGGTGGCCGACGAAATGGAGCTGCTGGTCGCGGCCGATCGCTGGCCCTTCCCCACCTACGGACAGCTGCTGTTCAGCGTATAATCCCTAAAAGCATTCGGCTGCTGAAGTTCACAGCCCTTTAACCGCCCGTTCTGCTTTCAGCAGGACAGGCGGTTTTTTGCTGCGCCGAGAAACGCAAAGCCGGCAGGCACAAATGCAAAAAGATGGCGGACACATTCGTGTCTGCCATCTTTTTTACCGCTCTGCGGCCGGTTTTCTCACTGGGCATCACCGGCCAACACATACACCTGGCTGCGCAGCTTCTCCGCATATTCTGTAAACGCAAACCCCAGCGCAGTGAAGAGGCGGATGCTAGCCGCGTTTTCCGGCTCAATGAGTGCCGCCAGCTCGTAACCGGGGTAATTTTGGCGCAGCACCGGGATCACCGCGCCCAGCGCCTCGCGTGCCAGCCCCTTTCCCCACGCGGCGGGCGACAGCGTTATGCCCAGCGTAATGGTCTTCTCCCGCATGGCCAGATAAATATCCCCCAGCAAAGAATTGCTGTGCCCATCGGCAATGCCCAGCCGCGTCTCCCCCTGCTCTAAGCGGGAGGCCTCGTGGGCGGTGATCAACCCGGCCAGCGCCTGCGCATCGGTCTTTGTGCCGCGCTGGTAACGCGCGCAGGCGGGATCGCTGCGATAAGAAACCAACGTGTCCAGATCAGACAAACGAAGTTTTCTAATCACTAATCGTTCTGTTTTTATATGATATAGCTTTTTTGTGTCTATCTTTGTCTTGCGCGCCTCTGCGCATAAATACTGCCGCGCCACCTTGCGCTCCACGCCGTCCTGAACGAAACGCGAACCAACCTGGCGAAACGTAAAGGGTACATCGGCTTGCAGGCACTGCCTGCGCAGATCCGTCACCCAGTCGTCATGCAGCGGGCGCACATCCTTTCCCGACTCGCCGCCCACCACGACCCCTTCAATATCCTCGTCCAAATAGGCGGACAGATCCACCCGCTCCAGCATGGGCTGCACGGTAATCAGCTTATGCACAATGGGCAACGCTTTGAAAACGGGCAGACGCTCGTCGGCTCTGCGCTGGTTTTCCACACTCACCGCCACCGTCACATGCTCCAACCCGGCGGGATAGTCCGCAGGCAACGCCACGCCGAAGCGCTCGATGCGCTTGGTCAAAAACAGAAAATCCAAATCGGGGCGGCTGCGGATCATCTCCCAGGCCTGCGCCCGCCACGCATCGGCCTCGGGCAGCAAAAAATCCGACCGAAAGCACAGATACACCATCTGCCCGGGTTTGATGCAGGCATTCCCCTTGGCGTCCCGCCTTGTCAGCCGATCAAAATCCTCGCTGCGGGAAACAACATCGAAAGTCTCCCCTTTGCGCTCAGCCGCCTGAAACAGGTAGCAATTTTCGCAGCCCTCGCTTTTGCGATGGCAGCCTCTCCACGGATCCCAAATGGCCATATTCCCTCCTAGCGCAGCAATTCTTCTATGCACACTCCGTCCGTGCCGGGCAAATCAACGCCCATGACCCGCGCCACGGTGGGCGCCACGTCCACCAGCGGCCTGCGGGGCAGCACGACTCCCGCCTGAAAAGCCGGCCCGTAGCCCAGCATAACAGGCTGCGGCCCTTTGTCAGGCAAATAACCATGGGTGGCCGAGCCGAATTTATAGTCGCTGTGATCCAGACTCGTCACCAGCGCCCCCGTCCACTCGTTGCCGAAGGAAGTGTACCCATCCGTCTCCACAACAAAGGAAAAGTCGCCGTCCAGCCTCTCCTTTTCGGCAATCTCCCGGCGGGTAAACACCTCGCTGATGCCATACACCCCTTCGTCTCGCCACGCTTTGAGCAGCCCATCGACGCGCTGCACCATGGCCTCATCCTCGCTGTGGCGCAGATAGACCTGGGCGGACATGCCCGCCGAACGGAAAAATGCATCCCAGCGGGTCACAGCCCCTGCTTCATCGCAGGCGATCAGCCCCTCGCGCCGCAGCAGCACGTTGGGTTGGATCACCCGCTTGATGTCCAACTGGCCATGGTCGCTCACCAAAATAAAATTGGTGTCCGCAAAGGTTCCCATCTCCCGCGTGGTGCGCACCAGCTGCGCCGTCCACTCCTCCACCCGATCCAGCGCCTCAAACACCAGCGGGGAAAACACGCCGCCCCGATGCCGCGCCGCATCCACCACTGACTCATGAATGGCCATGAAGTCCGGGTTGTAGGTTTTGAGAACATCGCAGGCGCTGTCCATGGTAAACACATCATAATCCGGGTGGCGCGGATGCACCTTGGAGAAGGGATCTACCCTTTGGCAATAGGGCCGGATGAGCGACAGCACATCGTCCTGAGAACCGGCCTGGCGCAGCGCCTCCTCCATGGAGATTTCCTCGCGCTGGGGCCAATATTCCGCCACCAGATGATCGACGGCGGTGTCTCCCCCGGTGACCGGCCAGGTGACGCCGGCGGTGCGCAAGCCCGCGGCCTTGGCCGCGTCAAACAGCGTGAACGCCTTTTCATCGCGCCGAAACCAGTACCAGGGCGTGGCCGTCTGCCCCATCACCGGCGTTTCATTGTTGATGATACCGGTGCGCGCCGGGTAACACCCGGTCAGCAAACTGGTATGCGCGGGGTAGGTGATGGTGGGGTAAACCGAACGCAGCGACTCCACCAGCGCCCCGCCGCGCAGCAGCTCGCCAAAGCAGGGCTTACGGCGCAAATAGTCCAGATCCTCACTCACCAACGCGTCATGCGACAGCAAAATGGTTTTTCTCCCGCCCATGGGTTTTCCTCCTTATTTGCAAAAAAGGCGCAGCCCGCAAATGAGCCGCGCCAAACGTTCCGTAATTTTATTTGATGCCGAAGAGCTTCTTGAACCAGTCGATGACGTTGTTCCAGGCGGTGCTGACCTTCTGGAAGAACCCGCCCACCGAATCCTGCGCCTTGGACAGCTTGTCCAGCGTGCTTTGCAGGTTCTGCGCGCTCTTGAGCAACTGCTCGGGGTCGATGTCCAGCTGGGAAATCTTGATAACCAGCTGCACCACCTGCTCCAGCTGATCCGCCGTCAGCTCAATGTTCAGCTCGTTCGCCACGCGCTTTACGATCTCGCGCACCTCGTCGGGCGACTTGCCCTTGATCTCGTTGAGGATGGTCTTGAGCTCGTTGATGAGCGCGGTGGCCTCCTTGGAACCCAGCACATCGGCCAGTTCCCCGGTGGTGACCAGCTCTTCGGTGGCTACGTTCTTGGCCGAATCATTCAGCTTTTTGCCGGTGATGTCCTCATAGGCCTTGAAAAGGCCGGTCAGCGCCGCGGTGCCCGACACATTGGTGGGGGCGGCCACGAGGATGTCCGCATCGGGGATGCCCGCGGTACCCAGCGCTGCAATATACATTTCGGAGGTGACCCAGTTGATGTTATAGGTCTGTACGCTGATGCCCGCGCCCGCCTCGCGCACCTTCAGATAAACCGAGGAAAGCGAACGGGAGCCGATTTTTTCAGCCGGCACCAAGCCGCCCAGATAGGATTTTTCTTCATCAATGGTTACGGTCAGCTCGGGAACGCTGCCCTGCGCGATGCCAAAATATTCGTATACCTTGGCTTTCTGCGCCTTGGACAGATCCTTGCCCACGGTCACGCGCGCCTGCAGATCGGCGTTGGGCGCCAAGGTGGGCGCCGCGCTCTCCTGGGCGTCGGGCTGGGCGGTGGGCGCCTGGGTCGCTTCGGGCGTCTTCGCAGCGTCGGGCGTTTTGGTCGCTTCAGGCGTCTTCGTGGGCGCCTGGGTGGCTTCCGCGCTCGCTTCAGGCGAAGGGGTAGCGGTGGCGCCTTCTTCTGCCAGCGCAGCCACGCTGCCGCCGGCCAGTATCATTACACTTAGCAGAGCTGCAATCCACTTTTTCAAAAAAATCTCTCCTTTACCTTCTCATAAGTCGAGAAGAAACACACACATTTTGAGCCCTTTTCGCTCACAACACCATTTATACTACAGCTTTCCGCCACTGGCAAGGGCGAAACTTCGTTTTTTAACAAATCCGATACACCCCCGGCCAAAAATTAACCCCCGCGCTACAAATCTCTCACAAGTGAAACCGGCGCAGCAGCTCGTTTTTGTATTTTCGATCGGCAAAGATGAACATGCCGATCAGCGTGGCCAGGGAGTAAAACGCCGATGCCAAACTGGGCCACCATACGCCCGGCTGCACCCAGCCCACCAGCCAAAACACCAGCGGCAGCAGTCCCATCAGCGCCGTGATGAACTGATAGAGCGTATAAGACGTCCACTTGAGAAAGCGGATGCAGATGATCATGGTGATGGCCGTGGTGGCGGCCACATTCATCGCCGGAATGGCGTAAGTAAACGCCCATCCGTGCACCACGCCGCCCGTAATGAACCACTCCAGAAACAACACAAACACGATGGAGCCCATCAGCTGCGCCATCAGCCGCCGGGCAATGTTGACCCGGCCGATGATGACATAGCGCACCAGCAGCCAAATATACAGCATACCCACCACCACCAGCACGGACCACAGGCTTTGAAAGCGGTCGGTCAGGAAATTGGTGATCAGGCAGGCCGCGCCGAACAGAATGGACAGAAAAAAGAAGATTCGCGCCACCACGTTATACCGGCGCTTCTCGGGGACGTGGCCGACGGGCTGGGGGTATTGCTCCTCCTGCGCGGCCTCTCCCGTTAAGTCTCCGTAGCACAGCGGGCATTTGGTTCGGGGTGTGTTCACCGCCACGCCGCAGCGTTCGCAATATTTCATTCCAGCCTCCTAATTGCTCTCCACCGTGACCGCAATCCCCTGCCCGGCCAAAAACCGGCAGAAGTCGCGCTCAATATCCGGCTCCAAAATAGCGCGGGTAAAATTGATGCGCAGTACGCCGCCGTAACTGCAGGACGCCACGTTCATGCGGTTGATGTCGCCCAGACCCAGCAGAAATTCCAGCCTTTCCACATACGGCTCCACGCTTTGAGGCAGCGTGACCTTGCCCAGATTGGAAAACGAGCAGGTAAACAGCTTCTCCCCATATTTATAGTATGCCATGCGCATGGCCCAGTTTTTCATGAACAGCGGCGCTGCGCGCAAAGCCCAGTTGCGCTCCGCCTGAACGTTGGCGTGAATGGCCTTAGCCAGGTTTTCCCGGGTCAGCTGATCCTGCATTTGCCTGCGCACCTGGGAAAGGATGTCCGCAAATTCGCTCTCCGGTGTCATCTGCGCGCCGATAAATACATAAGAGGCAAAGTTGCGCAGCGTGCGCGAGCGGAAAAAGCGGCGCAGATTCACCGGTACCGATACCCGCAGGGGCAATGTTTGCGGCCGGCCGGCCTGCTGCGCCCGGTACATGGCCTGCAGCAGCGCCGCCGTCACATATTCCGTCAGGGTGCACTGCGCCTCGTGGCATTTGTCCAGCAGCTGCTGCGCATCCATCTGCACACAGATGACCCGCAGGCGGCCATCCTCCGGCGGCGTGCCCCGCAGCTGATACCCCGGGTCGTCCTTCTGCCGTTCGCCCTTTTTGGGGTCGTAGTGGGTGGCAAAGCTGTCCTCAGCCTCATCAATGGAAAACGGAATATCGGCATCCAGCACTTCGCCGCCGTTGGACACCGGGTAACCCTTTTCCTTGAGGTAATGAAAAACCAGCGATTTCAGCATCTCCATGGCGCCGGTTCCGTCGGCCAGGGAGTGAAACAGCTCCAGGTTGATGCGGCACTGATAATAGGTGACGCGAAACAAAAAACCCTTCTCCCGGGCTCGGTCGATGGGTCTGCACAGCCAGGGGCTTTCGCTTTGCACCGCGGGGCTGGCCGCGTTATTCTCAAAATAATACCAGAACATGCCCCGGCGCATTCTGACCGCCATGGTGGGAAAACGCTGGGCGGTCTTATCTGCCGCGCGCTGCAGGCACGCCGGGTCAACCGGCTCCCTGAGCGTTGCGGACATGCGGAACACACTGCCCCGGTGTTCGTTGCTGATGGCCGGATACAGCTTTGCGGCGTTGTCCAGCCGATACCATTTGCTGATGTTTTGTGTCACATTTCCTCCCGGGCGGCAGCCGCCGTAATTGCGGTGCGGCAACACTCACCCACGATAAAACCACTGTATCACCTGGCCTGCTGCCCTGTCAAGAAAAGCGGCATATTCCCGCCCCATTCAACAGGAATTTTACAAAAGCGTCTTTTCATCTTTCCCTCTTCCCCTTGTTTATGATACTATAAAGGCGAAAAAGAGAAAAAGATGAAAAAATGAGGGAAGTATGGACATATTCAGCTTGTTTTTGCTGCTGGGTGGCTTGGGTCTGTTTTTGTTCGGCATGCACATCATGTCCGACGGGCTGGAAAAAGCCGCAGGCGACCGCCTGAGAGTCATTTTGGAAAAAGTAACCAGCAACCGCATTTTGGCCGTGCTGCTGGGGCTGCTCGTCACCTGCCTGATCCAATCCTCCTCCGCAACCACAGTCATGGTGGTGGGCTTCGTCAACGCCGGGCTCATGAACCTGCTGCAGGCGGTGGGCGTGATGATGGGTGCCAACATCGGCACCACCGTGACCGCCCAGATCATCGCCTTCAAAATTGACAGCGTGGCGCCGCTCATCCTTTTCGTGGGCGCCATCATGTATCTGTTCCTGAAAAACCGGCGGGTCAAAAAGGCCGGATATATCGTGCTGGGCTTCGGTCTGTTGTTCATGGGCCTGTCTTTGATGAGCCAGGGCATTGAGCCGCTGAAAACCAGCGACTCCTTCCGCAGCCTGCTGCTCACGTTTAAAAACCCCGTGCTGGGGCTCATCGTGGGCATGCTCTTCACCGCCTTGATCCAGTCCTCCTCGGCATCGGTGGGCGTGCTGCAAATGTTCGCCATGCAGGGTCTGGTCACGCTGGAGGATTCGGCCTTCATCGTGCTGGGCATGAACATCGGCACCTGCATCACCGCCGTCATCGCCTCGTTCAGCGGCGGAAGAGAGGGCAAACGCGCCGCCTGGGCCAACGTGATCATCAAAGCGCTGGGCGCGGTGGTCTACGGCGTGATCGTGTGGGTGTTCCCCGATCTGCTCAAATTCATTGAGCGCCTCTCCCCCAACGACGCTGCCCGTCAGATCGCAAACTTCCATCTGTTCTACAACCTGGCTTCCACCGTGCTGCTGCTGCCCTTCGTGCCGCAGCTGGTGAAGCTGGTGCACAAGCTCATCCCCGTCACCGAAGCCGAGCAGAAGGTCACCCGCAAGCTCATTTATCTGAACAAGAACATCCTGCACTCCCCCTCAGTGGCCGTGGCGCAGGCTCATCGCGAACTGACGCGCATGGGCTCCATCGCCGCCGAGAACCTGCACCTGGCGCTGGACTCCTTCTTCCAGCGCGATATGGACAAGGCCGATCTGGCGCTGGAGACCGAGGAAACGGTAGACTTCCTCAGTCACGAGATCACCGGCTATCTGGTGCAGATGCGAGGCATGGATCTGCCCGACAGCGATCTGGAAAAGCTGAGCATGATGTTCCATGTGGTGTCGGATATTGAGCGGCTCAGCGACCACGCGGAGAACATCGCCCAATACGCCCAGCTGGAAGGCGAGCACAAGGCGGAGATCTCTCCGGATGCGCTGGCCGAGCTGAAGGATCTGTCTGTCAAGACCGTCGATCTGGTGGAGCTGTGCCTGCACATTTACGATGTCAACGACGTCCATCGCCTCAGTCAGGTGCAGGACGCCGAGGACGTAATCGACGATCTGCACGATGCGTGTGTGGATCATCATGTCGCCCGACTGATGCAGGAAAAGTGCGATCCCCGCGGCGGCGTGGTCTTTACCGACATGGCCAGCGATTTGGAACGCTGCGCCGACCACGCCACCAACATTGCCTACGCGCTGCTGGGCGAGCCCTACACCTGGAAAACCACAGCCGACGACGACGACTGAGCACCCACCAAAAAAGCAAAACGCGCTGCACCCGGAACTGGGGTGCAGCGCGTTTTTTTGCTGCCCGCCGACTGCTTCGGCTCTGGCGAAAAAGCAAAAACAGCTCACCGAGGCGCACCCCGCATGAGCCGTTTCCCAGTCTGTTAAACCGTTCCCTTCACCGCCATGGCGCTGCGCCGGCCGCGCGAAGGCCGGTTCGGGCGAATGCGGCCGTGCTGTGCCAGCCAATCATAGGCGTCCGCAATGGTTTCCTCCATGGGACGGTTGGTATAGCCCAGCTCGGCATCGGCCTTGGCGTGACTGAAGCGGGCGTTGCCCGAAAGCGTCTCCAGAGAATAGGCCGTGTAAAGCGGCGTCTGCTTTTTCATTCGGTAATACCACTCGGACAGCGGCGCGGTGGCCTTGGCCAGCCACAGCGGCAGCACGGTCTTCACGCGCGGACGCCCGGTCACCTTGGCAAAAAGCCCCACCAGCTCGGGAATGCCGTAATACCGATTGGACAGGATGTAGCACTGACCGGCTCCGCCTTTGTGGCAGCAGGCAAGGATACCCTGCGCCACATCGCGCACATCCACAAAGTCATACCCGCCGCGCACGATGGCCTTGAGTCCTCCGCTGCAATAATCTACCAACAGCTGGGTCAGGTGTCCCCGCCCGTTGTCGTAGGGTCCGGAAATGCCCGAGGGATGCACCACCGACACGTTCAGCCCCTCCTTACCCGCCTGAAGCACCAGCGCCGTGGCCTCGGCCTTGGTCTTGGCATACAGACCATTCACCTTCTCCGGCGAAAAGTCTGCCACCTCCCGCATGGTCTGCCCCCGGGGCAGCTCGGGGATGGCGTGCACCGAGCTGACATACACCAGCTTGCTCATGCCGTGTTTGCGACACTGGGCAATAATATTGGCCGTGCCGCCCACGTTGACCCGGTCGACCACCGGGTCATAATGCGAAGCGATGGTCACAATGCCCGCCGCATGGATCACCACGCCGCAGGCATCCTGTGGCAGCGTGAAAAACGGCTCCAGCGAATCCATGTCCCGCACGTCGCCCTCATATTGCTGCGCGCGGGAAGGGAGCTCCCCCGCCGTTTTATCCCCGGGCAGCACCAGCGCCCGCACTTCCTCGCCTTGGGCTGCCAGCTGCCGCACAAGGGCATTTCCCAAATGTCCGGCCGCGCCCGTCACCAGATAAATCCTTTTCATGGTTTCGCTCACCTCTTTATTTTTAGCATACCCACCTCCTGCAAAAAAGCGATGAACAACCTGCGTGCAACCTGTGAAATTTTTACTGCTTCTGTCGCGGTGACATACCCCTCTCCCAAGCCCCTTTCGCCTCAGGATGGACGGATAGCGCCTTTTTGCGCGCAAAAAAGCAGCGCGTTCCCGTAAAAGAAACGCGCCGCAAATTGTTTTTTAAATTTATCCGTGCATAGCCAGGATCTTCTGCGCCGTGCTGATACAGCCGCTCAATGCCCCAATCAAATAGTCCTTGGGAAACGGTAAGTCCAGCGTCAAAGCGAGCAAAGTTTCTCTCGGCGAACCTCTCCGTGCCCGATGAAGCCGCTTTGGCCTGCCTGTTCGGCCGGGTGTTATTTTCGGTTCTTTTCCATCCACTCCACGGCGAAATCCACCAGCGCGCGCTGCTTCATCCACCGCACCTCGGCGTCGCCGATGCGGGTGACCTTTACGGCACCGGTGGCTTCAAAGGCCGCGCCGATGTCCAGGAAATCCTCCCCGTCCACATACAGCGTATCATATGCCACCCACTGGCGCACACCATTCACCAGGACGGCGCTGTGGTCGGTGGAAAGGTGCTTGCCGGGATATTCGGCCCGCGCATCCGCCAGGTGCAGGGAGGTGTTTTTGTTGTACCCCACGCCCAGCAGCAGCACCGCGCCGTCCAGCTCATACAGCCGGGCGATGGGCGAGCCCTCGCCGAAGATATTTTCCAGCGTGTCATGCCCGGCCGCCAAATACGCCGCGTTTTTCCCCAGCGCCGTTACCGAGCGCGCCGGGTGATCGCTGCGCACCGCTCCCGGCCAGGTTCGCAGCATCTCCGCCACCGCTCCCATGGTGGAGGTGGGGGTAATGCGCTTGTCGTAAGCCGGATAGTTTTCCCGAATAATCGGCCACCACTCCCGGGGGACATCCCCATGCACGCCCACCTCGGGATCCAGGTTTTTCCAGCTCTGCGTGGGCATCATCATGGTGCCCTGGGGACCCAGCACATCCTGCAGGGCCTCGATCACCGCCTGTGCGCCGCCCACCACATATCCCAGGGACTTCAGCGATGTATGTACCATCACCTGCTGCCCGGCCTCTACTCCGGCCTGAGCCAGCATTTTTGCCAAATCTTTTCGTGTCAGTATGGATTGCACGTTTTTTGATTTCCTTTCCTGCAAATAAAAACGCGCAAGGCCAACTCGCCCCGCGCGCCGATGCCGCCTACAAATATTTTTTGAAAAACATCAGGATCTCCTGATGCAGCTCACGGCTCCAGAAGCTGTCCTCATGGGGCGCGCCCGCAATACGGATCATGTTGGCATTGTATCCGGCGTCTATGTACCTATGAAAGAAGGTTTCACTCTCACTGTAGGGAACTACCGGATCGGCATCACCATGAATGAGCAGCATGGGCGGGTATTCCTTGCCCGCCTCAATATGCCGGGCAGGGCTCATGGCGTCGATGATCGCTTCCCGGTCGGGTCCTTTGCCTGCGAAGGAATCGAACATCTGCTCGATCTCCGCGCTGCCCAGCTGAGAGCCCTCGGCCAGCTTGCGCATATCGCTGGGGCCAAAGCACTCCACTACGGCCTTCACCGCATCGGAATATGCGGGATACTCCTGGCCGCGATAGCGGTGATCGTCACCCGTTATGGCCATGAGCATGGCTGTGTTGCCGCCCGAGGAGGTGCCCCAAAAGCCGATGCGCTGAGGGTCAATGCCGTACTGCGCGGCGTTTGCGCGCAAAAAGCGCACTGCCGTTTTGGTATCCACCAAATAAGCCGGGGCGGGGAAACCCTTTGTGCGGTCGCGATGGGTAATGGTAGCCACCACAAACCCATGCTGCGCATACCAGCCCAACTGCGGAATCTCATATTTTTGATCGGGTGTGGTCCAAGCGCTTCCCTGCAAGAAAACAATGCAGGGTTTGGGTGTCAACTTGGGTATGGTGTTGCCCACCATGCCGTACCACGGCGCAAGGATCTGCATTTGCAGCTCCACGCCCTGGGGTCGTGCAAAGGTCACGTCGCGGATGAGAAGCGCCAGACCCTCCAGCTCTTCGTTGTGTTCGATCACCTTGATCTGAGGATATTCCATTGCGGATCGCCCCCTTTACGAAAGATAAATTCATCCTAGCACCCTGTTTTTTCCCTGTCAACGGCTCTTTTCTAAGCGAAAAGGTCGTGCATCCGCTGGGTATAGTAACACACCAGATCCCACTTTGCGTCGGGCGCGATGCGGTGATCCGGGCAGGGCAAAAAGCCGCCCAGCGCAACGAGGGGCTTCAGGCGCTCAATCTCCGCGTCAACCGCGGCGCGGTCTGCGGCAAACACGCGCTTGTCCATGCCGCCCACACCGCGCAGTTGCCTGCCGTATTTCTCCCGCCAGGGGGCAAGGCTGCCACCCCAGGTACCCACCTCGATGGGGAACATGGTGTTCACGCCGTTTTCCAGCCAAATGGGCAGCAGGGCGTCGATGCAGCCGTCGCAGTCCAGCGAAACGATGTCGATGTTATGCGCCTGCAAAAGGGCGGTGATGCGCCGGTAATGCGGCCCTACCTTTTCGGCAAAGACCCGGGGAATGATGAGCGGTCCGTTTTTAAAGCAGATATCCTCCCAGAAATGGGCAAAGTCAAAGGTCGCACCGCTGGCCAAAAGCTCCTGCGTTCCGCGGAAGCACAGGTCGCCCACCGTGTTGATGATCTCGGTAAACAGCTCCTCGTCATCGGCATACAGATAGCTCGCGCCCTGCACGCCCAGCATATTGCGGATCTCGCCGAAAAGCGAGCCGCACATCAACCCCAGCGGTTTCGCCCGCGCTTCGGGCGGGGGCAGCGCCGCCAGCGCTTCCCGGTTGATCCGTCCGGTGCAATATTGCAGGCGGGGCTTGTAGTGCTCCTCCCAGCTGGCTCTGTCCTTGAGCAGATGGTCAATCTCGGCAGGAATGGAAACCACGCCCGGCTTTTCCAGCACCACCACGCCGTTTTCGTCCTGCACATGGCGGTAGCCCCGGGCATCCTCGCTGAGCACCCGGCGCTCAAAGCGCGGGTAAAGGGACGCGGCAAAGCCGAAGGTATTTGACCAGTTGAAATCGAAGCCCAGCCGGCGGCACAGATCGTCATCCACCGCGTTGCCGTCCGCCCACGCCCGGGCATACTCCGCCGGGATGTGCCCTTCGCCGGCCCATTTTTCCAGCGTCTCATTCCAGTAGCCGAAGTTGACCA
>JAQUVY010000166.1 GCA_028693155.1 Eubacteriales bacterium
TTGGCAGCGGCCACGTTTTGCGCCAGCATTTTGGGTGCCGGCCGTTCGGATTCAAAAATGTACACCGTGCCGTTGATGACGCCCGGCACGCCCTCGCGGTTGCAGCGTCCGCCGGCCTGAATCACCGAGTCCAGCCCGGCCAAAGCGCGATAAACCACGGGAAAGTCCACGTCCACGCCGGCCTCCACCAGACTGGTGGACACCACGCGGCAGGGCAGCCCATTTTTGAGCCGCTGACGGATGGCGTCCAGCTTTTCCCGGCGGTGCGCCGGGCACAACGTGGTGGAGAGATGAAACCGGCCTTCCTCGGGCAGCAGGGCAAAAAGCGCCTGCGCCTGATCGCGGCGGTTTACGATGCAAAGCACCTGTTCCAGGGCGGACAGCCGCTGCGCCAGCGCGTCGTCCGAAAGCTTGCCCAGGGTTTCGTAGCGCACTCGGCGAAACTGTTCATAAAGCGCCTCGCGCCGGGGGCAAAGCTCAAAGGGCACAACGCCGGGGAGATTTTCCTTTTCCTCAAAAAGCCTGCCCAGAGCGGGCTGCGTGGCCGTGCACAATACGGCGGTGCAGCCGTAGTTTTTGACAAGCTCCGAAATGGCGGCCACGCAGGGGCGCAGGCAAGAGATGGGCAGCATCTGCGCTTCGTCAAAAATGAGCACACTGCCGGCCAAATTGTGCAGCTTGCGGCAGCGGGAGGGGCGGTTGGCAAAAAGGGATTCAAAAAATTGTACGGTGGTGGTCACGATGACCGGGGCGTCCCAGTTTTCCGCGGCCAGGTAGCGGTGATCCCGCTGCGCGTCTGCGCGGTTTTCGTCGGTGCCGTAGTCTACGTCGGCATAGTGCGCCACCACGGTGCCCGCGCCGAAAACATCCTCAAACACCCGGTAGGTCTGTTCAATGATGCTGCAATAGGGGATGACGTAGATCACCCGGCGCAGCCCGTGGGCGGCGGCGTGCTTCAGCGCAAAGGCCATGGAGGCAAGAGTTTTGCCGCTGCCGGTGGGCGCGGTAAAGGTGAAAAGGCCGGGCGGCTGCGGCGCGGCGGCCAAAACGGCGCGCAGGATCTCGCTGCGCTTTTCGCCCAACGCCCCGGCGGGGCTTTTCAGCCAGGGTACAATGTGCTCCCGAAGCAAGATGCGATAGGCCTCCAACGCGGGAAATCCTCCCCGTTGGCTCTGCGTGCCCTGCATAAAGGCTTCCGTATCCAAAAAGTCCGCGTCCACCAGGCAGGAAAAGAGCATACGGGTATAAAAAAAGGCGGTGGCCTGCATATGCGCGGCCCATTGGGGTGGCTGGGCGGGCGAAACCTTCACCTCGGTGTGAAAGGCGCTGTAGTCCTCAATTTGTTTCAGCTGGGCGCGCTTTAGCCGCCCCAGCAGCGTGCCCTTGTCCGGGGTATCGCCCTGGGTGCCACCGTCGGGCAGCCCGCTGTGGTGCCCGGCAATGCAAAAGGCCGCCAACAGGTCGCGCGCCTGCGCCGCTTCAAACGCGCCTGCTGTGGAGTGGCCTACCCGCTCGGGGGAGCCGCGTACGCGGCGCTGAAAGGCGTCGGAATACTTGCCGTCGTCGTGAAGCATTCCCATGCGAGAGCCGTTTTCCTCGGCGTCAAAAGCGACGACAAAGGCGGCGGCAAATTCGGCTGCCAGTGCGGCCACGCCTTCAAGGTGATCAAAAAGGGTCTGTTCCCGTCCGTCGGGGGCAATGTGTGCCAAATAGGTCATGTGCCGTATCCTCCCCATCTTTGGTGAAAAGGGTGTGCCGATACAAGATTATTTTTAGTATACCGCGTTTGCCGCCGCTGTGAAACGGGCGAATGCGCCCATAAGCAAATTATGGCACAGGTGCTGTCCCATTTGCGGGACTTTTCGCCGTGCCTATTTTTTCATAGCTCTTGGGGCGCCGCGCGCGTATAATAAACCTTAACAAACACAAACGCGGGCGGCCGTGTGCGCCTGCCGGGCGGATAAGGAGGACGGGTATGGATAAGATTGGGGTGGCGTCTCCGCTGTACATCGTGCGGGAGGACTGCCAAAGGGACCTGCCGGGGGTGCTGGGAAAGCTGGCCGCGCTGGGGTTTGACGGGGTGGAGTTTCTGGGGCTGTTCGGCTGCGAGCCGGCGGCGGTGCGCGCCATTTTGGATGATCTGGGAATGAAGGCTGTGGGCGATCACATCGGCATCGATGTGCTGTGCGACGATCTGGAGGGGCAGCTGGCGGTTTATGAGACGCTGGGGTGCGAATATCTGTCGGTGGTGGGCATTGCCGAGGAAGCCATGCCGGGCACGGCGGGCTGGGACGCCACGCGGGAAAAATACGCCCGCGCCGCCAAGGCTGCGCACGCCCGGGGCATTACGCTGCTGTATCACAACCACGACAACGAGCTGCTTCACCGCGTGGACGGCGGCTCCCAGCTGGACGCCATTTTAGACGGCATCCCCGCCGATGATTTGAGCTTTGAGCCCGATTTGGGCTGGATCGCCATCGGCGGCGGCAACCCACTGCATTTTCTCGAAAAATATGCGGATCGCTGCCCGGTGCTGCATTGGAAGGATTTTTATGCCTCTGACTGCGCACTGCTGGGCGATGTGCACGACTTTTTGCCCGAGAAGGGCGCGGCGCAGCGCGGCGGCTTCGCCTTTCGCCCCACCGGCTACGGCGTGATGAATTACCCCGCGCTTGTGCCGCAAAGCCTGGCTTGCGCGCCCCGGTGGATCGTGACCGATCACGACCTGGCCTACGAAAACGACCCATATCAGGAGCTGAAGCTGAGTCTGGATTACGTTCGCGCGCTGCTGGCGCTTTGAACAGGAGGAAAAAAGCATGAAATTCGGCGTATGTACCACAGCGGATAACTGGGCAGCCGCGGCCGCCGCGGGCTGCGACTATGGGGAGCTGTCGTTCCAAAGCGTGGCCGGCATGGAGCAAGAGGCTTTTGACGGCCTGTGTGCGCAAATCGGCCAAAGCGGCTTTGCCAGCGAGGTGATGAACAGCTTTTTGCCCGGCAGCTGCCGCCTGACCGGCGATGCCGCCGACCACGAGGCCGCGCTGGCCTTTGCCGAGGCGGGGTTTGACCGTGCCGTGCAGGCCGGGGCCAAGGTTGTGGTCTTTGGCAGCGGGATGGCACGGCAGGTGCCCGAGGGCTTTTCTGTGCGCGAGGCGGCGGGGCAGGTGTCAGCCTTTGCAGGCAAAGCGGCGGCGCTGGCCGCCCAAAGGGGCATTGTGCTGGCCATTGAGCCGCTGGGCACCGGGGAGTGCAATCTGATCCACACGGTGAGCGAAGCGCTGGAGATCTGCGCGTTG
>JAQUVY010000058.1 GCA_028693155.1 Eubacteriales bacterium
GACCGACATCGACCCGGCGGAGATGAACAAAAACGGGCGCACGGCGGTCATGCTGCAAAGCGACGTGAAAAGCGCGCTCAGGCTGCTCAACGCCAACCTTTCCCGGCAGAGCCATCCGCTTTGGTGCCAGCGGGTGCATGCCTTTGGCAGGGTCATCCCCCGCAACGAGGCGGGCGGCATTGCCCCGGGCGAGCTGGTGCGGGCAGTGGCTGCGGTTTGCGGCGAGGATGCCTACGTCGCCACCGACGTGGGGCAGCACCAGATGTGGACGGCGCAGTTTTATCCGCTGTCCGCGCCCGGGAGATTTCTCACCTCCGGCGGGCTGGGCACCATGGGTTTTGGCCTGGGCGCCGCCATCGGCGCGCAGCTGGCACACCCCGAAGCCACCGTGGCACTTTTTACCGGAGACGGCAGCTTTCGCATGAATTTAAACGAGCTGGCCACCGTGGCAGCCTATGGCCTGCCCATTCGCATGATCCTGCTGCGCAACAATTCCCTGGGGATGATCCGCCAGTGGCAGGACGCAAGCTTTGGCGGGCGGCACAGCCAGTCCGATCTGCCGGCGCTGGATTACTGCGCCATTGCGCGGGCATACGGGCTGCGCGCCGTGGCGCTGGAGGAAACGCCCGGCTGGCAGGAGAGGCTGGCCGAAGCGCTGCGCGAGCCGGGTCCCGTGCTGATCGAATGCCCCATCCGGCCGGACAACAAGGTGCTGCCCACCGTAAAACCCGGCGATACGCTGGAAAGCCTGGCGCTGTCCGCCCACGAGCTGTGAGAGACAATCGACGGCAGCGGGGTTGAAAAAAAGTCGTTTTTAGCGTATTGTATAAGGCGTGTGAGAGCAAGGTAAATCCATGGCGGATCAACCGATCCGGCCATGATGAATTTTTTTGGGGGAGGCACAAATGCAGAATCAGGAACAGGAACACGGTCAGTTGGGGTTGGTGGTGCTGGAGAGCAGCCGCGAGTTGGGGGAAAATGTAAACGCGTGGCTGAGCGTGATGCACGGCGAGAGCAGCCAGCCCGAAAACTTTATCGTACCCATTGACCAGACCCGCTTTGCCAACGGCGAGGGGAAGATCCGCCTGCGTGACTCGGTGCGCGCCAAGGATATTTACATCCTGTGCGATGTGGGCAACTACGGTTGCACCTACAAGATGTTCGGCTTTGAAAATCATCTTGGGCCGGACGAACACTTTCAGGACGTGAAGCGCGCCATTTCCGCCATCGGCGGCAAGGCCAGCCGCGTGACCCTCATCATGCCGCTGCTGTACGCATCCCGCCAGCACAAGCGCAAGGGGCGCGAGTCTCTGGACTGCTCGCTGGCGCTGCAGGAGCTGGGAAATCTGGGCGTGCAGGCCATCATCACCTTTGACGCCCACGATCCGTCCATCTCCAACGCCATTCCGCTGGTTTCCTTTGAGAACATCTTCCCCACCTACACCATCCTGAAAAATCTGGTGCAGCACGAGGGGCATAACATCAACAAGGACAATTTCCTGGTCATCAGCCCGGACACCGGCGCCATGGACCGCGCCATTTATTACGCCAACGTGCTGGGGCTGGACGTGGGCATGTTCTACAAGCGCCGCGACCACTCAGTCATCGTCGACGGCAAAAACCCCATCATTCAGCACGAGTATATCGGCCGGGATGTGCAGGGCAAGGATATTTTGATCGTCGATGACATGATCGCCTCGGGCGAATCGGTGCTGGACATCATCAAAGAGGTGAAACGGCGCGGCGCGGCGCGCATCTTCGTGGCTGCCAGCTTCGCCTTCTTTACCGAGGGCACGGCCAAGTTCCAGGAGGCTTACGACAAGGGCTATCTGACCCGGGTGTATACCACCAACCTCAGCCACATCCCCGACAGCATCCGCAGCACACCCTGGTGCGCCGTGGTGGATATGTCCAAGTTCATTGCCAAGATCATTCATACGCTGCACGCGGATCAGTCCATTTCTCCGCTGCTCAACTCCACGCAGAAGATCAAAAAGCTGCTGGAAACCAAAGAGTAACAGCGCAGGCCGGGAGAGAATCCCGGCCTTTTTCATAAGGAGGAGAGTATGCCCGATTCCATCGCTTATCGCCCCATGGATGAACACTACGGCGTTGCGAAAAAAGACTTTATGCGTTGGGTGCGCCTGCACACGCCCATGCTGCGGGAGGTGCCGCCGGCGGTGGTGCGCGTGAAGCGCAAGTGCCTGGATGTGCCTTACACGCGAAAAGACGCGCCCCGCGCCAAGCTGGATCTTTACTGGCCCAAGGAGGGGGAAGGCCCCTTCCCGGTGGCGGTGTTTCTACACGGCGGCGCGTGGATGACCTGCCAGCGCCGGGATCTGCAGATTTATCTGGCGCTGCGGGCGTTGGGCAGGGGCTTTGCCGTGGCGTCGGTGGGGTACACCCTGACCGACGAGGCCGAGCACCCCACCCAGCTTTGCGAGGTAAAAACGGCGATCCGCTTCCTGCGCAGCCATGCCGATGAATATATGCTGGATGCAGGCCGCATGGCGCTCATGGGAGATTCGGCGGGCGGGCATCTGGCCTCGCTGGCGGCGGTCACCGCCCATGTTGCCGAGCTGGACGACCCCACCCTGGGATGGCCCGGGGTGGACAGCTCGGTCAGCGCGGTGGTGGACTGGTTTGGCCCCATTGACCTGAGTACCATGGACAAACAGTTTGCGCAAAGCGGGGTGAACAGCCTGCTGATGCCCTGGAGCGCCATCCACTCGCCGGCCTCCTTTTTGCTGGGGGAAGCGCCGCCGTATTGCCCGGAAAAGGTGCGCACGGCCAACCCGGAGAGCTTCGTGGACGCCTCCTGCCCGCCGTTTTACATTTTGCACGGCACGGCGGATCAGATCGTGCCCTGCGGGCAATCGATTCATTTCGCCAAGGTGCTGCGCGACGCCATCGGCGAGGAAAAGGTGACGCTGGAGCTGATGGAGGGCAAGGCGCACGGCGATCTGGCCTTCTTTACGCCCGCGGCGCAGGATCGCGTGCTGGATTTTTTGGAAAAATGGGTGTAGGCCGGAAAAAAATGGAACAAAGCGCTGCCCGGGGACGTCTATAGGGTAGATCCATTTAAACAGGAGGAACGTAACATGAAAAAAAGACTGGCGATCCTGGCATTGCTGCTGTGTGCGGCGCTGCTCTACAGCGGTTGCGCGAAGCAAGCCTCCCCCCAAAGCGAGACGAAGGCTTACGACGGAGAATATCTCGCAGGCGAGAGCATGGAAAACGGCGATTACGGCGTTGAAGCGGACGATACCGCCGGCGTGGAGACTCCGCAAGCGGAAACGACCACCGGCGGCAGCACCCAGGAGGTGCAGAAGCTGATCGTTACGGCCAAGATGTCTCTGTCGGCAGACGATCCGCAGGCCGCCGTTGAGGCGCTGCGCCGCAAGGCGGAGCAGCTGGGCGGGTACGCCTCCGATTCGGATCTGCGTACGGATGAAAAAGGTGTGCGCTCGGGCAGCGTGACGCTGCGGGTGGCACCCGAGAAGCTGGATGAGCTGGTCAGCGCGGCCGGCGCTTTGGGTCAAATGGATTCCTACACCATGAACTCTCAGGAGATTACCCAGGAATACTGGGATATTCAGGCGCGGCTCACCAACGCCAAAGCCCAGGAGACCCAGCTGCTGGCGCTGCTGGGGCAGTGCACCACGGTGGAGGACACGCTGAAGGTGCGCGACGCGCTCAGCGATGTGCAGCGGGAGATTGAGCAGTATCAGGGGCAGATCAAGCTGTGGGATTATCAGGTGGGCTATTCCACGCTGGACGTTTCGGTGACCCGCACGGCGACGGCTGAGGTCGCCGGGGAAAAGGGCGTTTCCATTTGGAACGGTTCGGACGTATGGAACCGCATGAAGACCGGCTTTGCCAACACGGGTAAGACCATCGTGAACGTGTTCTATTTCGTGCTCATCGCGCTGGCCTATCTGGCCATCCCCCTGCTGATTGCAGGAGCGGTGGCGCTGGCCATCGTGCTGCTGGTGCGGGCGCGGAAAAACCGCAAGGCGAAGAAGCAGTAAGCACGCGCAGCATAATTGCCGTCCCCGGGAGAAATTTTCAACCGGGGGCGGCAATTTTTGTTGACATACTGTTGTCATGTTCGGTGTGCTAAAATGGTGGAAAAAGGAGGCGGTAATATGAAATTGGGAGAGGTGTGTCTGCTGACCAACGATGTGGTGCGGCTGGCCGGGTTTTATAAAGAGCTGCTGGGGGTGGACAACGGCAGCGACGACCCGGTGCACCAGTTTATTCTCAGCGATGAGCCCACGCTCACCGTATACAACGACGGCACGCAGAAGCACGGCCCCAACGAAACCATGTGCCTGGCCTTTACGGTTGAGGACATAGACGAAGCATACGAAAAGGTGAAGGGGCTGGGCGCGCGGGTGGTTGCGCCGCCTGCAACACAGCCCTGGGGTGCCCGCAACATGAGCTTTTGCGATCCCGATGGGAATATGGTCTATCTGCGCCAATTTCCCGGAAAGCAGGACGAAGCATGACGGTCACACCAAATTTCAACTTTGACGGCCGCTGCCAGGAGGCCA
The DNA here is from genome assembly GCA_028693155.1 of Eubacteriales bacterium. GTDB lineage: Bacteria > Bacillota > Clostridia > Christensenellales > UMGS416 > STF2-111. The sequence goes on from JAQUVY010000058.1 coordinate 4,557, forward strand.
TCGCCCTGTATCAAAAGGCTTTCGGCGCGCAGGTGCTGTGCCTGCTGCGCTATGCAGACGCCGCGCCCAAGGATCTGACGGAAAAACTGGCCGCCGTGCCAAAAGACTGGGTGTACCACGCCCAGCTTCAGATCGGCGATCAGCGCATGATGCTGGCCGATAACCCGGAGATCCCTTTTCAGCCGGGATTGGCGCTGTCGCTGGTGGTCACCTTCGGTACGCAGGCCGAGGCGCAGGCGGCGTATGACGCGCTGGAGGAAGGCGGCACCGTCCTTTATCCGCCGCACGGCAGTACCTACTGCTCCTGGGAAGCAGTGCTGGTGGATCGCTTCGGTTTTCGCTGGGGTCTGATGACCGATCACGCATAGGCCAGAACCGGCGAGGGCAAAAAACGGGATGCCTATGTCACTTTTTGCCGCATCATGCAGAAAAAGTGTATTTTTAGTGGAAAAGCATGCTATAATACTAAAATACTCTTTTTTGCACCGGGGGAAACAAGGCATGATGCGAACGATCAGTGGAATCCCATCCCCAGCGGCCGACGGCCGGGGGAAAGAGCAGGCGCAGCGGCAGATCCCGGAGCTGGAGTCGCTGCTGTCCCCTTGGGTAGAGCGGATCGAACATATTGGCAGCACAGCCGTGCCCGAGTTGGATGACGGCAGTGCGCCCGATTATCTGTTGGGGCTGCGCGCCGGGGTTTCCGAAGCGGAGCTCGGCGAAGCGCTGCGCGCCCAGGGCTATGCGCCGCTGTACTGCACGCCCACGGGGTACGCGGTGACGGCGCCGGTAAACGGCGAAAAAAATGCGGATTTTCACAAAGTATGGCTGGCGCCTATGGGCGGCGAGCTGTGGATGGATGCGCTGTGGCTGCGGGACAGCCTGCGCAAAAATGCCGATCTGCGCCGGGAATATCTGCGCATCAAACGCGGCCCGGCCGAGGGAAACGGCAATCCGCAGGACGCAGCGCTGCGAAAGCAGGCTTTTTTGAGCATGCTGCTGCCGGCGCGCGAGGGTACCATTCGTCCCATTGAGGCGGACGAGCTGGAACGCGCGTGTGCGCTGTGTCTGCGGGTCTTTTTGGAATTTGAGGCGGGAGACTATGACCAGGAGGGGATCGATACCTTCCGAGCCATGGTCAATCCCGCCTTTTTGCGCAACCAATGGGAAAACGGAATTGTGCAGCTCTGGGGCTACTTCGCGCGGGATCGGCTGCTGGGCGTGGCGTGTGTGCGCCTGCACAGGCATTTGTCCATGCTGTTTGTGGATCGGCGGTGGCAGCACATGGGCATCGGCGTGCGCCTGGCTCGCCGTGTGATGCAGGAAAACAAAAAAGAGGGGGTCATGACGACCCACTCTTCGCTGCGCGGTATCGGGTTTTACGAAAGCCTGGGCTTTGAGGCCACAGACCATATGCGCACGGTGGACGGCATCACCTTCCTGCCCATGCGCAAGCGCCTAGAGGAAGCCCCGGATCAGCCTTAAAAAGGGATTCCCGGCGTAGAAAAGCTGCGAGAACTGAGAACCGTCGATGAGGCGATGCAGTTCATCAAAGGGCAGAAACGCTTCGGCTACCGGGAAAGCGGTGCACAGCACAAAAATCACCAGCGATGCCGTGAGGAAGCCCATCACCGCGCCGGTGATGCCGTCGGCCACTTTCAGCGCGGGCAAAGAGATGGTGTGGTCCGCCAGGCGAACCGCCACCAGCAGCACAATAAAGCAAATTAGGAACACCATGACGAAACCCAGAACGTTGACGGCGTGCTCGCCGATGGTGCGGCTGAGATAGTCACCCACGGTGGAGATGCCTTTGCCGGCGTAACGCGCGGTTTCCAGATTTGCCTGATAGGCGCGGGAAAGCGAGGCGGGCAGGGAAAGACCCTGCACCAAAGCAGCGGCCTGCCCCTGACCCAGCGCCGAGACGGGGGTTGCAAAGGTCTCCACCGAGCCGATGATATCGGCGCTTTCGGAAAAGCCCATCAGCATGGTGACCAGCTTATCGCCGGCGTTTAAGGCGCGCGCGGCGGGCAGGTAAAATGCCCATCCCAGCAGGGAGGAGACAATGCCGCACCCCAGATCCAGGGCGCTGATGAGAAAACCCCGGTAATACCCAATGGCCATGGTCAGCAGGATGAGGCCAAGAAACGCAAGATCGATCATATTCATTTGTTCTCCTTTTTATCCCAGAGGCACCAAATACAGCGAGTGTCCCGAGCGCACGATAAAGGCCTGCCCCGGGATGACTGCGGATACTTCATCCACGGCGAAAGGCAGTTTGTGAGACTCCAGCGCGCTGCCGTTGAGCGTCATGGTGTAAAAACCGTTGGAGGTCACGGCAAAGATATATTTTTGCCCGAGGATGGCCTGGGTGCAGCCCGCGGGCAGCGAAATGGTGTTTTGCGTGCCGTCGGCGGCGATGTGCCACAGCGCACCGATGCTCTGCCCATACGGGGTGGACGGTGCAAACAGATAGGTCATGCCCGTGTCCCCCGCCAGCTGATCCTGCAGGTTCCATCCGTACACGGACAGCTGCTTCACTTCATCTCCCGATTGTTCCCACACATAGATATGGTGGCTGCCGACATAGTAAATGCGCTTGTTGAGCACGTTGACGCGATAGCCCACTTCATCGACCACCGAGATTCCGCCGGTGGTCTTTTTTCCCGGCTGGTAGGTGTTGATGCGGGTAACGGGCTGCGTGCCGTGGGAATCGACGGACAGCACCCAAAGCGTGTCCAACGCTTCGCCGTAATAATCCGCGTCCAGAACGGTTTTGTCGGGAAACCGCTCTTCGTCCATGTCGCTGCCCGCCAGGTTAAACACCCGCAGGCGGTGCTGCCCCTCCTCCAGCACGACGCAGGCATACTGACTGCTGCCCATGCGCGCCAGAAGGATCTCACCCGAGAGCTCCTTGACATCCTGCATGATGCCCGCCTGGTCGATCAGGCATACCGTGCTGCCGCCCCAGGCAAGGGTGTAGTTGCCCCGCCGGATGGCGTTCATGTTGGACAGGGGCAGGTTGATCTGCCACAGGGTGGCGCCGGCGGCATCGCAGCACACCAGCTGCTTGTCATCCACGCAAAGCACACCGCCGCTGTAGGCCGTCACCGTGCCGTCGCCCTTGCCGGGCAGCTGCACAATGCGGTTTTCGGGTGGCTGTTCCCCGGTCAGCTGAAAATATGCAAAGACGCCCACGCCAATGGCGGCGGCGATGGAGAGGATCCAGATGATGCCGCGGAAACGGATCCGCTTGCGTTGGGGTCGATAAAACATGGGGCCTCCTTTATGCCTATGCCCGGTTTGCCGGGGCGATCACGCGGATGTGCCTCCCTGCGTGGCGCAGGGAAAAGGGTGTCATGCCGCCCAACTCGCCGTCCTGCTCAAAATGAAGCGGCGGATCGGCCTCCACCTGCACGGTGGAGGCGCGGTAGTACTCCACCTGACGCACCGTGCCGATGTGGGTCCCCTTCATGTATTTGAGAAGGAGCCGGGGGATGCGCAGCTTGGGCAGATGGTTGACCAGAATAACGTCCAGCTTGCCGTCGCAGGGATCGGCGGGCGGGCAGACATGGATGCCGCCGCCGTAGTACGCGCCGTTGGAGAAGGTCATCACCAAAATGCGCCGCTCCAGCAGCTTTCCGTCCAGCCACACGCGCACCGGATGGGGACGGTGGCGCACCAGCGCCAAAAAGATGGCGCTGACATACACCGCCTGACCCTTGAGCCAGCGCTTGGTGCGAGCCGTCCAGCGGATGACGTCCACATCCAGGCCGATGCCGGCCACGTTGATAAAGGGCTGATCGTTCACCTGCCAAATGTCCAGCGCGCGGAGGGTGCCCGCCTGAAGCTGCTCAAAGGCTTCGATCACGTCCCGGGAAAGACCCAGCGTGCGGGTGAGGTCGTTGCCGGTGCCGCCGGGCAAAAACCCGAACTCGGCGTCGGCGGGGCTGCCCGCCGCCAAGTAGCCTTCCACGGCCTCCAAAATGGTGCCGTCGCCGCCCAGCGTCATAAAGTGCCGCTGCCCGGCGACCAGTGCCTGACGAACCAGTTCAATGGTGTGCCCCACATATTCGGAGGTCTTCAACTCGTAGGGGATGTCATGGCCGCGCAGGTATTCCTCCAGGCGTGCCAGGGTATGTACGGCGGCACCCGCCGCCGCGGCGGGATTATAAATCAACAGATACACAGTGGTGCTCCTATATCCATATCTATATGATTAAACTATTATACAAAAAAGCGGCTTTCGACGCAACTGTGCATGGGACGCCAAATTTCGCGCGCTGCGGACTGCGGGGTTTACGAAATGCCCATTTGGGGATAAAATGAAGAAAATATATCGCGAAGGGGGGCGGCGGAAATGAAGATCAGATTTGATCACAAAGCGCTGAAGATCTGCCTGCTGGTGTTCCTCACGGCGGCGGCCGTGCTCGTGTTCAACAAGATGCTCAACTCCTCGGAAAACCTGCTCAACAGCCTGGGGGTGGGCTGGCGGGCGCTTTCCCGGGTGCTCAGCCCGTTTTTGTTCGCTGTTTCCGCAGCCTACATTTTAAACCCCGCCGTGAATGCCATTGAGAAGGGCATCAAGTTTTTGTGGCGGGGTTCCAAGGGCGCAAACGTGCGGCACACCCTTTCGGTGGTTCTGGTTTATTTGCTTTTGGCGGGGCTTTTTACGGTGCTCATCTATTTTACCATTCCGCAGATGGTGAGCAACATCGTGGAGATCGGCAAGGAGATGCCCGATTACTACAACTGGGCCAAGACAAAGCTGACCCAGCTTACGGTGGATTATCCTTTTTTGCAGTCCCCTGCCGTGACGGCCGCCTTTGAGAAGCGCCTTGCGCTGATTCAAAACAATATGCTGGGCTACCTGGAGAAGATCCTCTCGGGTGTGGCCGGGGCGGTGGGCAGCGTAATCGGCACGGTGATCAACATCGTGCTGGGCGTGGTGCTGTCGTTTTACCTGCTCAACGAGAAAGCCTCCATCGCGGGGAGCCTGAAGCGGCTGTGCATCGCCCGGCTGGGAGAGGTGCGCAGCACCAAGGTGTTCGGGGCGCTGCACGATGCGGACAACGTGTTTGGCCGCTATTTATCCAGCAAGCTGCTGGAGTCGGTGGTGCTGTACGCGGCGGCGCAGATCGTGCTGTCCGTGATGGGCGTGAAGTTTAACGTATTGTTCAGCGTGCTGGTGGCGCTGACCAACCTCATTCCCTACATCGGCCCGGTGATCGGCGCGGTGCCGCCCATTCTGGTCACGCTGATGATCGACCCGCTGCTGGCGCTGTATGTGGGCATTGCGCTGTTGGTGCTGCAGATCATCGACGCCTACGTGATCGCCCCGGTGCTTACCGGGAACAACACGGGATTAAGCCCTTTTTGGGTGATGTTTGCCACCCTTTTGGGCGGCAACCTTTTCGGACTGGCCGGGATGCTGCTGGCGGTGCCGGTGTGCGGGGTGGCGGCGCTGTTTTTGCGGCGATATGTGGGGCACAAACTGCTGGCCATGGAAGAGCGCACCATGCAGGCGGGAAAGACCGCTTCAGAAAAGGCGTAACCATACGGTTTTTGCGCGGCGGAGCGGCTTCCGCCGCTTTTTTTGCGCTTTTTGGTTGATTTTGTCAGGCGTAGTGCGCTATAATAAATTGATTATTCCATTTTACCGATAGGTGGGCGAGCAATATGACCTTACGCCATAAAAAAACACAACAAGGCGGCCGCTGGCGCTGGAGAGGCGTGCTGGGGATCGTGCTGGGTGCGGCGCTGCTGCTGGGCGGCGCGTTTTCCGCATGGGCTGCGGTGCGCTGCGGGCGGTGTCAGGTTTTGCCGGTGGAGATATCCACCGCGGCGCAGCTCACCCATCTGGGGCATGTGGCGCGGCAGGAAAGCTGCACCTGCGGGATAGACGGGTGGCAGGCCGACGGCTGTTATCTGCTCACCGCCGACATCGACCTGACCGGGGAGACCGCGTGGCAGTCCATCGGAAATGCGGAGCATCCCTTTGCGGGGCATTTGAACGGCGGGGGAAAGACGATCGCCATGAATGACACCTCCGCTGCCGCGGCGCAGACCGGCTTGTTTGGCACGCTGGACGGCGCCTGCATAGAAAACCTGACGATCACGGGCAGCATGGCGGCCAACGCCCTGCCCGAGGGAGCCTGCGTGGGCGTGCTGGCTGCCTGCGCGCGGGATAGTGAGATCACGGGCTGCTACGTGGAAGCGCAGCTTTCCTGCCAGGGCGGCGAACCCTATCAGGCGGGCGGCCTGCTCGGGCAGGCGCAGGACACGCAGCTTGCCTCCTGCGTCTTTTTGGGCACTGTTCAGGCGGCGGGGGATGACGCGGTGAGCGGCGGCATCTGCGGCAGCCTGACGGCTTCGCCCCAAAAAAGCGCGTCCATGAAAAACTGCCTCAGCACGGGCGCGGTGAGCGGCGGCGCGCTGCTGGGCCGCCTTTCGGGCGAGCCGGTGCTGGAAGGAAATCTGTTTGGCGCCGGGCTGTGCGGCACGGAGCAGGGCGTTCAAGCCCTTGCGGAAAATCCGGCGGGAATTTTGGGGGTGGCGGTAAAGCCGCTGGCTTTCTTGCCCAATGAAGAGGAAAAGAAGGCGGTCATCACCTTTGGCAGCGACGCGCTGCCCGCGGGGATTGGACTGGTCTCCTCACAACCCGCCGTGCTCTTTGCGGATGGAACCTGGCTGTCGGGCGTGCCCGGCGCATCCGAAACGCTGGATATTGATTATACGTTGGAGATGACCACCGGGCTTACCCTGCCCGGCGGCGGGGCGCGGGTGGTCACCCTCGCCCGGGGAAAGGCCGATGTATACGCGGCCGTTCCGCCCACCGCGGGGGTGGAGCTGTGGGCGGACGGGGCTGCGGTGCCGACGGCTGAGGAGCGTACCGTGACCATCGGGCAGGCGCAGGTGCTGCTGACCGCCCAGGTGAGCGGGGTGCCCAAGGGCGATATCCAGTGGGTTTGTTCTCTGGAGGAGGCGTCCCGGGACGCGGCGATGACCTGGCGCGAGGACGGCTACGGCCGCCTGCACCTGACCTTTGACCAAAAGCTGGCCTCTCCGGTTCGGGCGCAGGTGTACGCCTGCTGGGAAGAGGGAACCTCGGTGCGCTCCCCGGTGCTGACGCTGGTGATCACCCCGGTGTATGTGACGGACATCGCCCTTTCCGCGCCGCCCAGCGCGATTCTTTACGCGGGCGGGGCGGGCGTTGCGGCGACGGTGACGGTAAACCCGGCGCAGGCCACCGTGGGCGGCCATGAATGGCTGGCCGACGGTCAGGCCACCACCCAGGTGGTGCAAAAAGGAAACAAGCTTTTCGCGGCGGACACGCTGGTGGCGCCCTGGATGCAGGCGGAGCTGACGGTGCGCACCCTGGGCAAAACGGCCCAAGGTACCCAGGCGGTGAGCGCGCAGAGCATTCAGGCCATTGTGCGCCGGCCGGTAAGCGATGTGGTGGTGACGGCTGCTCCCCAGGGGACGCTGCTGGTGGGGCAGGTCTACGCCCTGCAGGCGCAGGCGGCGGCAGCCGGCGGCGCGCAGCCTTATGAAACGGCGGTGCAGTGGAGCTCCTCCAACCCTGCTGTGGCGCAGATCGACCCCGCCACCGGCGAGGTGACGGTAAAGGAAGCGGGCAATGTGACCTTTACCGCGCAGAGCCTGGGCTTTTCTGCGGACGGCGCAACCTATGTGCGCACGCAGGCCGATTATGTCTGCCAGCAGCCCTGCACCTGCTCGGTGGAGGTGACCGCCTTCAACGCCCAGCTGCTGGCCATGAGCTACAGCCAGAAAAAGCTGACCGTACAGCTGGAGACGGCGGTGAGCGGAAGCACCACCTGCAAGCAGGCGGGGCACGACCGGGGACAGCCGCAGATCACGGGCTATTCCCTGAGCGAAGAAAACACCGCCGGTGCGTCGCTGGAGGGCGACGCGCTGAGCGTGACCCGGCCGGGCACGGCAGAGGTGCTCGTTCATGTGCGCTATCACGACAAGGATTTTGAGCAAAGCGTGATCTGCACGGTGGTGCAGCGGGGCAAGCAGCAGGTGCTGACCCACGCGGCTACCGGCATAAGCGCCCAGGGCTCCCTGCCCAAGGCCGAGCTGTCGGTGCAGGTTGCCCGGGATAAGGACCGCACTGCGCTGGCGCTGGCGGCAAAGGCCGACCCGCAGGGCACGCTGCTGCGGTATTATGACATCGCGCTGCTGCGCGACGGGCAGCCGCTGGAGTGGTCGGGCAAAATGACCGTACGCATTCCCATTCCCGTGGGGATGGAGGATTATCAGGCGCGTATTTTCCGGGTGGATGGGGACACGGCGGCGCTCACGGAGATCAAACCGGTGAGCATGGATAAGGGCTGCTGGGTGTTTGACACCACGGCCATGGGAAAATATCTGGTGACCGGGCGCATTGTGACACATCCGGTGACCGTGACCTGCGGCTCCCACGGTTCGGTTTCGCCGGCGGGCATTGTGCAGGCGGTAGAAGCAAGAGATCTGGAGATCCGCATCTATGCCGACGAAGGGTATCGCATTGATACGGTGCAGGTGGACGGAGAACCCTTGGAGCAGCCCGTTTCGCGCTATGTGTTTGCCAACGTCATGGAAGAACACAGCATTCATGCCACCTTTGCGCCGGACGATCGCTTTGTGAGCACGGTGCTGGTCAGCGCTTCGGCCATTGGACCGGGCAGCATCTATCCCTCGGGCAGCGTGCCGGTGCTGGCCGGGCAGGATCAGAGCTTCGGCTTGCTGGCCGGCGCGGGGAATGCCCTGCAATATCTGCTGATAGACGGGCAGCGCGTGGAGGCAAAGGACGCCACGTTTACCCTTGAGCAGGTGACGGCTGCGCATGAGATCGTGGCGGTGTTCGGCGAGCCGCAGGAGGCCGCGCAGGAGGTGGGGTTTCACTGGCCGTGGTGGGTGTGGACGCTGGCGGCGGCTTGCCTGCTCGCTTTGGCGGGGGTGGCGGTCTGGGCGCTGCGCAGAAACGGGGAAGCGGAATAATTCTTACGACACGGAACAGGAGGAACCCATGCCCATCATCAAAGGCTTGGAATGGACATTTGACACGGAAGCGGAGCGCTATGCCGCGCTGCGCCCGGGATATGTGCAGGAGCTGTATGACGATCTGTTTGCCTACGCGCCGTTGAATGAGGCGGCGGCTGCCGTGGAGGTGGGCATCGGTGGAGGGCAGGCCACACTGCCCGTCCTTAAAACAGGCTGCCGGGTGACGGCGGTGGAATACGGTGCGCAGTTTTGCCGGCTGTGCCGGGAGAAATTCGCCGGGTATGCCAATTTTTCCATAGTCAACGCCAAGTTTGAGGATTATGTCAGCGCCGGGAAATGCGATTTGGTTTATTCGGCTTCGGCGTTTCACTGGATCCCCGAGGAGATCGGTTATCCCAAGGTGTATGCCATGCTGAAGCGCGGCGGCGTTTTTGCCCGCTTTGCAAACCATCCCTACAAGGACAAAGGGCGCCAGGAGATCCACGAGGCGCTGCAGAGGCTGTACGCGGTCTATATGCCGGGCAGCCTGGAAGAAGGCCGGGAGTACAGCGAAGAGGATGCGCAAAGGCGCGCGCAAATCGCCCAGCGATATGGTTTTGAGGATATTCAATACTGACTTTATCATCGCACCCGAACCTTTACCGCGGCGGCGTATATCCAACTGTTGGGCACCTATTCCGATCATATCGCCATCGAAGAAACGCGGAGAAAAGAGTTCTTTGCGAAAATCGAAAAGGCCATCGACGACCTGGGCGGGCAGATCACTCTTTACGACACCATCGACCTGGAACTGGCTCGGAAGCCCTAGCTGCATAAAAAACAGACGAACCACCGTTGTCGCCACCGTATAAGGAAGTAAAAATAATGCCTGCGGCGAAGAACCATAAATTCTTTGCGGCAGGCATTGCTGGTTTATGTAAGATTATGCTAATAATCTTCCCGACAAACCGGAAGTTAAAACTTATCCTTTAATATTTTCTTCCTCAATAAAAGCCCAAATAGCGGTATCATGAAAAACTTTAGCAAAAGGATATAATTTTAAAACACCTTCCGGAAGATAACCATTCTTAAGGAGAATCTTTTGAGAAGCGAGATTTTCAACCATTACAAGTCCTTGAATACGGTGTAGGAGCAATTTGTTGATCCCGAAATCCGTAACGCATCCGACTACTTCGGTACCAATACCCTTTCCCCATGAATCACGAGCAAAATGATAAGCTATTTCTGCATAAGACTGTTTAATAAATCCTCCCAAATCAATTCTGCCAATAACCTTGTTGCTTTCCTTATCCTCGACGCACCATGTAAACACTTTTTTAGACTTCAATAGCCTGCCGTTGATGTTATTTAACCAGTTTGTGATATGTGGTTCTTTATCAAACAGCGGTACACCACCGCCTAAATACTTCTGTACTTGTTCATCACGTAAAATGTTGAAGTAAGAATTCATGTCGTTGCGCGCAAATGGTCGCAAAATACATCTATCAGTTATTAAAACGGGAATATTTTCGAAGTAATCAGCATATTTCATGTTGACATTCACCTCCGCAAATTGCGATTTGTCTAACTGTTAGATTATATAAATAATCCAAAGTGGCACATTTCCATGCATAATCAGATTAAGGCAAGTGTCGCATTTAATAGGGAGGGGATTTGCACGTCGCAAATCCCCCCATGTATACTTCCTTATGTGTTCGTCACCTT
>JAQUVY010000059.1 GCA_028693155.1 Eubacteriales bacterium
GCTTATATTTTGTTGCCAAGCCTGTGTGCGGGGGCGGATTTAAAAGCCGAGTGTGACTATGAAAATGATACAAACTTTGAGAGGTATTTGCCAAAACGCAAACAAAGAACTCCCCGCTTCGGTGTGGTCTTTACTGTTTTGGCTCCGCTTGAAGAGTGTCGGTCAAAAATTACTTGTTTTGAGTAATCCCTTTGACGAACGCCCTTTTGCCGGGCTTTTTTCGTTGGGACGCCGGGCGGCGGCGTCTTTTTTTATTGCCCCGGGCATAGATTGGTAGGGCGAACGCGCGGGGGAGGGATTGGATGAATTTGGGGCGCAAGGTGAGCGAGGCTCTGGAGATCCCGGGGGACGCCATGTTTGGGCTGCCCAGCCTGCAATGGACCGGGCAGGATCGCCTGGTGGTGCAGAACCACCGGGGCATTGTGGACTACACGCCGCAGAGCATCGTTATTGATACGCGGCAGGGGCAATATCGCGTGGGCGGAGAAGGGCTTTACCTGGAAATGCTTTCCCGGGAGATGCTGGTGCTGCGCGGAGAAATCTCCGCTATTTCTTTGTATCGGCGGGATGCAGGGTGACACAGCGCATATGGCAATTTTGCCAAGGGTATGCTAAAATACAGATTGACGGATTGCGTCTGGTCAACTGGCTGGACGCCTTGGCGGGGCGGGGAATCGTGCTGCGGGGCGTGCGGCGGCTGTCGCATACGCAGATCACCGCGCGCGTCAGCCTTCCTCAGCTGAAAAAACTGGAAAAAGAAGCAGAAAACACTTCTGTGCGTGTGCGCGTGCTGGAGAGGCGGGGGCTGCCGGTGCTGTGGTGCAGCGCCAGGCGGCGCGGCGCGCTGCTGGGCGGCGCGGCGGCGGCCGCAGCCGTGCTTTATTTCGCCAATTGCTTTGTGCTGGATGTGAGCGTGCAGGGCTGCCGGGACGAGAGCCTGTGCCAGCTGATTTTGCACACGGCGCAGGAGCAAGGCGTGGCGGCCGGGGCGCGCAAAACGGATTTCAACCGGTTGGACGCCCAAAGGCGCATTCAGAACACCGTGCCCGGGCTGTCCTTCGTGAGCATTGAGGTCAAGGGCGTGCGCGCCGTGATCCGCGTGCAGCAGGAAACGCCTGCGCCCGCTTTGCTGGATTTGGAAAACCCATACGAGGTCATCGCTTCGCGAGACGCGGTGATTGCGCGGATTTCGGCGGTGGACGGGCAGGCGCTGGTCGCGCCGGGCGACGCGGTGCGCGCCGGGCAGACCCTCATCAGCCACATCGTACCCTACAGCGACGGCTCGGTGCGCGCGGTGCACGCCCGAGGCGAGGTGTGGGCGCGGGTTTGGCTGGAGGGCGAGGCGTGGCAGCCGCTGCTGGCAGCCCAGCTCAGCGACACCGGGCGCAAAAGCGTGCGGCGAACGCTGGAATGGGGACCGCTGCGCTGGGAGCTTTCCCAGCCCGGGGTGGATTATGACTGGTGCCGCAGCCAGACGCAGCAGCATTACCTGCTGGGTCATGCCGGCCCCAGGCTGGTCACGGTTACGGATTATGAGCTGGAAAAGGAAGCGCTCAGGCTGGATGAAGAGCTGGCCCGGCAAAAGGCATTGGCCGAGGCGTGGGAAAAGGCCGAGGCACAGCTGCCCGAGAATGCCCGCGTGGCAGACCGCATCAGCCGCTGCGAGGTGGATGATGCAGGGCGTCTGCAGGCGCGGGTCAGCATAGAAATACTCGAAAACATCGCCGTGGAGAGATGTGTCACGGCAGGAGGAACGTAAGAGCGTGACGGAAACCAACGCAGTAGAAAAACGCATTTCCGTGGATTCCATGGAGGATATGCTGGCGCTGTACGGTCATTTTGACCAGAACATGAAGACGCTGGAGGACGAACTGGGCGTCACCGTTACCCAGCGCGAGGGGGGCGTGGTCATCGCCGGCGACCCGGAGAACGTGGAGCTGGCCGCTACGGTCATCGAAAAGCTGGAGGAGATGATCCGCCGTAAGGAGGAGATCGACCGCAGCCGCATTCGCTATGCCATAGAGCTGACCCGGGAAGGAAACGCCCAGCTCATCAGCGAGATTATGGGGGATGTGGTGCTGGTCACCCATCGCGGCAAACCCATCAAATGCAAGACCGCGGGGCAAAAAAAATATGTAAACGCCATCCGCAAGAATACGGTGGTGGTGGCGGTGGGGCCGGCCGGCACCGGCAAAACCTATTTGGCCATGGCCATGGCCGTGGTGGCGCTGAAAAACAAAGAGGTTTCACGCATTATCCTGACGCGCCCGGCAGTGGAGGCGGGGGAGAAGCTGGGCTTTTTGCCCGGCGATCTGCAAAACAAGGTGGATCCCTACCTGCGCCCGCTGTACGACGCGCTCTTTGAAATGATCGGAACCGAGACCTATACCCGCCTGCAGGAGCGCGGCGTGATCGAGGTGGCACCCATGGCTTACATGCGCGGGCGCACGCTGAACGACGCCTTTATCATCCTGGATGAGGCGCAGAACACCACCTGCGAGCAGATGAAAATGTTTCTGACCCGTTTGGGTGCAGGCTCGAAAATGGTGGTCAACGGCGACTCCACCCAGGTGGATCTGCCCGACGGGAAGCGCTCGGGGCTGCTGGATGCGGTGGAGATCCTCAAGGACGTGCCGGATATTGGGGTCATGCAGCTCACCGCGCGCGACGTGGTGCGCCACGAGCTGGTACAGAATATTATCAATGCCTATGAGAAACGCGCCGCAAAGACCGCTGCGCGTAAAAGGGAGAATGCACGAAAATGAAACGCGCCCGCTCGCTGCACCTGGAAAAACAGGTTCCTCCCCCCAAGGAAAAGAAGCTCAGCTCCCGCTGGGAGCTGACCTGGCGCATCGTTGCCTGCGCCGCGGCCTACCTCATCGTGGTGGGCTTTTTCCTCTATGACCTGCGCTCGGGGCAGGTGGCGCTGGCCGCCGGGGACATTGCCCGGGAAACGGTGAAGGCAAGCCGCGAGGTGGAGGACAGCATCACCACCGAAACGCGCCGCCAGGAGGCCATGAACGCGGTGGGCAAGGTGTTTGTGCGCGACGACGCCATTCCCCAGCAGGTGCAAAGCGATCTGGAGGAGTGCTACAAGCTGATCGACGATATGCGCACCCTTTCTCAGCAGGATTATGCCAACTGGGAAACCAGCAAAAAGCTGGATGATACGGTGGGTCCCTATGATTACAGCCAAAGCCTGCTGGAGCAGTGCAAAAAGGTATTGCCCTATCTGAGCGAAAGCGATTTGCGCACCATGCTCACCGCTTCGCAAAACCAACTGAGCAAGCTGTATGAGGACATCAACACGCAAATGTCCGCCGTTATGGTCAACGACATCAATGAAAACGCCGTTGCCCAGCAGATCACCACGGTGGCCGAAGCCCTGAAGGCCTCGGGAAACGTTTATTCCAACGAATTGCTCACCATGGCGGGCAGCATCGTTTCGCAGTTTATGCGCGCCAACACGGTCTACAGCGAGGAGCTTACCGAGGTGGCCCGCACCAAAGCGGCAGACGGCGTGGAGGCGGTGGTGTATAAGGTCGGGCAGAACATCGTGCGCGAGGGCGAGACGGTGACCGAGGCGCAGATCGCCGTGCTGGAAAAGCTGGGGCTGCTGCAGCAAAGCGGCCATGTCATGTTTCGCCGGGCGGTGGGGCTGGCGCTGATTTCGGCGCTGCTGCTGCTGGCCATGTGGATGTATCTGTTCTTCTTTGAGCAGGAGACCTTTTCTTCCCTGCGCAAGGTGCTTTTGATCAACATCGTTCTGGTCATCACTCTGGTGGCCTGCTGGCTTACCAAGCAATTGAATTATTACCTGGTGCCGGCGGCGCTGGGCGCCATGCTGCTGGCTGTGCTGCTGGAGCATCGCCTGGCGGTGGTGTGCAACTTTGCGCTGGCGGGGCTGGTGGGGTTGCTGGCGGTGGTGGGGCAAAACGGCGACTTCACCGGCGAAGCGTTTCAGGTGAGCCTGGCGGCGCTGGTGGGGGGCTGCGCGGCCATTTATGTGGTATACCGCAATCCCCAGCGCACCACCGTGCTGATTTCCGGTCTGGCGGCGGGCGCTGTCAGTATGCTGGTGTTTGCCGGGGTGGATATGGTGGCGCTGGCCTCGTGGGACGTTCTGGTTCGGGACGGCATGATGGGTCTGATGTCCGGCCTGCTCTCGGCGGTCATCTGCCTGGGCACGCTGCCCGTGTGGGAATGGGCGTTCCAGGTGGTCACCCCCATGAAGCTGCTGGAGATCTCCAACCCCAACCATCCGCTGCTCAAGCGTCTGCTGGTGGAGGCGTCGGGCACGTACCACCACAGCATCGTGGTGGGCAACCTGGCCGAGAGCGCCGCACAGGCCATCGGTGCCAATGCGCTCCTCACCCGCACCGGCGCTTATTATCACGACGTGGGCAAGCTCAAGCGCCCCTACTTCTTTTCAGAGAATCAGGGCAATGAAAACCCGCACGATCATATTGAACCGCTGCTGTCCGCCAAGATTATTTCCGCCCATCCTACCGACGGGTACGAGCTGGCGAAGGAATATAAGGTGCCCGCGCCCATCCTCAATATCATTCGCGAGCATCACGGCGACGGCAAGATCGCATACTTTTATTACAAAGCGCAGCAGCAGGCGGGCGAGGGCGAAACCGTGGATGAAAAGGATTATCGCTACCCCGGCCCCCTGCCCCACACCCGGGAGGCCGCGCTGATCATGCTGGCCGATACGGTGGAGGCGGCGGTGCGTTCCATGAAGGAGCGCACGCCCGAGAAGATCGACGAGATGATCACCAAGCTGGTGCACGCCAAGCTGGACGAGGGGCAGCTGCGGCACTGCGCGCTGACCCTGAGCGATCTGGACGTGATCTGCGCCAGCTTCCGCGCTGTGCTGGGCGGTGTGTATCATGAGCGCGTGCGCTATCCCAACCAGAAACTGTAACGAAAGAGGAACCATGTTGAACATCGATTTGGATTATGAAGGCTTTGAAGCGCAGACCGAGCCGCTGGTGGACGCTCTGCGCACCGCTTTGTGCCGCGCCGCGCTGGAAGGCGCGCCCGAGAAGGCGCGGGTGGGCATCACCGTGGTGGACGATGAAGAGATCCACCGCCTGAACCTGGAGTACCGCGGGGTGGATCGCGCCACAGATGTGCTGTCCTTCCCCATGATCGAGTACCCCGCAGGGCAGGTGGCAAAGGACGTAAACTGGGCAGACTATACGCTGGATGCCGATCCCGAAACCGGAGAGATCCTGCTGGGGGATATTGTGATTTCCCTGCCCACCGCCCAGCGGCAGGCCGAGGAATACGGCCATCCCCTCTCCCGCGAGCTGACCTATCTGGCCGTGCACGGCCTGGCCCATCTTCTGGGCTACGACCATGAGACCGAGGAGGACAAGGCGAAGATGCGGGCCTGCGAGGAAACGGCGCTGGCCGCGGCGGGCTTGTCCCGGGAGGAAGCATGACCCAGGACAACCTGATTGAGCAGGCGCGCAGCGTGCGGCGCAACGCCTATGCACCCTACTCGGGCTTTCATGTGGGCGCGTGCCTGCTGGCCGCGTCGGGCAGAGCCTATGCGGGCTGCAACGTGGAAGCGGCGTCTTACCCCGCGGGCTGCTGCGCCGAGCGCGCGGCGCTGACCGCCGCCGTAAGTGCGGGGGAGCGGGAATTTACCGCCATTGCCATCGCCTCCGACGCCGACGGTGCCACCTGGCCCTGCGGCGTGTGCCGCCAGGCGCTGGCCGAGTTTGGCGATATGACGGTGCTGGCTACCGGGCGGGAAGGCACGCCCATCGAGAAAACCACGCTGGCGCAGCTTTTGCCCCATGCGTTTGAGAAAGAGGCAATGAAACATGAGTGAACCGCAGTTCCGCGCCGGCTTTGTGGCGCTGGTGGGGCGTTCCAACGTGGGAAAGTCCACCATCATCAACGCCTTGGTGGGCGAAAAGGTGGCCATCGTGTCCGACCGCGCGCAGACCACCCGCAACGTCATCCGCGGCATCGTCAACGGCCCGGAATACCAGATCGTGTTTGTGGACACCCCGGGCATCCACCGCCCCCGCACCCAGCTGGGGAAGTATATGATGTACGCGGCTGACCAAGCCGTGATGGGCGTGGATGTGGCAATGGCCGTGTTTGACGTTTCCCAGAAGTACGGCTTCGGCGACCAGAGTGTGATGGATAAGCTGGTGCGCGCCGATGTGCCTGTGGTGGTGGTGCTCAATAAAATAGACCTGGTGGATAAAACCGAGCTGCTGAGCTGGATGGAAACGCTGGGTAAATACGACTGCGTGAAGGACATTCTGCCCATATCGGCGGCGAAGGGTCAGGGGATGGATACGATCATTCCCACGCTGCTGCCCCATCTGCCCCAGGGCGAGGCTCTGTTTGATGAGGAGCTGTATACCGACCAGCCCATGCGCCAGATGGCGGCGGAGATGATCCGTGAAAAGGCGCTGTGGTGCCTGCGCGAAGAGGTGCCCCACGGCATCGGCGTGGAGATCTTGGAGATGCGCGAGGACGAGGAGACTTCCGGGTGGTACATCAGCGCCAACATCCTGTGCGAACGCGAAAGTCACAAGGGTATCATCATCGGCAAGCACGGCGATACTCTCAAAAAGATAGGTACAGAGGCGCGGCGCGATATTCGCCGCATGACCGGTCAGCCGGTTTATCTGGAGCTGTGGGTCAAGGTGAAGGAAAGCTGGCGCGACTCGGCTGCGGTCATGCGCGATTTGGGGTACGACAAAAAGCAGCTGGACGACTGATATGGCCGAATATACCGAGTGTGAGGCGGTGGTGCTGCGCCGCGCCGATTATCGCGAAAGCAGCAGGATGGTCACGCTGTTCGCCCGCAGTCACGGGCGCATTTCGGCGGCGGCCAAGGGGGCCATGCGCCCCAAAAGCACCCTGAAAGCGGCCACCGAGCTGTTCTTTCAGGGCAGCTTTTTATTGAGCCAGTCGCGAGGGCGCTACGTGATCGCCTCGGCGCAGGCGCGCAAACCTCATTTGGAGCTGAGCGCCGATCTGGAAAAGCTGGCCTGCGCCGTATATTTGCGGGATTTCTGCGAAGCGGTGCTCACCGAAGGCGAGGCGCAGGATGAGCTGTATGAGCTGCTTTGCGTCTGCCTGGATGCGCTGTGCCGGGAAGAATCGGACCCCCGCAGCGTGCGGCTGTTTTTTGAGGTGCGGGCGATGGAGCTGCTGGGCTTTCAGCCCGAGATGGCGGCCTGCGCCGAGTGTGGGGGATCGCTGGAGGGCGAGGCATGGCTGTCCGCGGCGGCGGGCGGGCTGGTGTGCCCGCGCTGCCTGGAGAAGCTGGGCGACGGCAAGCTCCTGCTGGGCGGAACCGTGGCCATGCTCAGGCGCATGCAGACTTGGGACGCGGCGCGCCTGAGCGTGCTGCGCAGCCATGAGACCATTGAGCGCAACCTTGCCCAGGCCTGGACACCTTATTTGGCCTACTACCTGGAGCGAAATTTTCGCTTGGAAGGCTTTTTGGACAAACTAAGCGCTTTTGCGGCAAAAACCGAGTCTTCAGTCGGGAGAAGCGTGGAAAATCGCGGCGAACTTCCTTGCAAAAGCACAAAGAATGGTATATAATATCAAATTGCTTATAGTGGCCGTGTGCAGGGCTTTTTTCGCTCTGCGGCTGCGGAAAAGCAACGATAATTTACGCTGTAAGGCGTTAATTGATTCTTTTGATCACAATCACATAAGGAGGAAACACTATGTCTCACAAGTATGTATACTTGTTCAGCGAGGGCAACGCCAGCATGCGCGAGCTGCTGGGCGGCAAGGGCGCCAACCTGGCTGAGATGACCGGCATGGGAATGCCCGTGCCCCAGGGCTTCACCATTTCCACCGAGGCCTGCACCCAGTATTATGAGGACGGCCGTCAGATCAACCCCGAGATCATGTCCCAGATCATGGAGAATATCGCCAAGATGGAGGAGATCACCGGCAAGAAGTTCGGCGATCACGAAAATCCTCTGCTGGTTTCGGTTCGGTCGGGCGCCCGCGCGTCTATGCCCGGCATGATGGACACCATCCTGAACCTGGGCTTGAACGAGCAGGTGGTGGACGTGCTGTCCAAGAAGTCCAACAACCCCCGCTGGGCGTGGGACTGCTATCGCCGCTTCATCCAGATGTACTCCGACGTGGTTATGGAAGTGGGCAAGAAGTTCTTTGAGCAGCTCATCGACGCCATGAAGGCCAAGAAGGGCGTCACCCAGGATGTGGATCTGACCGCTGAGGACCTCAAGGAGCTGGCCGGCCAGTTCAAGGCCGAGTACAAGAGCAAGATCGGCGAGGAGTTCCCCTGCGATCCCAAGGAACAGCTGATGGGCGCCATCAAGGCCGTGTTCCGTTCGTGGGATAACCCCCGCGCCAACGTGTATCGCCGCGATAACGACATCCCCTACAGCTGGGGCACCGCCGTCAACGTGCAGATGATGGCCTTTGGCAACATGGGCGACAACTGCGGCACCGGCGTGGCCTTCACCCGCAACCCCGCCACCGGCGAGAAGAAGCTCATGGGCGAGTTCCTGACCAATGCCCAGGGCGAAGACGTGGTGGCCGGCGTTCGTACCCCCATGCCCATCGCGCAGATGGCCGAGAAATTCCCCGCCGCCTTCAAGCAGTTTGAAGAGGTTTGCGGAATTTTGGAAGATCACTACCGCGATATGCAGGATATGGAGTTCACCGTGGAAGACGGCAAGCTGTATATGCTGCAGACCCGCAACGGCAAGCGCACCGCAAAGGCCGCGCTGAAGATCGCCTGCGACCTGGTGGACGAGGGCATGATCTCCGAGCAGCAGGCTGTTTCCATGATTGATCCCCGCAACCTGGATACGCTGCTGCATCCCCAGTTTGATACGGCGGCTTTGAAAAAGGCCACCCCCATGGGCAAGGCTCTGCCCGCTTCCCCCGGTGCCGCCTGCGGCAAGATCGTCTTCACCGCTGAGGATGCCAAGGATTGGGCTGCCCGCGGCGAGAAGGTCGTGCTGGTGCGCCTGGAGACCTCCCCTGAAGACATCGAGGGCATGAAGGCTGCGCAGGGCATCCTGACCGTGCGCGGCGGCATGACCTCTCACGCTGCCGTTGTGGCGCGCGGCATGGGCACCTGCTGTGTGTCCGGCTGCTCCGAGATCGTGATGGACGAGGAGAACAAGAAGTTCACCCTGTCCGGCAAGACCTATCACGAGGGCGACTGGCTGAGCCTGGACGGCTCCACCGGCAACATCTATGACGGCGCCATGCCCACCATGGATGCCTCCATTGGCGGCGAATTCGGCCGCATCATGGGCTGGGCCGATAAGTTCCGCGTGCTGCAGGTGCGCACCAACGCCGACACCCCCCACGACGCCCGCAAGGCTCGTGAGCTGGGCGCGCAGGGCATTGGCCTGTGCCGCACCGAGCACATGTTCTTCGAGGGTGACCGCATTGCCGCCATCCGCGAGATGATCTGCTCGGATACCGTGGAAGAGCGCGAGACCGCGCTGGCCAAGCTGCTGCCCATGCAGCAGGGCGACTTCGAAGGCATCTACGAAGCCATGGAGGGTAACTCCGTTACCATCCGCTTCCTGGATCCGCCGCTGCATGAGTTTGTGCCCACCGAAGAGGACGACATCGAGCTGCTGGCCAAGTCCCAGGGCAAGAGCGTGGAGACCATCAAGGCCATCATCGCCAGCCTGCACGAGTTCAACCCCATGATGGGACACCGCGGCTGCCGCCTGGCGGTCACCTATCCCGAAATTGCCGCCATGCAGACCCGCGCCGTCATCCGCGCCGCCATCAACGTGCAGAAGAAGCACGCTGACTGGAACGTGGTTCCCGAGATCATGATCCCGTTGGTGGGTGAGATCAAGGAGCTCAAGTATGTGAAGGACGTGGTCGTGAAGACCGCCGACGAAGAGCTGGCCGCTGCCGGTGTCACCATGAAGTATAAGGTCGGCACCATGATCGAGATCCCGCGCGCCGCTTTGACCGCGGACGAGATCGCCACCGAAGCCGAGTTCTTCTCCTTCGGCACCAACGACCTCACGCAGATGACCTTCGGCTTCAGCCGTGACGACGCCGGCAAGTTCCTGGGCGCCTACTACGACAAGAAGATCTACGAGAGCGATCCCTTTGCCCGCCTGGATCAAAAGGGCGTGGGCAAGCTGGTAAAGATGGCGGCCGAGCTGGGTCGTAAGACCCGCCCCGACATCCACCTGGGCATCTGCGGCGAGCACGGCGGCGATCCCTCCAGCGTGGAGTTCTGCCACAATGTGGGTCTGGACTATGTGTCCTGCAGCCCCTTCCGTGTGCCGATCGCCCGTTTGGCCGCTGCACAGGCTGCCATCAAGAACCCCCGGAAGTAAGCTTTTACAAGCCGAAACGGCATAACGCATGATGAAACGTTTCCGCCATCACCCAAGGCGGAAACGTTTTTCTTTTGCGGCGGCACGGGGCGTGCCAATGCCGCTTGGTTGCGAGTCTTGACGAAACGTGTTAGAATATATCAGAATGCGCACAGTATGTGCGATTGCGCTTTTGCGCGGCACGAAGCCCTTGGGCACGCGCGGCGGCGAAAAGGACTTTGCGTTTTCAAAGCGAATATGTTGAAAACCATTATAAAAGGGAGGCTGCCTTGGCCGGCTTTTTCTCCGAGGATTTTATTGAAGAGGTGCGCGCCCGAAACGACATCGTGGATGTGGTGTCGGGTTATGTTCGCCTCACCAAAAAAGGCCGGAATTACTGGGGGATTTGCCCGTTCCATCACGAAAAAACACCCTCCTTCAGCGTCAGCCCCGACAAGGAGATGTATTACTGCTTCGGCTGCCACGAGGGCGGCAGCGTGTTCAAGTTCATTCAGCAGATGGAGCGGTGCGAGTTTCCCGAGGCGGTGCGTATCCTGGCGGAACGGGCCGGGCTGGAGATCCCGGAAACCAAGGGGCCGGGCGAAAACCGGCGCGATGCGCTGTACGGGGCCTGCCGGGAAGCGGCCATGTTTTTCCATGAGCAGCTTTACCAGCCCGACGGCCGTGCGGCGCTGGAGTACCTGACCAAGCGCGGGCTGGACGAGCGCATGATCCGCCGGTTCGGGCTGGGCTGGGCGCCGGCGCAGGGCGACGCACTGGTGCGCCGCCTGGAGAGCAAGGGCTTTACCCGCGAGCAGATGCGCCAGGCCTGCCTGGCCGGGGAAAATGCCAAGGGCTGTTATGATTTTTTTCGCGGGCGCGTCATGTTTCCCGTGATCGACCGCAAAAACCGCGTGGTGGCCTTTGGCGGCCGCGTGATGGACAAGAGCCAGCCCAAATATATCAACACGCCCGAAACGGTGATCTTTAAGAAACGGGAAAACCTGTACGGCATCAATCTGGTGCATCGGCTGCGCCGGGTTGAAAAGATGTTTTTGGTGGAAGGATATATGGATGTGGTGTCGCTGCACATGGCGGGGGTGGATTTTGCCGTGGCCTCGCTGGGCACGGCGCTCACCGTGGAGCAGGCGCGGCTGATCAAACGCTACTGCGGCAGCGTGTATCTGGGGTACGACGGCGACAGCGCCGGGCAAAACGCCATGCACCGCGGCGGGGATATTCTTCGCGCCGAGGGGCTGGAAACGCGCATCGTCACCTTCCCCGACGGAATGGATCCCGACGATTTTGCCCGGGCAAAGGGTCTGGCCGGCGTCAATGACTTGCTGGACGCGGCGCTGCCGCTGAACGATTACTTTATCACCGCCCTTGGGGCGCAGTACGACCTGGAGAGCACCGACGGCCGGGCAAAGTATGTGTCCCGCTGCTGCACCGATGTGCTCAGCAAGATCGTCAGCCCGGTGGAGCGCGACGGCTACATCACCCAGCTGGCTCGGCGCACGGGCATTTCTGCCACGGCCATTGCCGAGGAGCTCAGCCGCATGGGCGCGGCCACGCCGCCCCCGACACCGGTGGAAGCGCCTGCCCCCACGGCCAAGGCCGGGCAGGGCGCGCCGGCGCAGCCCGTTGACCGCGCGGCGGTGGCTGCCGAGGAAACGGTGCTGCGGATGGCTCTGCAAAGCCCCCGCTTTCGGGAGCAGCTGAAACGGGACGCCCGGCCGGAGGATTTTACGGCACCCGCCCTGCGGGAGCTGGCTGAGCTGCTGCTGGGAGACCGGCAAAGCCTGACGCCGGCGGCCTTGGCCGAAACAGCCGGTGCGGAAACCTGTTCGGAGGTGTCGCGTTTGCTGGTCAGCCAGGACGACGCGGCGCAGTCGCCTCAGCTTTTTGAGGACTGCATCCGCGAATTGCAGATTCGCAGAATCGAAAGCAGGATTTCCGCGATAAATGACGAATTAAGGACAAACGGCGCGAATGACGCGCGGCGAAGCGACCTGAAAAGGCAGCAAAAGGATTTGCTGGCGCAAAAAGCGGCGCTGAACCGGACGCGAGGCACATAATGGGGATTGCCGCAAGGCGAGGAGGAAATACTTTGAGCGAGAACAAAAAAACCATTCCCACAGAAGTGGAGGAAACATCCATCGATACGCAGAACAAAACAGAGCAGGACACCGCGGAAAAGCCCGCGAAAAAAGCCCCCAGAAAAAGCGTGAAAAAGAGCGCCCCACCTGCCGAGGAGAAGCTGCAGGAGGAGAGCGATTTTTCCGAGGAGAAATTTGAGGAGCCGGAGTTCGGGCAGGCGGAGTTTCCTGTGCTGGAGGCCGATTCGGACGTGGTGGATGAGGATGCCGAGGTCGCTCTTACGGTAGACGCCAACGGGGAGACCAGCGAGATCTCCATTAGCGAGCTGCTGAGCATTCCCGCGCTCAAGAACAGCCGCATCACCAACCTGCTGGAGCTGGGGCGCACCAAGGGCAAGCTCACGGAAAAGGATATCAACCGTCTGCTGGAGGGCGTGGAGCTGTCGCCCGATGAGCTGGACGAGCTGTTTGATACGCTGGAAAAGATGGGTATCGACTATACCGATACCAAAGAGATCGCGGAAGAAGCCGCCATGAACGACCGGGCGCTGCTGGAAGGCGTGAACCTGGACGACCCGGTTCGCATGTACCTGAAGGAGATCGGCAAGGTGCCGCTGCTTTCCGCCGAAAAAGAGGTGGAGCTGGCCAAGCGCATGGAGGAAGGCGATGAAGTCGCCCGCAGCATGCTGGCCGAGGCTAACCTGCGTTTGGTGGTCAGCATCGCCAAGCGCTATGTGGGTCGCGGTATGCTCTTTTTGGACCTGATCCAAGAGGGCAACCTGGGGCTCATCAAGGCGGTGGAGAAGTTTGATTACCGCAAGGGCTACAAGTTCTCTACCTATGCCACTTGGTGGATTCGCCAGGCCATCACCCGCGCCATCGCCGACCAAGCGCGTACCATCCGCATCCCCGTGCACATGGTGGAAACTATCAACAAGCTGATTCGCGTTTCCCGCCAGCTGTTGCAGGAGCTGGGGCGCGATCCCCAACCCGACGAAATTGCCGAGGCGATGGGCGTGAGCGAGGAAAAGGTGCGCGAGATCTTAAAGATCGCGCAGGAGCCCGTGTCGCTGGAAACCCCCATCGGCGAGGAGGAGGACAGCCATCTGGGCGACTTTATCCCCGACGATGACGTGCCTGCGCCGGCCGACGCCGCCGCGTCCACCATGCTGCGGGAGCAGCTTAAGGACGTGCTGGAGTCGCTGACCCCGCGCGAGGAGAAGGTGCTCAAGCTGCGCTTTGGGCTGGAGGACGGCCGTGCCCGCACGCTGGAAGAGGTGGGGCGTGAGTTTCAGGTGACGCGTGAGCGCATTCGGCAAATCGAGGCCAAGGCGCTGCGCAAGCTGCGCCATCCCAGCCGCAGCAAGAAACTGAAGGACTTTTTGGACTAAGCGACAAACAAATGCGCAGCGCCCTTCGTACCATTGGCCGAAGGGCGCTGCTGTTCAAGGAGAGTGCGGATGCCCCTTATATTGAGCGTGCGCCTGCAGGCGCTGGCCGATCGCGTGCCCCGGGGCGAGGCTGTGGCCGACATCGGCTGCGACCACGGCCGTCTTTCGGTGTGCCTGGCGCAGAAGGGCTGTAAGGTGGTGGCCTGCGACATCAGCGAACCTTCGCTGGCAAAGGCGCGGGCGCTGCGCGAGCGGGCAGGCGTTTCGGGCATGGAGACCCGCCTGAGCGACGGTTTTTCCGCGCTGCGGCCGGGCGAGGCGCACACCGCCGTCATTTCCGGAATGGGCGGCGCCACGGTGGCGCAGATTTTGCGGGCGGCCTTGCCGGGGCAGGTGGAGCGGCTGCTGCTCATGCCGCACGGCGAGGTGTTCCGGGTTTATGAGGCGCTGGCCGATGGGGGCTATGCCGTGACGGATGAGGACATTATCTGGGACGCCGGGCGTCCCTATCGTCTGCTGGAGGCACATCCTGGGCATATGCGCCCGCCCGAGGATGAATTTGAGCGGCAGTTCGGAACGGTGCTGCCGGCAAAGCGCCCCAGGGAATGGAAACCCGTGCTGGAACGGGAGATTCGCCTGAGGCAGGCCGCTTTGGCGGCGCGCGCCCGGGCGGGGCTGCCCGCTGAGCCACAGGAAGAAGCATACTTGGATCGATGCAGGGAGGTGCTGGCATGCATGAAGGATTGAGCGAATTGGTTCGGGTGATGGAGGCCTTGGCGCCGCCCGAGCTGGCCGAGCCGTGGGACAACGTGGGGCTGGTGCTGGAGGGTACGCGCCCCGTGCGCAAGGTGTTGCTGGCGCTGGATGTTACAGTGGCGGCGGCCGCCAAGGTGGCGCGGGAGGGCTTCGATGTGCTCATCACCCACCACCCGCCCTTCATTGCCCCGGTCAAAAAGCTCACATATGACGATCCCAACACGGCGGCGCTGCTGATTTTGGCGCAGGCGGGCGTCAGCTTGTACTGCGCGCATACCAATTTGGACTTTGCGCCGTGCGGCACCGCGCGCGCCCTGTGCGAGGCGCTGGAGCTGCCCTTTGCGGCCTGGCCGGAGCAGCCGGGGTGCATGACCGTGTTCGCGGGCAGCCCCCAGGCGCTGGGGGATCGGGCAGCGCAGCATCTGGGCGGGCAGCCCCGCGTGTGGGCGGCGGGGCCGTGCAAAAAGATCTGCCTGGT
>JAQUVY010000060.1 GCA_028693155.1 Eubacteriales bacterium
AGATATGCTGAACCAAAAAAACGTATTGCCGGAAAACCTGACCCCTGAACAGCAAAAGCAGTTCGGACAGATGAGAAGTGTTTACGATCAGTATAAAGACAAGAGCGCCCCTGAAATTGTCGGCGAAATCGACCGTATGAAAAACAGCCGGGAGATCCGACAGTTTATTCAATCCGGGCAGCTGGATGAATTCGCGCGGACGATCCGCCCCATGCTCGGCGGAAACGCCGCAAAGCTGGATGAAGTCATGCGCCACCTGAAAAAATAAGGCGGTAACCTCTCCCTTGACCCCGGCATAAGCTGTCAGCAGAACCGTATGCCGGGGATAAGGGAGAGGTTTTTCATGCAGCGAACGTATTCTGAAAAAATAGATCCCGTCATTCTGAGCAATGTCCGCATCAACAGCTTGCAGCGCTTTCGCGTGATTCTGTACGCCAACGACCACGCGGGATGCCGCGAAACACTGAAACAAATGGGGGTTACTTTATTGGATGAGCTTCCCTTTATTAAGGGTTATTACGCGGAAGTTCCAGCGGGGATGATTACGAAGCTTGCCCAAAGCGATATGATCGACTATGTTGCGGCAGATATTGATGTTAAGACACAAATGTATATCGCAAAAAAGATCGCCGGCGTGTCGGAATATCATCGCAAGGGTATCACGGGAAGAGGTGTAGGCATCGCCATCCTGGACACGGGAATCTACCCCCATGTGGATTTTACCAGGCCGCAGAATCGCATTCGCAGCTTTGTCGATATGGTAAATATGCGCCAAACCGTGTATGACGATAATGGGCATGGTACCTTTGTTGCCGGCGTAGCCGCCGGAAACGGAACCGGATCAAAGGGGAAATTTACCGGCATTGCACCGGAGGCCGATCTGTATATCGTAAAAACGATGGATCATAACGGAAACGGCAGCAGCTCGGCAGTGTTAAAAGGAATGCAGTGGGTGGCCGACCATGCGCAAAAGGATGGGATACGCGTGCTTTCCCTGTCTTTGGGCAGCACGGCAGGTATGCTTGCGCGGGATGACGCCATGGTACGCGGCGTGGAAGAGCTTTGGCGGCGCGGCATCACCGTGATTACCGCAGCGGGCAATGACGGCCCGGGGCATTCCACCATTACCACGCCCGGCGTCAGCAACACGGTTATTACCGTGGGCGCGCTGGACGACATGAGAACAGAGGCCTATGATGATGATCATGTGGCTGATTTCTCCAGCCGGGGGCCGGTTGGCCGCTGGGTCAAGCCGGATCTTATCGCACCGGGCGTGGATATTATTTCCACCGCGCTGCCGCATCGGCAAATGCAAAGCGACACCCGAAAACTCGGATATGCCGATTACACGACCATGTCGGGAACCTCTGTTGCCACCCCTGTCGTATCGGGCATGACCGCTTTGCTCCTTCAGCAAAATCCCAATTGGACACCCGATCAGATCAAGCGGTATTTTATGCAAAACGCACGCCGACTTCAGGGCGACTATCTTTCCGAAGGGCGCGGCATGGCTTTCGTGAGGTAAATCAATAAAGAAAAGATTGACTTGCATCCCCGCTTTGGATAAAATTAATTGGTTAAGTGCCATATGAATGCACAATAAAACTAAAGCGGGGACATGTTTTCATGAAAAGAATTGCAGGCCCGGTCTATTTACTGAACGGAAGAACCGTTACGGAGCAAAAGCCGCCTCTGGCGAACGATGCGCGCAACGGAACCATGGCGTGGAAGATTCTTTCCGCCCACAATAAAGGCTCAGATGAGAACATGGCGATCACCTTTGACGCCATGGCCTCCCATGATATTACCTATGTTGGCATTATTCAGACCGCGCGCGCCAGTGCGCTCAAAGAGTTTCCCATGCCTTATGTGCTGACCAACTGCCACAATACACTGTGCGCGGTGGGGGGCACCATCAATGAGGACGACCACATGTTTGGCCTTTCTGCGGCGAAGAAGTACGGCGGTATTTTTGTGCCCGGCCATCAGGCGGTCATCCATCAATACATGCGCGAAATGCACGCCAAGTGCGGCGCCATGATTTTAGGCTCGGACAGCCATACGCGCTACGGTGCACTGGGAACCATGGCGGTGGGAGAGGGCGGTCCGGAGCTGGTGAAGCAGCTGCTGGGGCGCACATACGATATCAGCCGTCCTGAGGTGGTTTTGATCTATCTGGAGGGTGCACCGCAAAACGGTGTGGGCCCGCAGGATATTGCGCTTTCCCTGGTAAAAGAGGTTTTTGCAGACGGCTTTGTGAAAAACCGGGTGATGGAGTTTGCGGGTCCCGGTGTTGCGGCGCTCAGCGCGGATTTCCGCAACGGCATTGACGTGATGACCACCGAAACCACCTGCCTGTCCTCCATTTGGATCACCGATGAAAACACCAAAAAGTGGTATGACCAACATGGCCGCCCGCAGGATTACAGTCCTCTGGCACCCGATGCGGTCGCGCAATATGACGCCGCGCTGGTGGTAGATCTTTCGGCCATCCGCCCGATGATCGCGCTGCCGTTCCATCCGTCCAATGCCTACACCATTGAAGAATTCAACCATGACGCGCTGGATATTCTGGCCGAAGTGGAAAAGAAAACCAACACGGCTATGGATGCCCCGCAGCTTCATTTTGACCTGCGTTCCAAAGTGCACAACGGAAAAGTACTGGTGGATCAGGGCGTCATTGCCGGCTGCTCAGGCGGCACGTTCGAAAATGTGTCCATCGCGGCGCAAATGCTCAACGGAAGAAGCATCGGGGAGGGAGCGTTCGGCTTGTCGGTATATCCCGCAAGCCAGCCTGTATTCCTGGAGCTGTCCAAAAACGGAGATATTACCTCGCTGCTGCAATGCGGTGCCGTCGTGCGTTCCGCATTTTGCGGACCCTGCTTCGGCGCAGGGGACGTGCCTGCGCATCAGGGCCTGAGCATTCGCCACACCACGCGGAACTTCCCCAACAGAGAAGGTTCCAAGCCGGGAAACGGACAGCTGGCCGCCGTCGCTTTGATGGATGCGCGTTCCATTGCAGCCACCGCGCTGAACGGCGGTATCCTGACCGCGGCAACGGAAATTGACGTGCCCCAACCCCAGGAATACCATTTCGACCACACGCCCTATCAAAACCGGGTTTATCAGGGGTTTGGCCATCCGCATCCCGAAGACGAATTGAAGTTTGGCCCCAATATCGTAGACTGGCCCGCCATGCAGCCCCTGCCGGAAAATTTGGTGCTGGAAGTCGTGTCGGTTATCCGCGATGCCGTCACGACTACCGATGAGCTGATTCCTTCGGGTGAGACTTCCAGTTACCGCTCCAACCCGCTGGGGCTGGCGGAATTTACGCTTTCACGCAAGGATCCTCATTATGTGGCGCGCAGCAAGGCTGTACGCGCATTGGAAGAGGCCCGCAAAGCAGGGGAGAATGTCTCGCTGCTACAGGAGCTGTCGGCACAAACCGGCGCCACTCTGCAGGAGAGCGACACCGGCATCGGATCGGTGGTTTTTGCCAACAAGCCCGGCGACGGCTCTGCGCGGGAACAGGCCGCCTCCTGCCAAAAGGTTCTGGGCGGCTGGGCAAATATTGCGCTGGAGTACGCCACCAAACGTTATCGCAGCAACCTGGTGAACTGGGGCATGCTGCCGTTCCAATGCGATCCTGAGACGGCACAGCGCTTGTGCGTAGGCGCCCGTCTGGTGCTGAGCGGAATTCGCGGCGCGCTGATCGCCGGAGAAACCCAAATCCAGGCAAAGTTGGTGCAGGGAACCGAAGTCACGGACGTTGTCCTTGCGCTTCGCGTCTCCGAGACCGAGAAGCCCATTTTACTGGCCGGTTGCCTGATCAATTATTACGCGGAAAAATAGCGATCTAAAATAAAAAACGCGCTCAAGCCGAGCGCGTTTTTTATGTTCATAATTCAGCAATGAGCTTGGGCGCGAAGTTGAGATAATCGCAGGAGACCAGATGATAGGCCGTATCGCCCTGCATCCCTTCATAGACCCAGGGGAAGGAGGGGCCGTGCAGATGACCATAAACTACCGTATCGACGCCGTACTCCCGGATCTGCTGCAAAAACACCGTATCGCTTTTGGCGTCACATAGAGGAGGGTAGTGAAACATTGTGATCAGACGATCTCCGGGCTGCCGCAGACGCTGCCCCGCATCCAGCGACAGCTTTAAGCGAATGGCTTCCCGCTGATAAATTTTCTCATCCGTTCCCTTAGAATATTGATTGGAACCGGGGCACAGCCAGCCTCGCGTACCGCACAGCACTGCTGAGCCAAACCGATAAGCGTTATTTTGCAGCGTATAGATTCCCAACTTCTCATAAGGCAGCAGTTTGCTTAACGATGCCCACCAGTAGTCGTGGTTGCCCCGCAAAATTACCTTCGTGCCCGGCAACGCGGCGATTGCCCGCAGATCGGGGTCGGCTTCCGTCAGGGTCATTGCCCAGGAAATATCCCCGGGGATTAGCACAATATCCTGCTGTTCTACGCTTGCCTCCCAAGCCGCACAGATTCGTTCCCAGTGTCCCTCCCAATGCACACCAAATACATCCATAGGTTTCTCTTTTGAAAGAGAAAGATGCAAATCACCTATGGCAAAGATTTTCATAGTTTTTCCCCGTTTCTGAAATGAAAAGAAAAGGCCGGATCATGCGGCCTTTTCCAATAATGCAGCAATCAAATATCCTCGTCCTCGTCCGCTTCGTCGTCTGGATCGTTGTCCTCATTCATGGCAAGCACATCCAAGGATTCCTCCGGCGAGTCTTCTTCGTCGTCATCCTCTTCCAGATCCTCTTCCACATCGAACGGGGGATCGTCGTCACTATCCACATCCACATCGTTCATTTCGGACACGTCATCCTCAGAGGTCTGGCCGGGGCGGGCAACAACCGGCTCTTCGGCCTCCTCCTTGGCATCGGTCTCCTTGGCAAGCTTCTTAAACTCCCCAAGGCAAACCGCACAAAACTCTTCCCCGGGAGCGACTTCTCGCTCGCCGCAGTTGGGGCATAGATCCGCATCATCCATATAGGCGGCGCTTTTTCCCTTCTGCGCGCATACGCTGCAGAGGGTTTCGCCTTCCTTCAAATAGTTCAGCTCGCATTTCGGGCATTTTCTCAACGCCATAATTTTTCCACCTCTCGGGTTATGTTGCGGATTTGCAACTCCGCCTTTTACATTCTATATAATATAAGCTCTTTGCGTTCTGTCAATAACCATTTTTGCTTTTTATCAAATATTAACATGGCAGCCCGCTGGTAAAACGCTTGTGCGGAAAGGCAAGGTCGGGTTACCATATGGTTACGCGTCTGACACTGGCAACACAAAGGAAGGTGAAGCACATGTCAGTAAGAAAAATTTTATGCGCCATAGCAGCCAGCGCGCTGCTCATCCTGGCCGTTCCGTCGGCCTCTGCCTTGGCTCAGGAAGCCATGTGTGCCGATTCTATCCCGGTGACGGATACCACCGTACAGGATATTATCGCCAAGTGCCGGGAGTATTATCTCCAACTGCTTGAAAATTTAAGCAGCAGCGTCCGGCCGCAGGCCACGCTCGCCCCGACTTCCTCGGGGAATCCCCAGGCAACTGCGGAAACGAGCGAAAAGCCGGTTCAAACCACCGCTCCCGCGCCCACGCGCACGCCTGCCCCAACACCCACCCCGGCGGAGACGCAGGCACCCGTCACCCCTGTGCCTACCGCAACGGCAGCACCGCTCCTCACGTCCACGCCGTCTGTCACGGCTACCCCGCAGGTGTCCTCCGCTCCGGATAATCAGGTTCGCACCATGGTGACGCTGATCAATCAGGAACGCGGCGCTGCGGGGTTGGCAGAAGTGGAACTGGACAGCGAGCTGAGCACGGAGGCGTTGAAGCACAGTCAGGACATGTCTCAAAACAATTTTTTCTCGCATACTTCTCCCACGCGGGGAACCTTTTCCGCACGTTTGCAGGCCTCGGGGATCCGATACAACTGGGCAGGGGAGAACATTGCGCTTTATCCCTCCGTTCAGGCGGCACATGACGCCCTTATGGCATCGGACGGGCACCGCGCCAATATTTTGCATGGTTCTGCCAATCGGGTAGGCATTGGCATTGTCTGGAACGCTTCCCGCGGCGGCTACTACATTACCCAGTGGTTCGCAGCACGTTAACAAACCGATTTTCATCCTTTTAGACGCGTTTTCCGCGAAGAGACAAATTGTCTCTTCGCTTCTTTTTTTTCGCGCCGATCAACCCGCATCGTTCGCCATAAAGGTTCGCTTCCTTCTTTTATGCTGATGGTATTCCACAAAAGGAGAATGCTCATGCGATTTCAACACGCATTGTTCGGTTATCGTTGCGCCCGGGTCAATCAATATTTGCAGGAGGTCACCGCTCGCTATGAACAGACTTTAGCCGAGCAGCAGCAGCGCATCACCGCGCTGCGTGAAGAAAACACGGCGCTGAAAGTTCAGCTGGAGCCACTGAAGGCGCAGCAGGAAAGAATTTCACTGGCACTGCTGGGCGCCAATGCCCGCGCCGAAAAGATGGTGCAGGAGGAGGCGAAGGCTTCCCAACAACGCCGGATGCAGCTGGACCGTGAAATCGGCGCCAAACGCGAAGCCTTTCAAAATGCCCTGCAGCAGATGGAAGAGGGGATTCGCCAAGCGCAGCTGCTCACCGTGGGCTTTGCGCAGGATCTTTCCCGTCTGCGCCAAAAGATGCAAAACACCGACCAGAAAAGCCAATGAAGCAAGACAAAAGGCTCGCATTCTCACACAAAGGGAATGCGAGCCTTTTTCATTGTGCGTGCTTATGTCTCTGCGGTTGCTTTCACCTTGAGCTGCCGCACCATTTTGCGGAACTGCGGCACCCATGCCACCACTTCGCAAATAATCAATTCAGGCAGCATATAGGAACCGTTGTACAGCAGGGAGTACACAAACGGGGTCTGGCCTTCGGGCGCATACATGTAAAAGAACAGATAGCCCGAAAGGAAATGCGCAATGAAACGCGCAACGGCCGCCACCGCAATGCCGATAAAAAACTGTTTTTCGTTTTTGCAGAACAAGCCGCACAGTCCCAGCAGCGCGAACGGGAAAATATAGTCCAGCAAGAACTGGAAGGGATGTATGACATATGCGCCCTGAATGAGCTGTAAGGTGCCGTGAATGATGCCGGCGGCGATTCCGGGAACCGGACCATACAGGTAGGCAAAGAGCATAATGGGCAGCATGGAGGCGGGGGTGATGCTGCCGCCATTGGGCAGCTTGTAAACGGTGATGCAGGAAAGCACAAAGCTTACCGCAATGCACAGCGCGCCGGTTGCCAGCATACGGGAGGTCATTTTCTGGTTTCGCAGCAGCAGCACCAGCAACACCACCGCGATGCAGGAAAGAATGATCGTCCAGAACCACGGCGAATACAGGAACTGGCCGCTTGCGGTCAACCCGCCGTCTTCCGGGCTTTCGGGAAGAATTTGCGGCAAAGACAGTGCAATCAGTATGGTCATGACCACGATGCCCACTGCGCTCACCACAAGGACCCATTTGCTTTTTTCGGACTTTTTCGCCAGCACCAGCACCACGACCGCCACCGCAATACCGATGGCCAGTATGATCCAGGTGGCAGGAGAAAGCTCTTTGAGGTTTTCAATCAGGTTGGAAAAATAACCGGACATAAAAAAATCTCCCCTCTTAACCACTGGGAGATGCGCAGAAAGAACGCCGGAATACACCGGGCGTTCGGTCCGCTTCCCTACGCGAGCATTAACTCAACAGGTTCAAGGGGTTGGTAAATTACCTCTCAGCAAAAAGCTCCCCCAGCGGTCAATTTTGTGGTATCATATTAACATTGAACGCGAAATGTGTCAAGCGAGGAAATTACATGAACCATTTTTTTGCCTATATGTCCCGAATGAAAAACATCCGCCGGTGGAGCCTTATGCGCAACATCAGCGAAGAAAACATTCAGGAGCATTCCCAGCAGGTCGCCATGATCGCCCATGCGCTGGGCGTCATCGCCAACCGCATTTATGGGAAAAAAGCAAACCTGGAAACCGTGCTTGCGCTGGCGGTTTTTCACGAAGCGGGAGAGGTCATCACCGGGGATTTGCCCACGCCCATCAAGTACTTTAACCCGCAAATCTCAAGCGCATATAAGGACATCGAAAAGATCGCCTGCAGCAAGCTTCTGCAGATGCTGCCCGGTGAGCTGCAGGAGGATTATGAACCGCTGCTGCTGCCGAAGGACAGCTTTGAAAAAAAACTGGTTAAGGCGGCGGATCGCATCTGCGCTTATACAAAATGTCTGGAAGAGCTCCGGGCGGGGAATGCCGAGTTCGAAAAGGCGGCGGTCGCCGTGCGCAAGACAATTGATGAAATGAAGCTTCCGGAGGTTACCTATTTTATGGAACATTTCGTGCCAAGCTTTTCCCTGACGCTGGATGAATTAAATTAACGGAGATATGGATGAGTAGAGAGATCGATTTTCAGCAACAGAACCTTTCCCAAGAGAACATGAGCCGCGTGCACAGCATGAGTGCCGGCAAAAAGTATTTCATTTTTACCTACGGCTGCCAGATGAACACCCACGATTCGGAAAAGCTGGCCGGTATGCTTGAAGAAATGGGCTATGGCGCCGCCGCGCATAAGGAAGAGGCCGATCTGATTCTGCTGAACACCTGCTGCGTGCGGGAGCACGCGGAGATCAAGGTGTACGGAAACCTGGGCGCGCTCAGCCAGCAAAAGCGGCAAAACCCCAAGCTGATTTTGGGTGTTTGCGGGTGCATGATGCAGCAGGCAGACGTGGCGGACGCGGTGGTGCGCCGGTTTCCGGCAGTAGACCTGGTTTTCGGGACGCAAAATGTTCATGATTTTCCCACGCTGCTGCTGGGCGTGCTCAATGGCCGGCAGCACCAGGTCGAGGTGTCCTCCCGCGCGCAGGATGAAGTGGTGGAGCACATGCCCGTGCGCAGGGAGATTTCGTCCCACGCCTGGGTCACCATCATGTATGGATGCAACAATTTCTGTTCGTATTGCATCGTTCCTTATGTGCGGGGACGGGAACGCAGCCGCGCGCCTGAGGCCATTTTGGCAGAGATTCACGAGCTTGAGGCGCAGGGGGTACGCGAGATCACCTTGCTGGGACAAAATGTGAACTCTTACGGCAACGATGGGGGCAACCTGCACTTCGCACAGCTTTTGGAGACGATCGCCCAGGAATGTGATAAAATTATACGCATTCGCTTTATGACTTCCCACCCCAAAGATCTCAGCGACGAGCTGATCGATGTCATGTCTCGTTATGAAAAGATATGCAAGCAGGTTCATCTTCCGGTGCAGTCGGGCAGCGACCGCATTCTCAAAGAAATGAACCGCCGATACGATCATCAGCGCTATGAACAGATCGTTTCCGCACTGCGGGAGAAGATGCCGCAGGTAGGCTTGACGACCGATGTGATCGTGGGATTTCCCGGGGAAACCGAGGAAGACTTCGAGCAGACGCTTGAATTGTTTCGTCGGGTGCGCTTTTTGTCCGCCTACACCTTCAAATACTCCCGCCGCACCGGCACAGCGGCAGCGGAAATGGCGAAGCAGATCCCTGTGGAGGTAAAAAAAGAGCGTTTGGCTCGCCTCAATGCCCTGCAAAAAGAAATTACGCAGCAGGTGCACCAGGAAATGGTGGGCAAGGTATTACGCGTTTTGGTAGCCGAGCGAAACCCGCGCAGCGCGGCGCTGATGAGCGGGCAAGCCGACGAGGGGTATCGCGTAACGTTTCAAGGCGGAGAAGAACTGATTGGGCAGATTGTCAATGTGCGAATCACAGCGGCGCGGCAAGCTTCTTTGCTGGGCGAACGGATATAAGGGGAGAGAGTATGGCAAAATTGTCGCCGATGATGCAGCAATATATGCAGCTGAAGGAACAGTACAAGGATGTGCTGCTCTTTTTCCGGCTGGGAGATTTCTATGAAATGTTTTTCGACGACGCTATTTTGGCTTCCCGAGAGCTGGAATTAACGCTGACCGGCAGAGACTGCGGGCTTGCCGAGCGCGCTCCCATGTGCGGTGTTCCGTTTCATGCGGTGGACACCTATGTCAACCGTTTGCTGGAAAAGGGCTACAAGGTGGCCATTTGTGAACAGCTGGTCGATCCCAAGGAAGCGGTGGGCTTGGTGGATCGAGATGTGGTGCGCATCATCACACCCGGCACGGTTATTGAAAGCAGCATTTTGGATGAAAAAAAGAACAACTATTTGATGACGCTGTTTTTATCGGGAGATACGCTGGGCATGGCCTATACCGATGTATCTACCGGGGATTTTTTATGCACTGAGTTCTCGCACACCGTCAACCACGGATTGCTGTTGGATGAGCTGGTGCGCATAGAACCCAGCGAAGTGCTGGTAAACAGTGAAATGCTGCTGTATCTTGAGCAGCATGAGCCGCTTAAAAAAACACTCGGGCAAACGGTCAGCGCGTATGCGGATGACCGCTTTCAAAGCCAGGGGGGAGATCCGGCGCTTTTCGCAGACATTGAGGAGAAACCCTGCGCAAAGTGCGCCTCCACCGCGCTGCTTTCCTATCTGCGCGATACGCAGAAGAACGCTTTGCTGCACATCAACCGAATCAGCTATTACCAAGCAAACCAATATATGATCATCGACGCCTCTGCTCGCTCCAGTTTGGAGTTAACGGAGACCATGCGTTCCAAAAATCGCAAGGGTTCGCTGCTGTGGCAGATGGATCATACGCTGACGGCCATGGGCGGACGGACTTTCCGCGATTGGCTGGAGCGCCCCTTGCAGCACCGGGAGGACATTGACCGCCGTCTGGATGCGGTGACGGCACTGCGGGAAAAGCTTTTGGTCATGGATTCCCTCAGCGAGCATTTGAAAAACGTGCGCGACCTGGAACGTCTGGCAGCGCGCATTTCCTACAAGGCTCTGAATGCCCGGGATTGCCTCTCCATCAGTCAGTCGCTGGAGGAGCTCCCTGAAGTGCGCCGCGTCGCAGGTGCGTTGGAGGCGCCGCTTCTGCGCGAAATCTGCGGCCAGCTCGACCCGCTGGAGGATGTCTATCAACTGCTTTCTTCCTCCATCGGGGACAATCCCCCCATTGGCATTAAGGAGGGCGGCATCATTCGCGAGGGGTACAGCACGCAATTGGACGAACTGCGGCATGCCTCAACCTCCGCTCGGGATATTATCTCTCAAATGGAGGCCTCCGAACGGGAAGCCACCGGGATAAAAAACCTCAAAATCGGCTTCAACAAGGTGTTTGGTTATTACATTGAGGTGACCCGCTCGTTTCTGGAGCAGATTCCTTACCGCTACATCCGTAAGCAGACCTTGGCCAATGCAGAGCGTTTCATTACCCCTGAGCTCAAGGAGCTGGAGGACACGGTGCTGCATGCGGAAGAGCGCAGCATACGGCTGGAATACGATCTGTTCTGCCAGATCCGCGACGCACTGGAAGGGCAAGTCAAGCGCCTGCAAAACACCGCGCGTGCGGTCGCCCAGTTGGATTGCCTGCTGTCGCTGGCGCGGCTCTCGCTGAAAAATAACTATGTTCGCCCTGCGATCACCGATACGGAAGAACTCCATATTGTAGGCGGCCGCCACCCCGTGGTGGAAAACTCCCTGACCAACGAGCTTTTTGTGCCCAACAACACCACATTGGATACGGATGCCAATCGCTTTTTGATCATCACCGGCCCGAACATGGCGGGTAAGAGCACTTACCTGAGGCAGGTGGCCCTTATTGCCATTATGGCGCACATGGGCAGTTATGTTCCCGCAGCCCAAGCGACGGTTGGCATGATAGACCGCGTGTTTACCCGCGTGGGTGCCTCCGACGACTTGTATATGGGAAGCAGTACCTTTATGGTAGAAATGAGCGAGGTTGCCCGCATTTTGGAACAGGCTACCTCCAAAAGCCTCATCGTTTTAGATGAGATAGGCCGAGGCACCAGCACTTATGACGGCTTGAGCATTGCGTGGGCTGTGGTGGAATATATTGCGGACAAGTCGCATATGGGCGCCAAAACGCTTTTTGCCACGCATTATCATGAATTAACCGAGCTGGAGGATAAAATTCCCGGCGTTAAGAACTACTGCATCAGCGTTCGCGAGCAGGGGGATCAGGTTTATTTTCTGCGGAAAATCATTCGCGGCGGCGCGGATAAAAGCTTCGGTATTCATGTGGCGGCGCTGGCCGGGCTTCCGGATGGTGCGGTGAGCCGCGCCAAAGAGATTTTGCAGCAGCTGGAGGATACGGAAGCCGCCAGAGAAAAGCGGGTTTCCCAGCCGAAGTTTGCCGAGCCCGAAGGCCGTCAGCTTTCTCTGATCGATACACTGCCGTATCAGGATATACTGGACGAGATTGAACACACCGATCTAAACAGCCTCACCCCGATAGAAGCC
This sequence comes from Eubacteriales bacterium, assembly GCA_028693155.1. GTDB lineage: Bacteria > Bacillota > Clostridia > Christensenellales > UMGS416 > STF2-111. The sequence goes on from JAQUVY010000060.1 coordinate 12,395, forward strand.
TTGTTTTTGCTGAATAAATTAAAGGATAAGATGACGAAATGACGCAGGAGACATTGCCCAGTATTCATTTGCTCGCCGAGGACGTAGCTCAAAAGATTGCCGCGGGAGAGGTGGTGGAGCGCCCCGCCTCTGTGGTCAAGGAGCTGGTTGAGAACTCAATCGATGCGGGCAGCACCTTTATTACCGTAGAGATTCGCGACGGGGGCATTTCCTACATCCGCATCAGCGACAACGGCTGCGGCATCGCGGGAGAAGAGGTGAAGCTGGCCTTTGCCAGGCACGCCACCAGCAAGCTGCGCACCGCGCAGGATCTGTTTAACATCCGTCAAATGGGCTTTCGCGGCGAGGCTTTATACAGCGTTGCGGCCGTGTCCAATCTTGAAATGGTGACCAAGCCCGCTCAGCAGGAGATGGGAAAGCGGATTGCCATTCGCGGCGGTCATATTGGTGCGTTGGAGGACTGCGGCTGTCCCGACGGCACCAGCATTACGGTAGCGGATCTGTTTTTTAACACCCCCGCGCGCCTGAAATTTCTTTCCGCGCCCGCAACGGAGGCTGCCGGCGTTGCCGGCATCGTTTCAAGGCTTATTTTGGCAAATCCGGGGATTTCCATAAAGCTGATTCATAACCAGCGGGTGGTTTATCACAGCCCGGGGGACGGCGACCTGCAAAACGCCATTTACGCCGTCTTTGGCAAAGATTTTGCCGCGAATTTGCTGCCCGTGCGGGAGCAGTGGGGGGATTACCGCGTGGAAGGCATGGTGGGCACGCCTGAAATTTCCCGCTCCAGCCGCAGCCAACAGGTCTTTCTGGTCAATCGGCGTCCCATCACGCATCTGGCGCTTTGCCGGCTGGTGGAGGATCTTTACGGCGGCGCGCTGGCGGCAAAGCGGTATCCTGTATTTGTGCTGAACATCACGGTGCCTCCCGATCAGGTAGATGTGAACGTACACCCCAACAAGCTGCAAGTGCGCTTTGGGGATGAAAAGCGGATACGCGCGCTGCTGCAAACCGCGGTGTCCAAGGCATTGGGCTTGCAGAGCCGTACGGCCATTGCGCTGGAAGTACCGCAGGAAAAGCTTCCCGATCGCGGAGAAGAACGGCTGAAGGTCTTTCAGCCCCGCCCGCTGGCAGTGCAGGATTATACCCCGCGCGAAGCCACCGGCAAAGAAAAGCCGGAAACGGACTTGGGCAGCGCAAAGTCCACGCCAAATATTCCTGCTTCAACCCGCCCTACAGCAACGCCTCAAAACCAATCTCGGGCAAGCACCCCTGCTGAAGCACCGCCCGAAACCATGGAAGAATCCATTCGCAGAGTGCGCAGCGCGCTGAGCGGCGCCATGCTGGCCGCCGATCCCACATCCACCGTGCTGGATGTGCGCAAGGCCTTGCAGACGCCGCCGGTCATGCAGGAGTCCATCCCCGTGCCCGCCGCACCGCTGTGCAAGGACGAAGCGCGTATGGACGTCGATGTCCCGGCAGCCCGCGTGGTGGGGCAGGTGTTTTTGGCCTACGTTGTTTTGGAAACGGAAAAGGGGCTTTACCTTGTCGATCAGCACGCGGCGCATGAGCGCCTGCTTTATGATAAGTTCCGTGCCCGGTTGGAGGCCAGCGCTGTCTGCTCGCAACCGCTTCTTGTGCCGGAAAATGTGGATCTGTCTTATGAGGAGATGCAGAGCCTGGAGGAAAACAGGGACATCTTCGAACAGCTGGGGTTTGAATTTGAGCAGTATGGCTCCTTATGCTGCCACATACGCGCCGTTCCATTTGTGCTGGGGCAGCCGCAGGTCGGGCCGTTATTCCGTGATATTTTGTATATGCTTGCCCATGACAAGACGGTAACCGGAGCCGAGGCAAAGAAAGAACGGCTGATGTCCATGGCATGCCGCCGCGCGGTGAAGGCCGGCGACAAGCTCAGCGACCCCGAACTGAAGGAGCTTTTGCATATCATTGTGCAGGAGAACATTCCGTTGACCTGTCCGCATGGCCGCCCCTTTGTGCTTTATTTATCCAAGGCGGACATCGACCGACATTTTAAGAGGATCAAATAGCGTGGAAAATCTGCAAAAACTGGCCGTGATCTGCGGCCCCACCGCCAGCGGAAAGTCCGCTGTGGCGGTTGCATTGGCCAAAGCGGTCGGCGGCGAGATCATTTCGGCCGACTCCATGCAGATCTATCGCGGCATGAACATCGGCACGGCAAAAATCACTCCGCATGAGGCCGAAGGCATTCCGCATCATTTGATCGACATCGCTGAGCCGAACGAGCTTTTCAGCGTTGCAAAGTATCAACGCATGGCCCAGCAGTGCATGGATGAAATTGCCGCTCGCGGAAAGCTTCCCATTTTGTGCGGCGGAACCGGGCTGTATATCGAGTCGGTTCTGTACGGGCATGACCAGGCAAATGTGCCACCCGCTCCGAACTACCGCGCCGATTTGGAGGCTTACGCAGCACAAAATGGCGTTCAGGCGCTGCACGATCTGCTCCGCGCGAAGCAGCCGCAGGCGGCGGCAGACATTCATCCAAACAATGTAAAACGCGTAATTCGGGCATTGGAGATCCTGAAAGCGCGGGGAAGCCTCCCTGCCGAAGCGATCCGCGTCCCTCGCTATCATGCCGCCATGGTGGGGCTGGATCTTCCTCGAGA
>JAQUVY010000061.1 GCA_028693155.1 Eubacteriales bacterium
CCATGATTCGCTCATAAGGCATCATCTAAATCTTTTCTGTATTCAATTCCAAGCTGTCTAAGAACCGTCCTAACACGAATACGTTTTTTCCTGTCAACACACCGTAAAATAATGTGAAAATGTGGTTTTTCAAACGCTGGTTTCCAAAAGTGTCCCTCGTCCGAATAAGTATCTCGATTATGACAAATCCCAAGAACTTGAAAATCTTTTTTATCCGTCATTCGTATTGCATTAGACGTATAATCCCAACCATAAGGCAATTGTTCCGCATAAATCTTAATTGCTAACGAATTAACCTTTGCATCAATAGAAAGACATTTGCAATTTTTCTTTGTAAATTTCTTGCCTGTCGCCTTGCCACCGTCCAAAAACACTTGATTTTTCAGTGGTTCTTGTGTTATAGTTGGCTCAGATGAATTTGTAAGATTAGATGATGCGTTTTGACCTGCCACGGTGGATGCATCATTTTCTTTATTATTCATCTTTTTTATTGTCCTTTCTTAATCTTGAAATCCAAGAGTAAACTGTATTATTGCTAACACCATACATTTCTGCAATTTCAGAAGCTGTATGCTTTTCATAAAGTTTGACTAATACTTCTGCATTAGGTTGTTTCGTTGGTCGCCCATTTTTCTTTTTAGGAATGTCCATCTTTATATCTCCTTTCCTATTTTTTTATAAATATAACACGATTTTAGGGACTTTGCAAGGTTTTATATAAATATATTTAGGGGTGGGACACGGGACACAGGTGGGACACAACTTGCCGTAGCTGTGTCCCACCCGCGTTATACTGATATATGAGCGTTTTTTGATGGGGGTGGGACACAGGGACACAAAAATGCTATTTTTTAAAATTTGAAATTCGCCTTTTTCAAAAGTGAGTAAAACGCTTTTAAAATTCGTCGGGAAACATCGGAAAAATGCGAGAGTATACTTTGTTGAGGTACAATTCTCTATGCACGGTTTTGCAAGGGTAGTATCTAAAAAAGAGAAAAAATGGGACACAATTATTTTTGTGTTGATGCAAAACCTTGCAAACTATTTTAAATTGACTGCCCGAAGGGCAGTGCATACACTCTAGTTTACATACAAAAAGACTGCCATTTCTGACAGTCCCTATTACTTTATTCATTACATCATTCCAAAGTGCTTAAATGCCCCTAGAATCGCTTTTTCTTTCTCTGGTGGACAAGTAGGCACTCTACCGCTTTCAGAGCCTATATTGTAATTATCACGCTTCGCAAAGCCACATTTATCTTTTATCTGTGCTATATAGAGATTAGTCACATTCATATCATATTCTTGCTTTATCCAAGCCTTAATCTCTTTATATGTCGCACTTCCCTGTAAACCTTTCAGGTATTCAGCATCCTTTGTTTCGTAGTCGATATAAGCATATTGAACCTCATCGACATTTTCCCTACCTAATAAGACAACCGTCTCAACGTGTGTCGTCTGCGGAAACAGATCTACCGGCTGGATTGCTTCCACGCGATAGCCTGCTTCCTGCCGCAAAAGGGAGATGTCTCGCGCCAGCGTTCCCGGGTTGCAGGAAACATAAACAATGCGCTGCGCACCGCTTTGCTTTGCCGCGCGGATAAACGGAGCGCCCACCCCCTTGCGGGGCGGATCAACCACGATGACATCCGCCGGTGTGGTTTGAACCAATTTTTCCAGCAGTTCATCGGCATCACCCAGCTCATAGCGGCAATTTGTCAGGCCATTGAGAAGCGCATTTGAACGGGCGTTTTCGACGGCCTGCGGCACGATCTCAAAGCCGATCACCTCGCGGCAGGCATCGGCCAGGTATTGCCCAATGCTGCCCACGCCGCAATAGGCATCTAGCAACGTCTGGCTGCCATCCAGCGCCGCAAAATCCCGAACAGTATCGTACAGCCGCACGGTCTGCGGATAGTTCACTTGGAAAAAGGACAGATCCGACACCACGAACCGGCGCTCGTTCAGCGCCACACATTGCTCCGCCTCTCCCCACAGGGTTGTGCTGTGCGCGCCGAAAATGACGTTTGTGGCCCGGGGATTGATGTTCTGAACCAGGCAAACCGCGCAGGTATGCGCCCGCAGCCGCTCAATCAGATCATCAAACATGGGCAGCGTCTTTTCGCGGGTCACCAGCGTAACCGCCGCCGCGTCTTCCTTCTCGTTGCAGCGTATCACCACATGGCGAAGGTTTCCCGTGTTGGTGTTCTCGTCATACGCGCAAATATGATGCTCACGCGCCCACTCCTGCACGCAACGCAAAATGTCTACAATCGCCTTTTGCTGAATCAGACAATCCTCAATGGGAATGATCCGGTGGCTGCGCTGAGCATATAGCCCCATGACAGGCACAGCGCCGTCCATCCCCGCAGGAAATGCCCCTTTGTTGCGATAATGCCATGGGTCTTGGGCGGCGATCATCGGTCGAATCACGTCGCTTTGAACACCGCCCACGCGCGTCAGCACATCGCTGAGCATCCGCTGCTTCTCCGCGACCTGGCCTTCGTAGCTCAAGTGCTGCAGCGAGCAGCCCCCGCAAAGCCCGAAGTATGGGCAGGGTGGCGCTACCCGTTGGGCGCTGCCTGCAAGGATTCGCACCAGCTTGGCCACGGCGTAGGATGCCGTCACCTTGATGATGTGGGCTTCCACGGTTTCCGCCGGCAAAGCGCCGGGCACGAAAACAACAAAGCCGTCGTACCTCCCGATCCCCTGGGCATCTGACCCCAGCGAATCAATGGTCAGGGTGATGTCCTGGTTTTTACGGACGGGTGCCGACAGCTCTTTCATATCGCTCTCCTTGGTGCTATTGCGTGAATTTTGCCTGCACGACCAAACGTGCGTCGTCATATTCATAGGTGCAGGTGGATAATGTCAAAATGCGGTCCCGCGTGTCAATGTCCACACCCGTATCATACAGCTCGATGCTGGCGCCTTTTTTCAGATAGGCCGCGTAATCGGCCTCATCGTTAAACCTTGTCTCGTTAAACTGCCAGTCCTTGGTAATAAAAACGCGGAAGATCTGCAGCTGATACACGCCATCCGGCGTGTAAAGGCGTATGAGGCCGCCCGACTCTTCCCAAAAGGCGCGTTTTTTAAATGATGCCAGCTGGTGAAACATGGAGCCGTCATTCATATTGTGGCCATAAATCACGCTGTTATCGTCGGTAAAATCCTTTTCGTTGCGATAATCCAGGAACAGACATCCCGAGGCGTTGCCCTTGCGCTCAAAGCTGCGGTTCAGATAATAACTGTTGTCGGTGCCGCACACAACCGGATAGCTGATGGTCGTACCGTCCACCGCAAGCCAACCCACCACGTCCGGGTTGATCTCCCGCAGGGCATCAAAATTCACCGCTGCGGCCGGCTCTTGCGGCGTGGCCTCGTCCTTGCCGTCGGGAGACTGGGTGTTTCCCGCCGGCTTGGCGGTTTGCGCAGCGGGGCCGAACTGATCGTTCAGCGCTTTGTACTCGTCCTTGGCCGCTTTATAGGTGAGCAGTGTTTTTCCCAAAGTAATGGCAGCAAACAAAAAAACCGCAGCGGAAACACCCAGCAAGACCCATTGGAGTACTGCCGTGCGGCCGGATACGGTCTTTTTTCTCTTTTTTTTCGGTTTCTGACCCAAGACGTTCTACTCTTCCTCTTCCTCTTCGGGAAGCTCGGCGTTGTGGTAGACATTCTGCACGTCGTCGTTGTCTTCCAGACGATCCAAGATCTTCTGAATCGTTTCGGCCGTGTCCTGATCTACCGCCACCGTGTTCTGCGGCACCATTTCGATCTCGTCAGAAGCAATGACATACCCCTGCCCCTTGAGCGCATCGCGCACCGCGATCATGTCCGAAGGCGCGGTGGTGATTTCATAAACATCATCCTGCGCAGCGAAATCCTCCGCCCCTGCATCGATAGCCGCCATCATGAGCTCATCCTCATCGACGTTATCCGCCGCCTCGATAATGAGAACACCCTTGCGGTCGAACATCCAGCTGACGCAGCCGGTCGCTCCCAGCGAACCCCCGTTGCGGTCAAAAGCCAGACGAACATCGGGACCCGTGCGGTTTTTATTGTCGGTCATCGTCTCCACGATGATGGCAACGCCGCCGGGCGCATAGCCCTCATAGGTCACCTCGTCGTAGTTTGTGGAATCGCCCGCACCCGAAGCGCGCTCGATCAGACGCTTGATGTTGTCGTTGGGCATATTGTTGGCCTTCGCCTTGGCAATGGCCTCCGCCAAACGGTTGTTGCCCTCCGGGTTAGGACCGCCCTCCTTGACCGCAACAACGATCTGTCTGCCCATCATGGTAAAAATCTTGCCGCGCGCGGCGTCGTTCTTTTCCTTTTTTCTGTGCATGGTTGCCCATTTCGAATGGCCGGACATAATACCCCTCCCATTTGGTCGCTTAATAACCTGTGTATTTTATCATACTTGCTTTCTTTTTTCAACTCACAGAGCATTTCTGCAATGGAGAATCCACTTGGAGCGATCCCGCGGATCCACACTTCGCCGGGCAGTCCACGCCTGCGTGCCCGCCGGCGCGGGCTGGTAGCCAGAAAACGAAAGATCCAGCGTCCCCTTTCCTGCGGTCAGGGAAGAATAACGCGCGGGAAGATCCTGAACCGTGACAAGCGGGACTCGGCAGCTCATGTCAAACCGCCCCTCGGCAACCGCAGGATTCCCCAGCTCCCCCCTGAGCGCCAGCATTTCGCCGATCACGCGGCTGACGCACGCCTCAGGCCCCGTCATGCGCGCCTCCATCACCGGCTCCAGCAGGGTGGTTCCGCAATCCTCCAGCGCCGCCATAACGGCCATGGGCGTGGCCACGAAGAAATCCATGGGATGGGTATGCACCAGATGGTTTTCTCCATCTACCAGCGTCACCCGGGCATCGGTCACCTCCCAGCCGTACAGCCCCTGCTGCAAGGTGCGCAGGGCGCTGACATGCACATGGTGCTGATAGCGGCGCAGAATATGGCGATCCTCCGCCAGAGAGACAAATTCCAACCCGCTTCCCGGCGCAAGGGGCTCGATCTTTACCTCGACGATCGCCCAGCATGGCTTGGGCATGGTATACACCCCGCGCCCCGTACCCGCGCACTTGGGCGTTTCCCGATAAATGACCGTGGGGGCGGAAAACGCGGTCTCCAGCAAATACCGGGTCTGAAAGAGCTCCCGCAGCATATCAATTTGCAGCGTGCCGCCAATGTGCATATGCAGTTCGCGCTGCTCAGGCAGCCATATATAATCCAGCGACGGGTCTTCCTGTGTCAGTTCGACGCAGGCCTGAAGCAGGCGCGGCAATTCGTCCGGTGTGCGCGGCAGCACCTGCACGCTCAGCAGGGGCGGAGCCAAATGACAGCTGCGCCCGAGCTCTCCCTCCCCCAGAACATCGCCCGCCCGCACATCTGACAGCCCACACAGCACCGCAATATCCCCCGCGGCAACTTCCCCCACGTCCCAGCAGCGCCGCGAAGCAAATTTCCGCACCTGCGTCACCTTTTCCAGCGCCTCCGTGCGCTGCACGCAAACCACATCACGGCTTTTGATGCGCCCCGAGAACATGCGCACAAAGGCGATCTTCCCCATGTCCGGGTCGTGCTCCAGATGAAAAACATAGCCCAGCGGCGGCGCGTCCGTATCCCCAGGGGCTGGGACATAATACCGGCACAGCGTTTCCAGCAGGGTGTCGATCCCCAGCGACAGCGCCGCCGAGGTGAGCACCGCAGGAAACAGTCTGCAGTGTGCGATAGCCGCCCGCAGCGTTTCATCCGCCAGCGAAGGATCAATGGCTTCGCCCTGCATATATTTTTCCGCGATGCTATCGTCGCACTCGGCGGCAGCCAGCACCTTGCCTTCCCGTAGAGCAGGGGTGTCTTCGCAAAGGGCAACCTCTGCGGTGCCTTGCGCCTGCACCTCGTTGATCTGCCACACGGGGGTCTTCCAAACCCTCTGCGCCTCGCGCAGCACGCGTTCCGTGTCGCTTCCGGCGCGGTCCGCTTTGTTGACCACCAGCAGCACCGGGATCTGCAGCTCCTCCAGCGCGCGGGCGATGGCTCTGGTCTGCCCCTGAATGCCCTCCACCGACGACATGACCAAGATCGCCGCGTCCAGCGCCATCAGGCTGCGCTGCACGTCGGCCGCAAAGTCCGCGTGTCCGGGCGTGTCGATCCAGTTGATGACCACATCCCGGTAATGCAGCACGGTGGATGTGGCGCGCGCGGTGATCCCCCGGCGCCGCTCAAAATCCATCCAATCGGTCTGGGTGTTCCCCTTGTCCACCTCGCCCGGAGCGCGGATCTCGCCGCAGCGCCAAAGCAGCTGCTCCGTCAGGGTGGTTTTCCCCGCGTCTACATGCGCCACAATGCCCACATTGATCACAGCCTGCACGAGTCCCCTCCTTTTATCATCCCATATGCAAAGCGTGCACACGAACTGCTTCGTGTGCACGCTCCCATCATCTAAAAACTCAGCGCAGACGGCTGGTATAGCGCTTGATCTTGGCCGCGCTCTTCATTTCGTTGAGCTGCGTGCTCCACAGGCTGTTTTTCGCCGTGTTGAGCAGCTGCTCGGAGATCTGGTCTTTCACATCTTCAAAATCCACCGCGCCGGCATCCAAAACGCCGTTGAACTTCAAAATGTGATAGCCGTAATCGCTGTACACCAGCTCCGTGGTCGTATCCCCCACAGACTTGAGCGCCATGGCCGCGTCCTGGAAGCTGGCGTAATAACCGGTGTAGCCTTCCATCGTGGGATAGCCGTCGGGATAAGAGCTCATGCCGGTATCGTCGTTGTACTGCTCGATGAGCTTGTCGAAGTCCTCACCGGCCTTGACCTTGGCCATCACCTCATCAGCCTCGCCCTGGATGGTTGCCAGCGCTTCATACAGCTTGGCGTTGGCGCCGTCGGTATCCCCGCTGTTGCGCAGGGAGGTGATCGCAGACACCGTTGCGCTGTCCAGACCGATCAAAACCTGCTTAACCTGGCGGATCTCCGCGGGGCGATAGCAAATCACGCTGTCCTTCATCATGTCGGTAATGACCTGGGTGGGCGACGTTCCGTAGGAGGTTTGCTGCGTGCTCAGCTGAGAGCTGTAGGCCTCGCTGATCTGCTCTTCCGTAACGGTGGCAGACTCGGTTACCGAATCATACAGCTTCTGCGCGGCGCTGCCGTCTTTAAGTGTCTGCATCAACTCGTCACGCGTGGTGCCCAGGAGCTTGAGGTAATTATCCACATCCTCATTGGCCTTGGCTTCGGGATCGATGTCCTCGCCGTTATCGGCCTTTTCCTGATAGGTTTTCAAAGAGGAATTATACGTATCCGTCACATAAGAATCATACTTGGTCTGGATCGCCGCCAGTTCCTCTTCGGTGAAGTCGTACATGCCCTTATCCTTGGCAGTTTGCAGCACCACTGCATCGGAGATCAGGTTTTCCAGGGCGGTCTCCATATTGGTATACAGCGTTTTCAGATCGGTGGAGGAATAGGTCTTGTCATAGCTGAAGCCAACCTGCTGATTGACCTCGGATTTCAAGATTTTCTCACCGTTCACCACCGCAACAACCTGGGTCTCGTCCCTCTGGGAATTTACCTGCATCAGATTGCAACCCGCGGCAACCAAAACCACCGCCAAAATCAACGCAAGCGCGCTCCACTTTTTCATCATCGTTCGCATCCTTTCCGGAATTATGCCATAAACAAGTGTTATTATATCAATTTATGCCGTACTTGCAAAGCATAATTTTTGCAAGCAGCTCCATTGTGCGCTGATACAGATCTTCCCAGCGATCACCGGGAAGGGAAAGCGTGAGCGCGGGCGGGTCTCCGGCGCTCAGCGCCGTCCTGCCCCGTTCCTGCGCCACCAGCTCCAGCAGCTTGACTGGATCGATGGGCGCATCCTTCACAAACTTCATCAGCACCTTGCGGCCTTTTTGCTGCACACTCTCGATCTGTGCCGCGGCGGCGGCATTTTTAAGCAGCACCACGTCGATCAGGCGCAGCACGGGTCTGGGCGGTTCGCCGTAGCGATCCACCAGTTCGTCGATGACGTCCGAGCGGTAACTCTCGTCGGGGATGGCCGAGATGCGCCGGTAAACTTCCAAACGGCCCGCCATATCCGGGATATACTCGTCCGGGATGTGGGCGTCCACCTTGACCTCCAGCACGGCGTCGATCTCTTCTACCACGTCCTCCCCGCTCATGCGGCGCACCGCGTCGTCGATGAGGCGGCAATAAAGCGCATATCCCACGCTGGCCATATTTCCGTGCTGCTCCGCACCCAACAGGTTTCCCGAGCCGCGGATCTCAAGATCTCGCATGGCGATCTTAAATCCGCTGCCGAATTCGGTGAACTCGCGTATGGCCGTCAGCCGCTTTTCGGCGATCTCGCTGATGGCCTTGCTCGGGCGATACATAAAATACGCATATGCCAGGCGGTTGGAGCGCCCGACGCGTCCCCGCAGCTGATAAAGCTGAGCCAGACCGAAATGATCGGCATCGTAAACCAGCAGCGTGTTCGCCCGGGGGATATCCAGCCCGTTTTCAATGATGGTCGTGCTGAGCAGCACGTCGTACTCGCCGCTGTAAAAATCCAGCATGACCTTTTCCAGCTCGGCGGAGGCCATCTGCCCATGGCCGCAGGTAATGCGCGCCTCGGGCACCAGCTCCTGCAGGCGGTGCAGAAACACCGGCATGGACTCCACGCGGTTATACAGAAAATAGACCTGCCCGCCCCGGGCAATCTCCTTCATGATGGCATCGCGCACCAGATCGTCCTGATATTCCAGCACATAGGTCTGCACCGGCTGGCGCTCCTCAGGCGGCGTCTCAATGATGGAAATATCCCGGATGCCGCTCATGGACATATGCAGCGTGCGGGGAATGGGCGTGGCTGTCATGGTCAGCACATCGATGTTGGTCTTCAGATGCTTGATCTTCTCTTTATGCGCCACGCCGAAGCGCTGTTCTTCATCAATGATCAGCAGCCCCAGGTTGGAAAAGTGAACATCCTTGGACAGCAGGCGGTGCGTGCCGATGATGAGGTTCAGCTTTCCGTCCGCCAGATCCTTGAGCGCCTGCTTTTGCTGAAGGGGCGTGCGGAAGCGGCACAGCATGTCGTAACGAATGCCGAAATGCTCAAAGCGCTGTCCCACCGTGTTGTAATGCTGATAGGCCAGCACGGTGGTCGGCACCAGAATGGCCACCTGCTTGCCATCGCAGATGGCTTTAAACGCCGCGCGCAGCGCCACCTCGGTTTTGCCGTAGCCCACATCGCCGCACAGCAGGCGATCCATCACCTGGCCGCTCTCCATGTCCTTCTTAATGTCGGCAATGGCGCTGGCCTGGTCGGGCGTCTCTTCATAGGGAAAGTTTTCTTCAAACTCCCGCATCTGGGCGTTATCCGGCGAATAGGCAAAGCCCTTGGTCTTGTGCCGGGCGGCGTAGAGCTTGATGAGGTCTTCGGCCATGATCTTGACCTGTGCCCGCACCTTGCTTTTGATCCGATCCCATTCGGCACCACCCAGGCGGTTGACCCGCGGGGGTCGCCCTTCAGAGCCGATGTATTTCTCCACCCGGTTCATCTGCTCGGTGGGGACATACAGCATATCGCCCTTTAAATACTCGATCTGCATATAATCCCGCGTCTGTCCGTCGGCCGTCATTTTGACGATGCCGCGGAAAACGCCGATTCCCTGCGCCTCATGCACCACAAAGTCGCCGGTCTGCAGGTCGGCAAACAGATCCATGGTGCTCTTTCCCTTTTGGCGCACCACGCGCCGTTTGGTGCGGGAGGTGCCGAACACCTCCACCTCGCCCAGGATCACCAGGCGCTGCTCGGGATCCTCAAAGCCCTGGCGCAGACCCACCGGCAGCGCCACCGCCTCGCCCTCAACCACATCGCGGTCTTTCTCCAGCACAAACATGGCGCTGCCCAGGTCGGTCATCGCGGCGGAGAGCCGCTGGGCGCGCCCCTCGCTGCCCGTCAGCGCGATCACCCTGAAATGATTGCGCCGCCAGGCGCGCACATCCTCGGCCAGGCGGTTATACGCGCCCCGATAGGGCGTAATCTCCCGCCCGGAGAACCACAGCGTGTGCAGCGGTTTCACGTCGCTTTCGTATTCCAGATCCTGCACGGTGAGCATACGGTTGGGCCCCAGCCGCTCCAGGATCTCCTCCCACGCGTAGACGCCCTGCAGCTGATAAAGCAGCGCCTGCCCCTTTTGCAGAGCCTCCTCAAACTCGACGGCGAACTCCTTTTGATAGATCTCCACGCTTTCCCGAATTCGGGCCGGCTCTTCCATCACAATCAGCGGATCGTCCAAATAATCGCCGATGGAGGCGGTGCGAGGATACAGCACGCTTAAGTGATTTTCGATTCCTTCAAAGGTGCCTGCCGTCAGCAAGGCATTGATCTTGTCCTCCACGCCAGCGCGCAGCGCCTCCGCCGCAGCCTTGGGGTCTTTCTCCAAACGAAGCTTGGCGATCTTTTTCAGCGTGGGCTCCAGATCGTTTTGCACAGCCCGAATGCCGCGCTGCACGGCCTCGTCATCCAGCGGCACCTCACTGGCGGGAAAAATATCCGCTGCGTCGCAGTAATGATCCGAGCGCTGGGTAAAGGGATCATACCGGCGCACGCTGTCGATTTCGTCCCCGAAGAACTCAATGCGGTACCCCTGCTCTTCGCCGTAGGGCACCACATCCACAATGCCGCCGCGCACGGCGAACTGCCCCGCGTTTTCCGCGCGATCCTGCCGGGCATACCCGGCCTGGGAAAGCTCCACGATCAGTGCGCGGACGCTCAGCTCCTTTTGAGCCTGCAAATGCAGCACGCTGCCCGAGAACACTTCCGGGCGAACCAACGGCTGCAGCAGCGCTTCCGCCGTCACGATGACGGCGCTGACCCCTCCGGCGTGCAGCTGGGCCATAACCTGCAGCCGCCGCTGCATAAAGTCCCTGCTTGCGGCGCTGACCGCCCGCAAAGACACAGGCCGCGCCGGAAAAACCGGCACTTCCTGCCCGGTCAGGCCGGCGATGTCCTGCGCCAGGCGCCCGGCGCGGATCTCGCTGGCGCATACGATCACCAGCGGCCGTTGCTTGTGAACAAGCAGGCCGGCAAGGAGGTATGCTTTTTCTCCGTCACAAAGCCCAAAAGCCGAGCAGGGCAATTGCCCTCCCCGGATATGGCTGGTCAGCTGCTGATATGGGCCGCTTTGCTGCAGCGCCCCAAAGACAGCTGTATTCATCATAAACATTTCCTCCTGCCCGAGATTGTCCTCCCGGGACTACTGGTTGCAGCGCTGCATGGCAGCCTCCAACCCCTGGGCGACCGCCTCCTGAACCGCTTCAGCTGCCTGCCTGGCGGCGGCGCGCAGCGCGTCCAGCTCTTCCCCCTTGGGCTTCCCCAGCACAAAGGCGATCACGTTTTCATTTTCCGCAGGCTCGCCGATGCCGATACGCACCCGGGGAAAATTCTCCCCCTGCAGGTGAGCCACTACCGAACGCATCCCATTGTGCGTTCCCGGCCCGCCCTTGCCGCGCATCCTGAGCTTCCCCACCGGCAAATCCATGTCGTCGTAGATCACATAAATATCTTCCATCTCCACATGGAAACGGCGCATCATGTCATAAACGCATACACCGCTGTCGTTCATGTAGGTGGTAGGCTTGACGACGACCACATCCTGCCCGCCGATTCTGCCGCGGCCGTAAACCCCCAGGTTATACTGCTCCTTCAAAACGATGCCCGTGTTCTGGCACAGCTCATCCACCGCCCAAAAACCCATGTTATGGCGCGTCATTAAATACTTCGAGTCGGGATTTCCCAACCCAACGATCAATATCATATATCGTTTTTGCTCCGATCGGTTTATTGTTCCGGGGTTTCTTTCATGTCGTCAAAGCTGATCTGCCGGATGGGCTTGACCGAATGGGGCGCCTGCGTAAACAGGGAGCTGACCGGTCTGTCCTGATAAATGCGCTCGATGGCTTCGGCAAAGAGCGTAGCCACCGACAGTACTTTGATCTTGGGAATCATTTTTTCCGGAGGAAGCGGAATGGTGTTGAGCACCACAACTTCGCTCAAGGGGCTGTTCTGCAGGCGCTCAATGGCCGGGCCGGAGAGCACCGCATGGGTGCAGCAGGCACGCACCGACTTAGCGCCGTGATCCATCAGCGCCTGCGCGCCCTTTACGATGGTGCCGCCCGTGTCGATCATATCATCCACCATCAGGCAGTCACACCCTTCCACGTCGCCGATGATGTTCATGACCTCGGATTCATTGGCGCGCTGGCGGCGCTTGTCAATGATGACCAACGGCACGTTGAGCGCCTCGGCAAACTGCCGCGTGCGCCCCACGCTGCCCACATCGGGCGACGCGATGACCAGATTGTCCTGATCCATATGCGAGGAGACATAATCCAGCAGCAGCGGATTCCCAAACAGGTGATCCACGGGAATATCAAAGAAGCCTTGTATCTGGCTGGCATGGAGATCCATGGTCAGCACCCGCTCCGCTCCCGCGGCCGTAAGCAGATCGGCCACCAGCTTGGCTGTGATGGGGGCGCGCGCCTTGGGCTTGCGATCCTGCCGGGCGTAGCCGTAATAAGGAATGACCGCCGTGATGCGCCCGGCCGAGGCGCGTTTAAACGAGTCAATCAAAATCAGCAGCTCCATCAGGTTGTCATTGCCCGGGCTGCAGGTAGACTGAATGATAAACGTATCGCACCCGCGCACCGTCTCGTTCACATCCACGCTGATCTCGCCGTCGCTGAAGCGCTTCACCTCGCAGTCGCCCAGCGGAATGCCCAGAATGCTTACCACTTCTCCGGCCAGCGCGGGGTTGGAGTTGCCGGTGAAAACCTTGATGTTCTCGTATCTCATACGGCTCATCCTTTCTTCTTGGGTGAAATCCAACTTGCTTTATTGACCTGGCGGGCGCGGGCAATGCCCAGCGTGTCGTCGGGAACATCCTGCGTAATGGTGGAGCCCGCGGCGGTGTACGCTCCCCGGCCGATATGCACCGGGGCTACCAGGTTGGTATTGCAGCCGATGAACGCGTCGTCCTCCACCTGGGTGCGGAATTTCTCCTTGCCGTTATAGTTGACAAACACCACACCGCAGCCCAAGTTGACGTGCTGCCCTACGTCCGCGTCGCCCACATAGGTGAGGTGGGATATTTTTGTGCCGTCCCCCACGGTGGCGTTTTTGATCTCCACAAAATCGCCGATCTTAACATTTTTGCCCGCGGCGCTCTTGGGACGCATATAGGCAAAGGGTCCTACGGTGCTGCCGTCATCCACGCTGGCCTGGGTCAATACCGAGGACTGCACCGTCACGCCGCTGCCGATGCGGCTGTCTGCGATGCGGCTGCCCGGGTAAAGAACGCAATTTTCCCCGATGGACGTATTGCCGGTCAAATAGTTCCCCGGCCAAATGACCGTATCCCGACCGATGGTCACATCCGCGTCAATGTAGGTCTGCTGCGGATCGACGAGCGTTACCCCGGCGCGCATATGCGCCTCGTTGATGCGTCGGCGCAGCATTTCACCGGCCTGTGCCAGCTGCACGCGATCGTTGACGCCCATGGCTTCGCCGGGCGCGGCCTCCAGGCTCTCCACCCGGCATCCCCGCGCGGCAAGATCGCCCACCGCGTCCGTCAGATAGTACTCATGCTGATCGTTCTGGCAGGTAAGGTTCAAAAGCGCTTCCTTGAGCCGGGAAGCGCGGAAAATGTAAATGGAGGTGTTGATCTCGCAGATCTGCTTTTGCTGCGCCGTGGCGTCGCGCTCTTCCACAATGCCGCACACGCTGCCCTGGGCATCGCGCAGGATCCGGCCGTATCCGAAAGGATCCGCCACGCGCGCCGTAAGCACCGCCGCGTCCGCGCCGTCGCTCATTTTTTCTTGCAGCGCAAGCACCGTTTCCGGCCGCAGCAGCGGCATATCGCCCGCCGTCACCAGCACGCAGTCCGTATCCGGCTCAAGAAGCCCTTGTGCCGTCATCACCGCGTGCCCGGTGCCCAGCTGCTGTGCCTGAACGGCAAACTGCGCGCGCTCGCCCACCGCTTCCATGACCTGTTCACGCCCGTGTCCCACCACCAAAATGGGGTGCGCATCCACCGCGTTGGCAGCGCGCAGCGCCCACTCCACCATGGGCAGCCCGCAAAGGCCGTGCAGCACCTTGGGCAGCTGGCTTTTCATGCGTTTCCCCTCGCCGGCCGCCAGGCAAATCACCTGTGTTTTCATTTCGTATCCCCCTCTTGCGTCTGTGTGGGATGCACGCGAATGACCTTTCCCACGTCGTCCACGCTCTCCACCACCATCAGCGACCGATAGCCGTCGATGAGCTTGTTGCGCGGTGCGGCAGCCTCCAGCACGAACGCCGTTCCCACCACCTGCGCATTAAATTCCTTCATCAGATCCCGAAGGCCGACGGAGGTGCCGCCGCCCTTGAGAAAATCGTCCACAATCAACGCCCGCTGGCCTTCCTTCACCGCGCGCTTGGGCAGCGACATGCGCTGCATGGTGCGGCTGGAGCCCGAAAGATAGTTGATCGTAACCACCGATCCATCTGTTATTCTAGCATCCCGCCGGGCAATAATCAACGGAACGCCCAGCGTGCGCGCCGTCATCAGCGCCACCGGAATACCCATGGTTTCCACCGTCAGCACGAAATCCGCCTGCGCCGAATAATACCACCCCGCGATGACCTCGCCCATGCGCGCGGTGATGGTGGGGTCGTTGAGCACATCGGTCACATACAA
>JAQUVY010000001.1 GCA_028693155.1 Eubacteriales bacterium
TTAAGCCCTTCAGTGCCGACGATACTTGGCTGGACACGGCCTGGGACAATAGGGCGCTGCCGCATCCCAAACGAACAGCGTACTCTTATGAGTACGCTGTTTTGTTTTATTTCGCTGTGCCTGCCGCCATGAACGACTTTCACTACGGAAAAGCCCATATAGAGGCTATAATTTGGCATAAATGAAATTTTTACCTGTACATATAAGCTGTTCGTGGTATAATATGGTCAATATAACCCATTCTAAATGACAGGTGTGGTGTATGTTGAACAAAAATCAAGAACTGCCGCTTTATTTGTTTCATCAGGGCACCAACAGCCGGGCGTATCAGACGCTGGGCTGCCATTGGGATGGCTCTCACGCGATATTCCGCGTGTGGGCGCCGCATGCGCAGGCGGTGTCCGTGGTGGGGGATTTTAACCAGTGGGATGAGAACAAAACCCCCATGGAACGGATCACTGAGGGCGGTGTTTGGGAGGGCGAGGCGGATGGCCTTGCCGAATATGACATTTATAAATACGCCATTGTGACCCGAGATGGCAAGCGGCTCCTCAAGGCCGATCCCTATGCCTACCATATGGAAACGCGCCCGGCATCGGCCTCCAAGGTTTACGCGCTGGAGGGGTACGCCTGGGGGGATGAGGCTTGGCAGGAGAACAAGCGGACTTCACAGCCTTATGATCAGCCCATCAACATTTACGAGCTGCATGCGGGTTCTTGGAAAACCTATCCCGACGGCAGCCCGTTTGATTACCGCAAGCTGGCGCAGGAGCTGGTGCCTTACGTCAAAAAGATGGGTTATACGCATATTGAGATGATGCCGCTGTCTGAATATCCCTTTGACGGTTCGTGGGGATACCAGGTGACGGGTTATTATGCGGTGACCTCACGTTACGGCTCCCCGAAAGACTTCATGGCGTTTGTGGACGCCTGTCATCAAGCCGGCGTGGGCGTTATTTTGGATATTGTGCCGGCGCATTTCCCCAAAGATGAGCACGGGCTTTATGAGTTTGATGGGGAATGCTGTTATGAATATACTGATCCGCTGAAGCAGGAGCACAAAGAGTGGGGCACCCGCGTGTTTGACTTTGGACGCAATGAGGTGCAGTGCTTTTTGGTCAGCAATGCGCTGTTTTGGTTGGATTATTTCCACATGGACGGGCTGCGCGTGGATGCCGTGGCGTCTATGCTCTATCTGGATTACGATCGCAAAGAGGGTCAGTGGACCCCGAACCGGTATGGCGGACGGGAAAACCTGGAAGCCATCGAGTTTTTGCGAAAAATGAACGAAGCCGCGTTCGATGCGTTTCCCGGCACGCTGATGATCGCCGAGGAGTCCACCGCCTGGCCGATGGTCACACACCCGGTATATTTGAGCGGTTTGGGTTTTAATTTCAAGTGGAACATGGGGTGGATGAACGATGCACTGCGCTACGCGGCCATCGACCCATATTTCAAGCAGTTCAACCATCAGAGCCTGACATTCCCGATTTTTTATGCCTTCAGCGAGAACTTTGTGCTACCCATATCCCATGATGAGGTGGTGCACGGCAAAAAGTCTCTGCTTGATAAAATGCCGGGAAGTTATGAGGAAAAGTTTGCCGGTGTGCGCAATTTCCTGGGTTATATGATGGCGCATCCGGGCAAAAAGCTGCTTTTTATGGGCAGCGAGTTTGGCCAGTTTTCCGAATGGGATTATGCAAAAGCGCTGGATTGGATGCTGCTGGATTATGATAAGCACGCGCAGATGCAGCGTTATACCGCGGCACTCAACCATCTTTATTTGCGGGATCCGGCCTTTTGGCAGCAGGACTTTCAGATGGAAGGCTTCCAATGGATCGTCAGCGATGATTCCCAGCAAAACATCATCGTGTTTCGGCGTACGGCACGGGACGGAAGTTTTGTGGTGTGCATCTGCAACTTTGCCCCCGTTACCCGCAGCGCATATCGCTTCGGCGTGCCGCAGGCGGGAGAATACGAACTGGTATTGAACAGCGACGACGCGCAGTATGGCGGCGCGGGCGTACCGGTGGTTTGCCGCGCGCAGACACAGGATACCCCGTCCCATGGCTTTGAGCAATCCGTGGAGATTGTGATCCCCGGGTTGTCGGCGCTGTTTTATAAACCGACGCAGGAATGCGGCGGATGAAAGCATTATCACCAATTTTCTGATAGGAGCGTGAGTCTATGTACTTGAAGAAAAACTGCATTGCTATGCTGTTGGCCGGCGGTCAGGGTTCCCGGCTGGGCGTGTTGACCAAGCGCATGGCAAAGCCGGCCATTCCTTTTGGCGGCAAATACCGTATCATCGATTTCCCGCTGTCCAACTGCATCAATTCGGGCATCGACACCGTGGGCGTGCTCACCCAGTATCAGCCCTATGTGCTCAACTCCTACATTGGCAACGGCCAGCCCTGGGACATGGACCGGATCCGGGGAGGCGTAAGCATTTTGCCGCCCTATGTGCGGGGCAAGGACGGCGAGTGGTATACGGGCACGGCCAACGCCATTTATCAGAATATCAATTATATCGACATGAACGATCCGGAGTATGTGCTGCTGCTTTCGGGCGATCATATTTACAAAATGGATTACGACAGAATGTTGCGGGAGCACGTGGCCAACAAGGCGGATGCCACCATCGCCGTGCTGGAGGTGCCCATGCAGGAGGCCAGCCGCTTCGGCATCATGAATGCCGATGAAGACGGGCGCATTACCGAGTTTGAGGAAAAGCCCAAGCATCCCAAGAGCAACAAGGCGTCTATGGGCATTTATATCTTTACCTGGAAAAAACTGCGCCATTATCTGGAGCTGGACGAGCAGGATCCCAACTCCTCCAAGGATTTCGGCAAAAACATCATTCCCCGTATGCTGGCAGACGGTCAGCGCATGATGGCCTATAACTTCAGCGGCTACTGGAAGGACGTGGGCACCATCGACAGCCTTTGGGAGGCCAACATGGATCTGCTCAAGCCCAATCTGCTGAATTTGCACGACGACGGCTGGCGTATTTATTCCCGCACGCCCGCCCAGGCTCCGCACTATGTGGGCAGCGACGCCACGGTGGAAAACAGCCTGCTGACCGAGGGCAGCGTGGTAAACGGCGATGTGCGGGACAGCGTGATTTTCCATGGCGCGCGCATTGCCAAGGGCGCGGTCGTGCGTAAATCCATCGTTATGCCCGACGCCGTGATCGGGGAGGATGCGGTGGTCGAGTATGCCATCGTGGGCGAAAACGCCAAGGTGGGCGCCAAGGCGGTCATCGGCGGCCCGCCCCGCCAGGGCGATCCGCAGATCGCGGTGGTCGGCCCGGATATAACCGTAGAGGACTGCGCCATTGTGAAGCCCGGCGAAATGATGTCTGCCGACGTGGCAGCCCGCTGAAGGAGGAGAATGGAATGAACGCACTTGCTATTATTTTTGCATATGCCAATAACGATAAGCTCAAGGAGCTTACCGAAAAACGAACGCCCGCGTCGGTTCCCATCGGCGGCCGTTATCGGGTTGTTGACTTTGCCCTGTCCAATATGATCAATTCCAATATCACCAAGGTGGGCATTATCACGCGCAACAACTATCAGTCCCTGATGGATCATGTGGGCAACGGTAAGGAGTGGGATCTGAGCCGCAAACGCGACGGACTTTATATTTTGCCGCCCTACGCGCAGTACGACAGCAATATGCAGGAGTACGGCGGATGGATAGACGCGCTCTCGGCCGCCATGACCTTTATTCGCCGCTCCCGGGAAAAATATGTGGTGCTGACCACCGGCGAATATGTGTGCAACATCGACTACGAAGAGGTTTTGGCGCAGCACGAGAAGAGCGAGGCTGACATTACCTGCATTTACCGCCGCGACGACCGGGGAACGACCGGGGATATTGCCTACACGCTGGAGGGCGACCGCATCACCGACGTGCTGCTGGGCGCAGGCGTGGAGGGCGAGCAGAACATGAGCATGGACATGTTCATCATAGAGCGCCAAATGCTGGAAAATCTGGTTCGGGAAGCCGCCATGCGCGGGCAAAAGAGCTTGGCGCGCGATATTATCCGCCGCCATCTCAACACGCTGAAGATCTTCGGCTACGAGTTTAAGGGCTATGCCCGCCGGGTGGACAGCGTACAGGCCTACATGCAGATCAATATGGATATGCTGCAGGAGGACGTGCGGGAAGAACTTTTCAACAATCCCAACGGACGCATTTATACAAAGGTGCGCGACGAGATGCCGGCGCAATATCTGGAGGGCGCCAGGGTGCGCAACTCTCTGGTGGCCGATGGGTGCATCATTGAGGGCGAGGTGGAGAACTGCGTTCTTGCCCGCGGCGTGCGAATCGGCAAGGGAGCCAAGGTCAGCAACTCCATCATTTTGCAGAAGAGCGAGGTGCTCGCGGAAGCGCACCTGGAGCATGTTATCGTGGATAAGGACGCCATCGTGCGCACCGGGCGCACGCTCATCGGCCGGGAAAACTTGCCGGTTTTGATCGGCAAGGGAATGGTAATTTAACGCTTGGAGCGGCCTGCCTTTTGTGCGCAGGCCGCTTTGCTTTTGCCCCGGTCAGGTGACATCAGGCCGTGCGGCGTGGTATAATGCACATAAGAGCGCCTGACGAGAGCCCAAAGAGTTGGCCGTCGGGCTTGCCTTTGGCAGCGGCCATGGGGCCATGGCGGCCATGGCGGCCGGCAAAAGAACGCCCGTGGGGCAGCGCATTTTGCCGATGGGCATCACAAATACACTACGACAGGGAGGATAAACCATGAAGGTATTGTTTGCTTCGGCGGAGGTATCCCCGTTTTTCAAAGCCGGCGGTCTGGGAGACGTGGCGGGGAGCCTGCCCGATACCTTGTGCGAGTTGGGTGCCGATACGCGGGTCATCATGCCGCTGTACAGCACCATTGCGGCAAAATACCGCGATAAGATGACCTATTTGTGCAACTTTAACGTGCCGCTGGGCTGGCGCAACCAGTATTGCGGCGTGTTTACTTTGGTGCACAACGGAGTCACCCATTACTTCCTGGATAATGAGTATTATTTTAAGAGAGACTACGCTTACGGGCAGTATGACGATGCAGAGCGGTTCTCCTTTTTCTCCAAGGCGGTGTTGGAAAGTCTGACCCACATCGGCTTCATGCCGGATATTCTGCATTGCAACGATTGGCATACGGCGCTCATCCCCACCTATCTGCGCTGCTTCTACAGCCATTTGCCCGCTTATTGGGATATCCGTTCCATCTTTACCATCCACAACATTCAATATCAGGGCATTTATGATAAGTCTTTGCTGGGTGAGCTTTTCGGCCTGCCGGCGGATTATCTGAGCACGATGGAGTTTGAGGGCTGCATCAACCTGCTCAAGGGAGCCATTGAGACTTCCCACATCGTCACCACCGTCAGCCCCACCTACGCCGCGCAGATCAAATCCCCCGAGTATGCACATGGGCTGGACGGTATTTTGCGCGCCAACGATCATAAACTGATCGGCATCATCAACGGCATCGACACCCGGGAGTTTGACCCGCAAACGGATCCGGCGCTGCCCGCGCATTTCTCGGCGAAAAAGCCGGCGAACAAGCTGCAATGCAAGCTGGAGCTGCAAAAAATGCTGGGTCTTCCCCAGCGTGAGGATGTGCCCGTGGTGGGCATGATCTCCCGTCTGGTGGATCACAAGGGCTTTGACCTGGTGGAGCAGGTGATGGAAAGCCTGGTGGGCGAAAACCTGCAGGTGGTGCTGCTGGGCACCGGCGAGGCGCGCTATGAGGATCTGTTCCGCAACATGGCCTATCGCTATCCGGATAAGGTATCGGCGAGCATTGCTTTTTCCAACGACCTGGCGCACAAGATCTACGCCGGCGCGGATATGTTCCTGATGCCCTCCAAGAGCGAGCCCTGCGGGCTGGCACAGCTCATTTCCATGCGTTACGGCACCATTCCTCTGGTGCGGGAGACCGGCGGGCTGAAGGATACGGTGCAGAGCTTCAACGAGTTTGACGGCACCGGAAATGGCTTCAGCTTTACAAACTATAACGCCAATGATATGCTTTACACACTTCGCCGGGCGCTGGGCTTTTACCATTCCCCCCAGTGGAAGCGTATTGTGAGCAACGCCATGACCAGCGATTACAGCTGGGCCGAATCGGCCAAGGCCTACATGGGCATCTATTCCCGGCTGACAAAAAGATCATAATTTTAGGAGTTTTTTGATAGATGGACGGAAACCTTTGCACGCAGATCAAGCAGGAGTTGGATTCCAAACTGCTGCGCTATTTCAACCTCAAGGACGAGGAAACCACGCCGGAGCAGATGTATCTGGCGGCGGCGTCGGTGCTGCGCGATACCATGCTGCGCATCAACACCGAGTATAAGGAGAAGGTCACACGGCAGCACGCCAAGCGCGTTTACTACATCTCGATGGAGTTCCTGGTTGGGCGGCAGATGCGCAACGCGCTGTATAATCTGCAGATCACGGACGAGTTCCGCGAGGCGGTAAAGAGCTACGGCCACAAGCTGGAAGATCTTTACGAGTTGGAGCGCGATCCCGGGCTGGGCAACGGCGGCTTGGGTCGCCTTGCCGCCTGCTATATCGACTCTCTGGCCAGCATGGACATTCCCGCCACGGGTTTCACCATTCGCTACGAGTACGGCATTTTCAAGCAGCGCATCGTAGACGGCTGGCAGACCGAGCTTCCCGACGCCTGGATCGACTCGGGCGACGCCTGGCAGATGGCTCGCCACGACGAAGAGGTTGAGGTGCGTTTTGGCGGCCATGTGGAGGAGAACTGGACAGAGCAGGGTTTGAAGGTGGAGCATAAGGATTACTACACCGTGCTGGCGGTGCCCTACACGCTGCCCGTGCCGGGCTACGGCGGCCGCAGTGTGGATGAGCTGCGCCTGTGGGAAGCCAAATCCACCGCTAAGATCGACATGAAGCTGTTCTCCAGCGGCCAGTACATGGACGCGATGGAGGCCAACGCCATGGCCGAGGTCATTTCCAAGGTGCTTTATCCCGATGACAACCATTTTGAGGGAAAATCCCTGCGCTTAAAGCAGCAGTATTTCCTGGTGTCCGCCACCATTCAATACATCGTGCGGCATCATTTCAAGCGCTATGGCACGCTGACCAACCTGCCGCAGCTGGCAGCCATTCAGCTCAACGATACCCATCCCGCGCTGGCCGTGCCCGAGCTGATGCGTATTCTGATGGACGACTACGGCTATGACTGGGGCACCGCCTGGCAGATCGTGACCAATACCATCGCCTACACCAACCATACCGTCATGCCCGAGGCGCTGGAGCAGTGGTCGGAGAGCCTGTTCCGGATGCATCTGCCGCGCATTTACAGCATTGTGCATGAAATCAACGAGCGCCAGTGCCGCAAGGTGTTTGACCGCGCCGGGGGAGATTGGGACAAGGTATCCCGCATGTCGGTCATCAACCACGGTTATGTGCGCATGGCAAACCTGTCCATCTTCGGCAGCCACCGCGTCAACGGGGTTTCCTCGCTGCACAGCGACATTCTGAAAAAGGATACGTTCCGGGACTTTTACAGCATGACGCCGGACAAATTTACCAACGTGACCAACGGCATCGCGCACCGCAGGTGGCTGTGCCAGGCGAACCCCCAGCTGGATGCACTGATCGAGGAGCTGATCGGCCCGGAATTCCGCACCGATGCTTCCCGGCTGCAGAATCTGAAAAATTTTGCCGGCGATACCAACGTCCTTATGCGGCTGGATCAGATCAAACGAGCCAACAAAAGCGCAATGGCGGAGTATATCGCCGAGCATAACGGCATCACCGTCAGCCCCGACGCCGTGTTTGACGTGCAGGTAAAGCGCCTGCATGAATATAAGCGCCAACTGCTCAACGTCATGAACATCATCGACATCTACTTTGAACTGCTGGAGAACCCGGATTATCTCAAGCAGCCCCATGTGTTTGCCTTCGGTGCCAAGGCCGCCCCGGGCTATTACATGGCCAAGCGGATCATTCGCCTGATCAGCGGCCTGTCCGATGTCATCAACCATGACGCCCGCCTGAACGACATGCTCAAGGTGGTGTTTTTGGAGGATTATAACGTAACGCTGGCCGAGAAGATCATTCCCGCCGCGGAGATCTCTCAGCAGATCTCCCAGGCCGGCAAGGAGGCCTCGGGCACCAGCAACATGAAGTTCATGATGAACGGCGCGCTGACCATCGGCACGCTGGACGGCGCCAACGTGGAGATGTTCCAAAACGTGGGGCCGGACAACATCTTCATCTTCGGTCTGCATTCGGACGAGGTGGAGGAGATGTATACTCGCGGCTATATGCCCACCACATATTATCAGAACGACCCGCGCATTCAGCGGGCGGTGGATGCCATCATGAACGGCGTCTTCGGCGATCGGTACAACGACATCGCCCAGTCGCTGCTCACCAGCGATCATTATATGCTTTTCGCCGATTTTGAGTCCTATCGGCAGACCCATCGCACCATGGATGAGCTGTATGCCGACCGCCTGGCCTGGAACCGCAAGTCGCTGCAAAACATTGCCTGCTCGGGCGTGTTTGCCGCCGACCGCAGCATCCGCGATTATCTGGCGGAGATCTGGCACGCGGAGCCTGTGGAATGATCCAAACAGTTCAAGCAAAATATATTCAGCTGCTCCCCGAGGCCACCACGCCGCGGGGAGCGGTTCCGTATGCCCGCTGCCGGGTGCCCAGACGCTTTGGCGCCCAGCGCGCCCAGCTGATGGTGTGCCCTGACGGCGGCGCGCCCACGGCCTATCCGCTGCAGTGGAAGGGCTTGGAGAAGGACTGCGATGTTTATGAAGGGTCGCTGCAGGCTCACGACATCGGGCTGTTCTGGCTGTGGGTGTGCGTGTTCTCGGGCGGCGAATGCGCCATGATGGACCGCATGGGCAACGAGTACGGCGGCGGCAGTGAGGGTGCCGAGCAGTGGACGGTATATGAAGCGGATTTTTCCACGCCGGACTGGTTTTGCCGCGGCGTTACCTATCAGATCTTCGTGGATCGGTTTTATCGCCCGGGCGGCATCCTGCAAAAGCAGGACGGGCGGGAGCGCGTGCTGCATGAAAACTGGGCGGAGCGCCCGGTGGTCACGGCGCAGCCCGGTGATATGAAGAACAACGACTTTTTCGGCGGCAATCTGGAGGGCGTGATTGCCAAGCTGCCCTATCTGGAAAAGCTGGGCGTTGCCACCCTTTATCTGAACCCCGTTTTTGAGGCGGCCTCCAACCATAAATATGACACCAGCGATTATCTGCGTGTGGATCCCATGTTTGGCAGCCAGGAGACGCTCAGGGAGCTGTGCGCTCGGGCAAAAGAACGGGGTATGCGCGTGGTGCTGGATGCCGTGTTCAACCACACGGGCATCGACAGCGTTTATTTCAACGCCTACGGGCGCTATCCCGGGGAGGGAGCCGCCCAGAGCCAAAGTTCGCCCTATTACAGCTGGTATACCTTTGCCCATTGGCCGGATAAGTACGATTGCTGGTGGGGTGTGTATACGCTACCCTCGGTCAACGAGACGCACCCGGATTATCTGGACTATATCATCCGGGGAAAGGACAGCGTGGTGCGCCATTGGCTGAACTGCGGTGTTTCGGGCTACCGGCTGGACGTGGTGGATGAGCTGCCGCGCGAATTTGTAGAGCCGCTGCGGCAGGCGGTGAAGGAAACGGACGGCGACGCGCTGGTGCTGGGCGAAGTGTGGGAGGATGCCTCCAACAAGATCAGCTACGGGGTGCGGCGGCGTTACTTTTTGGGGCACGAGCTGGACGGCGTGATGAACTACCCGGCGCGGGAGGCCATCATCCGTTTTGTAAAAGGGGAGATCTCGGCGCAGCGGTGCCGCGATGAGCTGGACGGGCTGTATGCGCATTATCCCCGCCCGGCGCGCAAGGCCCTGCTCAACCTGCTGGGCAGCCACGACACGATGCGCATTTTAAACGTTTTGGGTTGTGAGGACGCGGACTATCGGATGGATCGGCTGGCCAAGGCTGCCTATTCCATGACCCCCGAGGAGCTGACCCGCGCGAAGACCCGCCTGAAACAAGCCAGTCTCATGTTGTATATGCTGCCCGGCTCGCCCTGCCTGTATTACGGCGATGAGGTGGGCGTGCAGGGATTTGAGGATCCCATGAATCGCTGCACCCATCCCTGGGAGGAAGACGATGGCGAACTGCTGGATTGGTACGGCGAGCTGGGAAGCATGAAGCGGGAGCATTCCGCGCTGCATGAGGGCGATTTTGAGATGCTGAGCGACGGCTCAGAAGTATGTATTCTGAAACGCAGACATGGGCTGGAAACGGTAACGGCCATCGTCAACCGCTCCAGCAAGGCATACACATACCCGGTGAAGCAGGCGGTCACGCCGCTGGCAGGGCGCCCTGCGCTTAAGGACGGCGGCATTGCTGCGCCGCCCATGAGTGCCGTGGCCTTTGTGGGGGAATGAGCGATGGAGCTGAAAGGCCTGCAAAGCGCCGTATTTTTAACCCGGATCAACCGCTTTGCCGCGTGGGTAGTGCGGGATGGGCAGCAGGAGATGGCGCACGTCCCCAACTCGGGACGCTTGAAGGAGCTGCTTGTGCCGGGCGTGCGCGCGTTTGTGCGCCCCAGAGTCGGCCCTGGCAAAACGGCAAGCCGGCTCATCATGGTGGAGCATGACGGCGGCTGGGTGATGATCGACGCGCAGCTGACCAACGACCTTGCGGCGCAGGCGGTGCGCGCGGGCATGCTGGATGGACTGGAGGCCGGGCTTGCGCTGCGCCGAGAGGTGGTGCGGGGCGACAGCCGGTTTGACCTAAAGGTGACGCGGGGTGGGGAAGAGCATTATATCGAGGTGAAGTGCTCTACCTTGGTGCGGCAGGGGATCGCCTATTTTCCCGACGCACCCACCCAACGGGGGGTGAAGCACCTGACCGAGCTGACACACATGGCGCTTGCGGGCGGCCATGCGCATGTGCTCTTCATGGTGCAGAATCCCGCGGCGGGGGTGCTGCGGCCCAACGACGAAACGGATCCCGCCTTTGGCGCGGCTCTGCGGGCGGCCAAAGCCGCAGGCGTGGAGATTCATGCACTGCTGTGCCGCATTGAACCGGATTTCGCCGGGGCGGTGCGCCCCCTGCGTGTGGACTTGTGAAAGGGGCGACGAAATGCTGGGCGTTGCGCGAAACAAGGTGACGATTATGGCGCATGACGCTGCATGGGCGGCGGATTATGAAGCCGAATGCGCGGCCATGCGGCCGATTTTTGAAGGACGTGGTTTTGGCCTTTTACCATGTGGGCAGCACGGCCATCCCGGGCATTTGGGCCAAGCCCATTTTGGACGTGGCGGCGGAGGTGCGCGCCCTGGCCGCTCTGCCCGTGGAGGCAATGGCGGCCGCGGGGTACGACCCCTGCGCAGAGTGCGGCGTGCCGGGCAGATTTTTGTTCGTGCGCCGGGGAGAAGGCGACATTTCTCTTTGCCATGTGCACTGCTACGAGTCGGGAAATGAAAACCTGCGGCGGCAGCTGCTTTTTCGGGATTATCTGCTCGCCCATCCGGACTGGGCGCAGCGATACTGCGACCTGAAAAAGGAACTGGCGCGGCGGTATCCCGACGACCGGGAGGCTTACACGCAGGGCAAAGGCGAATTTATTTTGACGGTCTGCCGCCTGGCACAGGACGGGCAGGCGGACTGCTGAACGCGTTAAAAACTGGTTAATTTTGGCTCAAATTTCTTGTGCAGCCGGTTGAAAGGTATATCATACAAGACAGATCAAAGAAAGGTCGATTGGTATGAAAAAACGTTTCTCCGGCTGTCTTGTTTTGTTGTTGGCGGTTTTGCTGGCCGTGAGCGGCTGCGCTCAAAAGCAAAGCACGCCTGGTTTGACCGCTTCGCCCACGGCGAGTGCGACGGCGCAGCCCACACAAACGCCTGCCCCGCCCGCACCCACGCCCGCGCAGGCCGATCTGGTTACCTCAGGCGGCGCGGTGCTGGTGGGCAAGGTCGCGCTGGGGCAGGATGGAAAATGCTGCCTGAAGCTGGATGCGCCTCTTAACATTGAGCTGAGCGGCACGCAGGGGAGCGCGCTGTTTTCGGCCTGCGCAGAGATTTTGTTTTATGACACCGCGGTGGACGGCATCGACAAAACTGCCTACGAGGACATGGATGTGACCATTCGTGCGGTGCTGCAAAGCGGCGATGCCGATGGTGCGCTGTATGCCTATGTGTGCTACATCGAGGCCGAGCGCACGGCGGAGGCATGCCGTGCCGACGAGACGATCCGCGTGGGGCAGACCACAAAATGGGTGTCCGATTACGATGCCTCGGTGCCTGTGCCCGAAAAAGTGCAGCCGCTGGTGCGCGACGGTGCCTATGCGTACAATCCCTACGCCATAAGCCGGGAGGCGCTGCGCCATTTTGGCAGCCGGTATCCCGCGTTTTTCACAGGCCTTGTCGATGCGTTTATGAATTATGAAACGTCCTGCGCCTGCCCCGAAGCCTACTACGCGAATATGTTCGATCTGATCGTCATGTGGGAATTCCCCATTTTTCAGGCGGATGGCGTCATAGGCGATGTGGTGACCTACAATGAGGCCGATCACACGCTGAACTGGACTTACCAAAGCACAAGCCGTGCGCAGCATGACCGCATTTTGACAGACTTTGAACGGGAGATGAACCGCTATCTGAACGAGATCTCCCCCGCGGATACGGAGATTGCCCGCGCGCGTCAGCTGTACCATGCCTTCTCCGGTAAAATGAATTATGATGAGGCGGCCACGGTGACCCGCAAGGGCGTGGAGGCGTACCATGCCATTTTGGATCAGTCGGGCATCTGCGGAACCTTTGCAAACGCCTATTCCTATCTGCTGACCATGGCCGGTGTGGAAAGCACCGTTGTGGAGGCAAGCATACAGCCCGGCGCCGACGGAGACGAGGGCGGCCATGTGTGGAACGCGGTGACGATGGGCGGGCAGACCTATTTTTGCGACCCCACCTTCGAAGCCGGCACCAACGCAGGAAAGGGCTATCTGTTCTTCGGCACCACGCTGGAGGAGCGCCTGCACGACGGGACAAAGTGGCTGCCGGATACCACATATATAGGGCGGTACGACAAGGTGCCTGCCGCGCAGGCGGCGCTGGCGCAGACGAGGCTGCCGCTGGATCAGCTCTCCTGATGAAAAAGGCGCATCGTCTTTTTACCTGCTTACGCGCAGCAAAAAGAGGAGCGGATAAAGCCTGGTGCCGGAACCGTCGGTTTGAAATAAGTTAACCAAAGATTTTTTGCAACAGGAAGGGGAGGGCCCATGGCATTTGATTACAAGAAGGAATACAAAGAATTTTATATGCCTAAAAGCAAACCCGAGATCGTGGAAGTTCCAAAAATGAATTACATTGCCGTGCGGGGCGTTGGCAATCCCAATGAAGAAGGCGGGGCGTATCAAACCGCGGTAGGCATACTTTATGCTGTTGCTTACACGCTGAAAATGAGTTACAAGACCGAACATAAAATTGAGGGGTTCTATGAGTATGTTGTGCCCCCGCTTGAAGGTTTCTGGCGCCAGGATAACGTCGAGGGCGTTGACTATGCCAATAAAGAAGGATTTAACTGGATTTCAGTGATTCGATTGCCCGAATTTATCACGGAGCAGGATTTTCACTGGGCCGCAGAAGCCGCAGGCAAAAAGAAAAAAATAGATTGTTCCTCGGCAGAATTTTTGACCGTTGATGAGGGGCTGTGTGTTCAAATGATGCACATAGGCAGTTATGATGAGGAACCTGCAACCGTTGCCGTTATGGACGGGTATCTTTCTCAAAACGGCTATCAAAATGATTTTAATGATGTTCGTTTGCATCATGAGATCTATCTTTCGGATCCGCGAAAAACGGACGCTGCAAAATGGAAAACGGTTATTCGCCATCCCATTAAGAAGATGTGAGCCTGCGGGCATCCTCGCAGCCCCCATCCCTGCAGACGCGGCGAGCGCTGCCTGTTTTTATGGGACACAGTAAAAGGAGGTACGGTCGGCAGACCGCACCTCCTTTTTGCGCATGGGAAAAATATTTCTGCTCAAGTGCCGCGCTTTTTTATCAGGCTTTATTCGGTGCGCGAGAGCAGCTGGCAATAAACGTACACATTTTGAATTTTCTTTGCCTCAATGCCGTCCTGCGAACGGATGATGGGCTGGGTCTCCGAGGGCGTGGTGTAAAGCTTGAATACGATGGCGTCCTGTCCGGGCGCCATGCTGCGCACCGCGCGGTGGGCATAGCTGCGGCTGGAAATGCCCAGATAGTCAAAAATAATGTCCTCAATGTCGTGGTTGGTGAAGCAACGGATCACATCGTTCTCGTCGTGGGTGTCCAGGATGCCCCGGGCGTCGTCGAAGGAGAGATTGGTGCACAAAAAGCGGCCTTCATTGATCAGGGAGATCATGTTGCTGTTGTCCAGCAGCAGAAGCGGGGTAGGGGTCATTTGTGCCATGGCGATACGCTCCTTTCACTTGATGCTTCCACAATAATGCAACAATGCCCAAAAATCAAGCGTTATTAAAATAACAAGCGAAGGTCAGGCGTTGCTTTTTCCCGGCTCGGGTTTTACAATAAAACCATATGAAAACGACGGGAGAAGCAAGTATGCAGCAGCCGAATATTTTATACATCCATACCCACGACACCGGGCGCTATGTGCAGCCCTACGGTTATCGGGTGCCCACGCCGAATCTCATGGCGCTGGCGCGGGAAAGCACGCTGTTTCGCCAGGCCTTTTGCGCCGCGCCCACCTGCTCCCCCAGCCGCGTGGCCATGCTCAGCGGCATGGCGCCCCACTCCTCACAGATGCTGGGGCTGGCGCACCGCGGGTTTCAGATGAACGATTACAGCAGACACCTGGCTTCTTATTTGGGCACCCAGGGCTATCACACCGCGCTGTGCGGCGTGCAGCACGAAGCGCCCGATTCCCGCATGATCGGCTATGAGCAGATTCTGCAAGCCGAGGCGGGCGAATGGTGGGAAGGCGGCGACGACCGGACGAACGCCCACTGCGTGGGGGAATACATCCGCTGCGTCCCCAAGGATCGGCCGTTTTTCCTGTCCTTTGGCATGCTCAATACCCACCGAAAATATCCGCAGCACGGTGAATACGTCAATCCGGACTATGTGCAGCCCGCGTTTCCGCTTTATGACAACGCGGCGAACCGCGCGGACATGGCGGACTTTATGCGCTCGGCGCAGATCGCCGACGAATGCGTGGGGGAGGTGCTGCGGGCGTTGGATGAGGCAGGGCTGCGCGAAAACACCGTCGTGCTGTCTACCACCGATCACGGCATCGCCATGCCGTTTATGAAGTGCAGCCTTTACGACACCGGTATAGGGGTCAGCCTAATGCTGCGCTATCCCGGCAATCCTTCGGCGGGCAAGGCCACCGATGCGCTGGTTTCCCATCTGGATGTTTTCCCCACGCTGTGTGATCTGGCAGGCATACCCAAACCCGAGTGGCTGCAGGGACAGTCGCTGCTGCCCGTGCTGAAGGACACGGACGCCAAGGTGAACGAAGAGATCTTCGGCGAGGTGACCTACCACGCCGCTTACGAGCCTGCGCGGTGCACCCGCACCCAGCGTTATAAGCTCATTCGTTACTATGACTTCCACAACGGCTATGTGCCGGCCAATATTGACGCCAGCCCGGCGAAGGATCTGCTACTGAGCTGCGGCCTGCTGGGGCAGACCCGCGCGCAGGATATGCTCTTTGACCTGTGGATGGATCCGGTGGAACGCGTCAATTTGGCGCAGGATGCCCGGTACGGCGAGGTTTACAACGATCTTTCCCGGCGGCTTTACGCCTGGATGGAGCGGACGGACGACCCGCTGCTTCATGTGCGCCATCGCGTGCCCGCGCCTCTGGGCGCGAAGGTCAACCCTCTTTCCTGCGTGGAGCCCAACGAAACCGACTTTGAATAGGAGAATTTGATGATTCAGATCGATCAGGAAAAATGTATTGCATGCGGCCAATGCGCCGCCATTTGCCCGCTGCGCGTCATTGCCGCAGCCGGGAACGGCTTTGCCGCCACGCGGGAGTGCTTTGCCTGCGGGCATTGCTTTGCCGTTTGCCCCACGGGCGCCGTTCATATGCCGGGGGAGGAAGAGACCCGGCAGGACGAGGGCGCGGCGTGGCGGATCGATCCCAACGCGCTGCTGGGCTTTATGCAGATGCGCCGCAGCGTGCGCGCATATACGGCGCAAAAGGTGGAGCCGGAGAAGCTGGCCATGCTGCTGGAAGCGGGGCGCAGCGCGCCCACGGCAGGAAACGGGCAGCGTGTGCGCTACCTTGTGCTGGATCGGGAAACGCAAGCCTTTCGCGCCCGGGTGTGGGACAGCCTGCAAACCTACGCCGAAGCCAAGGATAACGCTGATCTCCTGCGCCGCGCAAAGGCTTACCATGACGGCACGGAAACGCGCGATACGCTTTTCTTCGGGGGGCAGCAGGTCATTTTGGTCGTGTCGCCTCCGGGCATAGACGGCGCACTGGCTGCCCGCAGCATGGAGCTGATGGCCTGCGCACTGGGGCTGGGCACGCTGTACTGCGGCTTTGCCGTGCATGGCGTGAACGAGAGCCCGGCTCTGCAAAAGGAACTGGGGCTGGAGCCGGGGGAGATCCTTGCCGCCTGCCTGGTGGTGGGCTACCCCGCGGTGACCTTCCGGCGTACCGTTGGGCGTAAGCCTTTGCAGGTGCAGTGGAGATGACGCAAGTGCTGGACAGCCATGCGCACATCGGCCGAATCGGCCAATATGAGAGCACGGCGCAGGCACTTTTGACGGCGATGGATGCCGCCGGCATCGGGGAAGCTGTGGTTTCGTCGCTGGAGGGGAACGAATATGTGGACGACGTGCGTGTCGGGGACGGCACAAGCGCGCTGACCATCAACCGGGAGCTGGCGCAGCTGTGCCGTGCCCAGCCGCGCTTTCGGGCGCTTTATTGGGTGCGGCCGTGCAGCGAAGCGCCTGGTGCGGCTATGCGGCAGCTGCTTGCGGAGTACCGGGATGTTTTCGTGGGGCTGAAGCTTCATCCCCGCGGCGTGGGAGCGGCCATCGGCCACCCGGCCTATGAGCCGTACCTTGCCCTTGCGGCGTCGCTTTGCCTGCCCGTGTGTGTGCACACCCAGCAGGACGGCTGGGCGGACACCGCCTTACTGGCAAAATGGGCGCGGGCGTGGCCGCAGGTGAACTTCATTGCCGTGCATATGGACTTGGGCAGCGATCACGCGCAGGCGATGGAGCATTGCGCCCGCCTGCCCAATCTTTTCGGAGATACCACACTGATGAGCTGCGCGGATATGGAAAAGGCCGTGGGCGTTTGCGGCGCGGAAAAAATTCTTTTCGGTTCGGACGCGGCAATCTTTGGGGCGAGCAGCTATGAGCGGTATTTGCCCCATCTGCAAACAAAAAATCTGACGGACGGGCAGCGGGAGCTTGTGTTGGGCGGCAATGCCCGGCGCCTGCTGAGGAGAAAGGTATGAACGCAGACTTGATTTATCCCCGCAAGGGGGATCCTCAAACGGTTTACCTGAAGAACGTGGTGGATTCACCCTTTATCCATGTGGGTGACTACACCATGTACAACGACTTCGTGAACGACCCCAGAGATTTTCAGAAAAACAACGTATTGTATCATTATCCCGTAAATGGCGACGCGCTGCGGATAGGCCGGTACTGCTCGGTTGCCTGCGGGGCTAAGTTTTTGTTTGCCAGCGCGTTTCACAGCATGGCTTCGCTGGCGACCTATCCCTTCCCCATCTTTTTTGAGGAGTGGGAGCTGGACAATACAGAGATTGCCTCGGCATGGGAGCATCGCGGGGATATTACCGTGGGCAACGACGTGTGGATCGGCTACGAGGCGGTGATCCTTGCGGGCGTTACCGTGGGGGACGGCGCCATCATCGGCAGCCGTGCCGTGGTGACAAAGGACGTGCCGCCGTATACCATCATGGGCGGCGTACCCGCCCGCCCCATTCGCCGGCGCTTTGACGACGCGACGGTGGAGAAGCTTCTGGCGCTGCGGTGGTGGGATTGGCCCGAGGCACGGGTCAAGCAAAATTTGCCGGCACTGACGGCAGGAAAATGGGAGAAGCTTGTATGAGCGAGAAAAAACAGTTGGAAGAGATGGCAAGCTTTTTTGATGCCCGCGTGGACGGATATGAAGACCATATGCGGGCCTTTGTAGACGGAAGCCAAACCTATTACGAGAGCACGGCGCAGGCGCTGCCCGAGATGGACAGCCCGCGCATTTTGGACCTGGGCTGCGGCACCGGGCTGGAGCTGGACGAGATCTACAAGCGCTTTCCCCGTGCCCGGGTGACGGGCGTGGATCTGTCCGCGGGGATGCTGAAAAAGCTGAGCGAAAAACATGCCGATAAAGACCTGGAACTGCTGCAGATGAGCTACTTTGACTATGCGCCCCCCAAAGAGGCGTTTGATGCCGCGGTATCCGTGCAGAGCCTGCATCATTTCACCCATGAAGAAAAGCTGCCGCTGTATCGCGCCGTGTGGGAGGGCTTGAAAAAGGGCGGCTGCTACGTGGAAACCGACTATATGGCGGCCGACCAGGCGCAGGAGGACGAAGGCTTTGCCCGCTGCCGCGCGCTGCGGCAGGAGCAGGGCAAGGAAACCGGCTTTGTCCATTTCGATACGCCCTGCACGCCGGAAAACCAGGCGAAGGCACTTTACAAAGCCGGGTTCCGCAAGGTAGAAAAGCTTTGGCAGGAGGGCAACACGGTTATCCTGAAAGCCACAAAAGAATGACAGGAGGAGCGTCCCATGAAATCTTTCCGCAAGGAGCTGCATTTTAACCTGCCCGATCGGCGTGGGTTGGTCAATATTACCGACGAGGTTCAGCAGGCCATTGCCGACAGCGGCGTGCGCGAGGGCTTGGCGCTGGTCAATGCGATGAATATTACGGCCAGCGTGTTCATCAACGACG
Organism: Eubacteriales bacterium; assembly: GCA_028693155.1. Lineage (GTDB taxonomy): Bacteria > Bacillota > Clostridia > Christensenellales > UMGS416 > STF2-111. The sequence goes on from JAQUVY010000001.1 coordinate 18,967, forward strand.
ATGAGGGCGGCCTGCACAGCGATTATGAAACCTGGTTGGAGCGCCTGGCGCCCGAAAAGCCCTATGAGCAGTATGCTCACAACGGCTTTGAGGACAACGCCGATGCCCACTTAAAGCGCACCGTCATGGGGCGGGAGGCCGTGGTGGCCATCACCGAAGGACGGCTGGATTTCGGCACATGGGAGCAGATCTTCTATTTTGAGTTCGATGGGCGGCGAGACAAGCGCGTGCTCATTAAGATCATCGGGGAATAAAGCGGGGTACATCCCGCGTAAAAAAAGCGAACAGCCGTCGGAAGCTCCGACGGCTGTTTTTCTGCGCGTAAAAGGCATCAGGGGCGCAGGGCAATGCTTCGGATAAACTCATATTCGATGGTCTCAAAATACCGGTTCCAGAAGCCCCGGGCATTGGGGTTTGCCGTGCCATGCGTCACCCAGTCGTACCCAATGCCTTGGGTGAGCAGGTCGTTTTCTAGGCAGGAAAGCAGCCCTTGGGCAGTCTGCGTGCCGCGGTACGCGGGCAGAACAAAGGCCTCGCCCACGTTGACGCCTTTTGCGTTGGGAAACGCGATGTCCAGGTTTTCCCCGTTGGCTTCGATCAGTCCGATCAGCGTATCCCCGTCCTGCGCCACATAGACGGTCGTATCCTCCTGGGTAAAAAAGTCCCGATACACCGCTTCGGTAAATTCGGTTCCCGGGTAAAAAACCGGGCTTTCACGCAGGTGGGCGATCAGCTGCGCCAGCAGCGCCCACACCTCCGCCCACCGTTCAAGCAGCTCGTCCTTGGGCATTGGGCGGATGACAAACGGGCCGGTGTACGCGCTTGTTTGAATGCGGCGCACGGTGGTCTCGCATACGATCCCGAATTGCAGGTAAGAAAAGAGCTCCTTGATCGGGGTGTCGTGGGCGTAAAGGTGTACGGAAAAGTCCACGGGTCTATCCTGTACGATCTCATCGGCCACCTGTTGGAAAAGGCGGCTCAGGGTTTTCTCCGGCGCAGCACCCGAGGCTCCGTAACCCCATACCGGAATGCGGCAGGCAATGCGGCCGTCCTCTTCCTGCGCGGTGTAAAGCACAAACCCGGTGCAGACGCCGTTTTCCAGCGCGGCGGCGCAGCGCATCTGAGCGGCTTGCGGGCGAAAAAACCGGTCAAAAGCAGCTGGATCCATCTTTTCCAGAGCGGGGTGCCGTGAAAGCTCGCGGCAATAGCCCTCGTAGGCCATCGACGTAATTTGGCGGGCATGAGGGGCAAAGGCAGGGGTAAAAGTCATGTTAAGCTGTCCTCCTGATTCATGAAAAAGCAAGGCGCAAACCCGGCGCTTCAGCCGCCTTGGGCGGGATCCTTCATCGGGATAAATTTCGTCTGGTTCATCAGCGGGTGCACCAAAGAGAGGGCACCGGGGTTGGGGCAGGCCATCACGCAGCTGCCGCAGTAATAGCATTCGCCCGGGTAGAACACCAGCGGGGGCGCGCCTTTTTGGGGGTTGGGCAGCATGACGTCCACCTGGCATACCTCCAGGCAGCGGTTGCAGCCTACGCACTTGGTGGCGTCAAAGCGCAAAGGGCGGGCGCTGCAGGGAATGACCCGCGCTTCATATTCAGGCTTGCTCATGGGCGACCTCCTCAAGGTAATCGGCGTTGTGCGCTTCGTATTGGCTCTTCAAGTCGCCGTAATAATCCAGCGGGCAGCTGCCGCTTACCATGCGGTCGCCTTCCTTTTTCAGGGTCAGGAAGCGCCGGTCGCCGGGGGGATCCACTTCGGCAGAATCCGAGCGGGCAAAGCAAAGAGCCGTGTTCCCCGCCCGGCGCAGCAGGCAGGCATTCAGGATCAGCTCACACACGTCCAGCAGATCGAGCACCTCGTGGGTGCGCATCAGCTCGTGTGGGTTGGCGCAGGAAAGCTGCGGCACATAGTCCTCCCGATAGGTACGCAGCAGATCCAGCCCTTCGCGGAGAAATGCGTCGTTTTTTACCCCGCCGCAGTAGATCTGCATGGCCTTGGCCAGCGCCGCGTTCAGCTCCCGCCAGTCCATGCCTTCGCTGCGGAAAAGCGGTGCCAGCAGCCGTGCCTGCTCGGCGGCGGCCTCTTCTTCATCGCAGGCGGGCAGCGCCTCCAGCGAGGCCGCCCGAAGCGCGGCCTTGCGCCCGGCGTAGTAGCCCGTGGCAGCGGCGTGGCCGCAGCAGTCACCGGTAAAGAGCTGATCGCCGGCGGCGTAAATGCCGTCAATGTTGGTTTTCAAGTCCCAGTCGTTCATCAGGCCGCCCGGCGCGCCGAAAAGCTGCCGCTCCTGCTCCAGAAAGGAGGCCGACTGCCAGCCACTGCCGTAGCTTTGCAGCCGGTGTTTCTCCGGGTCAAAGCCCCGGTCGGTGAGTGCCTTGAGCACGGGAATCTTTGTTTTGCCCTCTTCGCCCACCATCAGCCCCCAGATGACCTTGCGCTCCATCTCGGGCATGCGGCTCAGGTCGGCATAAAAGGGGAGCTGATAGCCCTGCGCAAGCAGCGCTGCGGCGTCCATGGTTTCGGGGCCGCGCACTTCATAAGCCGCTTCGTCGATGGTGCCGCCCTTGAGGAAAAACTTTTGCCCGGGCGCCGGGCGGTAGCGCTCGTCCACCGTTTTGAGAACGCGTCCGTCCCGGTCAACATAAGGGATGTCCACGCCGCGGGCATCCACCATGGTGGCGGCGTACCAGGTGTTGTGATTATTGCCGGCGCTGTAGGGCGGAAAGCTGCGCCCGGCGGCGGAAAACTCGCCCCGCACCGACTTTTCCATCATCACGAATTCCAACCCGGCGCGGTAGCCCATGGCGTGGCCGCTGCCGATGCACTGCGTGGGGCGAAATTCGCTCAACCCCACCAGATCCGAGTGGAACAGCCATACTCTGGCCGGGCGGGACATGCAAAGAACGGTGGCCTTTGCCCGCAGAATCAGGAATTCGCCGGTGCGCGTGTTCATGGCCGCGGCACCCGCTCCGCAGGGCGCAGCGCCCGTGCGGTCCAGGAGCAAAGCCGTGGCCTCGGTGCGGTCCAATACGGTGACGCCCAGCCGGCGGCATTCCCGCGCCAGCGCAGGCTTAAAGGTGCTGCCCCATACGCGCAGGGTAAAGCGGTTGGTGTAGTCATAGGCAAAGAGAAATTTGTTTTTTTCGTCGCGGAAGGCGGCTCCGGCGAAGTCGTCCTGCGTGTCCCGAATCTTCCCGCCGAAGGTTTCCATATCCAGCAGGCGGTCATAACCCTCCCGGCACTCGATGTAGTGAGAAATGCCGTTGAAGTAGCCGTCTTTATCGTCGATAAACGCCTGCGCGACCTCCTCGGGGGTCACGCGGGAGCAGGGGTTGGTGCAGGCCGATTCCCAGTGGTCAAAGCCGCTGCCGGCGGCACCGCTGCGTTCGGTGGCGCCTTTTTCTACCAAAATAACCCGCTGTCCCTTGCGCGCGGCGGCGATGGCCGTATAGCAGCCCGCCAGCCCTCCGCCCAGCACCAACACGTCGCATTCCATCCGGCGCGTTTCTCCCGCCCGGTTCTCATATGGCCATTTCACAACATAGATCCTCCGCACTTGGCAATTAAATCATATAATTATAGCATATTGCCCCCGTTTTGCCAGCAGATAAGCGCTTTTTCCTTGTTTAGGGGAAAAAGGTGTGCTATCATACTTTTGTTGGGGGGACGGGGAGATATGAGAAAATGGTTGGGCCGCGTGCGGCCGGAGATGCTGCTGTTTTTTATCGTGCTTGCCGCGGTCAGCTTGGGCTTAGGCTTGAGCGACAGCGTGTATGCCAACTACTTTAAGGATGCCTACAATGTGACGGCGGTGCAGCGGGGTTATATTGAGTTCCCGCGGGAGCTGCCCGGGCTGCTTTGCGCGCTGGTCATTGCGGGGCTGTCCTTCCTGGGCGATTTCCGCACCGCGGTGATCGCACAGATCCTCAGCATCGTTGGGCTGCTGGCGCTGGGCTTGCTGACGCCTCCCTTTGCCGTCATGCTAATTTTTCTCTTTATCAATTCCATGGGCATGCATATGTTTATGCCCCTGCAGGACGCCATTGGCATGGAGCTGGCCGAGCCGGATATGGTGGGTAAACGGATGGGCCAGTACAGCAGCCTAAAATCGGCGTGCGGCTTTGTGGCTGCGGTAGCCGTGTTTTTCGGCTTTCGCACGGGCTTTTTTTCCTTCACTGCGCCGGTCAAGCTGATCTTCCTCATCGGAGCGGGCGCGTTTATCGTGGCGCTGACGGCCATGCTCATCCTCACAAAAAAGGTGAAGCTCCCGCAGCGCAAGCCGGAAAAAATTAAGCTGGTGTTTCGCAAGGAATATAAGTATTACTATTTGCTCACCGTGCTGCACGGCGTGCAAAAGCAGATCGCCTTTGTTTACGGCAGCTGGGTCATCATTGACCTGCTGATGAAAAAAGCGGATACGACCGCCATCCTCACCATCGTGTGCAGCTTTATCGGCATTTTCTTCTTAAATGCGCTGGGCAAGTGGATGGATCGGTTTGGCATCAAAAAGATGATGTTTGTGGATGCGCTGACCTTTATCGGCGTATATATCCTTTACGGACTGGTGGTATTGGGCATCAACAACGGCACGCTGCCCAGCACGGGCTGGCCGGTGTTCGCCATTTATACGCTCTTTGTGCTGGATCGTATGTCCATGCAGATCGGCATGGTCAAGTCCATTTATCTGCGCTCCATCGCGCTGGAGCCCGGTGAGGTTACGGCTACGCTGTCCATGGGCACCAGTCTGGATCATGTGGTGTCCATTCTTGCGGCTATAGCCGGGGGCTTTGTGTGGGCCAACTGGGGCAGCCATTGGGTGTTTTTCATGGCCGCGGCTTTTTCGCTGGGCAACCTGGTGATCGCCTTCCTGGTTAAGCCGGAAAAGGAACGTCTGCGCGCGCTGGAATACCGAAAAGCGCATGGCATCGAAATGAATTAGGCCGGCCGTTGTCCGGTAGGAGGAGAGAGACGTGAAGAAGGGAAAATTACAGTGGCTGTTGGCAGTGGTGCTGGCGGCAATTTTGGTGATGACGCTGGCGGGCGTCTCGTTGGCCGACGCGGGAGGCTTTTCCGGCTCCAGCGATTACGGCGGCGGTTCCAGCGATTGGGGCTCCAGCTCCAGCGACTGGGGCAGCAGTTCCAGCGATTGGGGCAGTGACTACGACAGCGACAGCGATGGCGGAGGCGGTGGTCTGATCGCCATTGTTGTCATGGTGCTCATGGTGGCGGTTTTCATCTTCAACAGCCGTAAAAAGGGCGCAAAGCCCTCCGCGGCGTCGCAGCCTGCGGGAGCAAGGGTGGTGGAGATGACAGGGGACTTCCTCAAGCCCCTGCGCGAAGCCGATCCCAACTTCTCTGCGGAGGCGCAGCAGGAGCGCGTGGGCAATATGTATGTGCAAATGCAGAACGCCTGGCAGGAGAAGCAGTGGGAGCCCATCCGTATGCTGATGACCGACACGCTTTTCAACCAGTTTAACCGCCAGCTGAACGAGTTGATCCGTTTGAAGCAGACCAACCATGTGGAGCGCATCGCCGTGCTGGAGAGCCGCATCGTGGGCTACAACCAGGACGACACCAACGATGTGCTGCGTATACTGCTGAAAACCCGTATCGTGGATTACTACACCGATGACAGCACGGGCAAAGTGCTGCGCGGTGATCCCAATAAGGAACTGTTTATGACCTACGAATGGACGCTGATCCGCCGCAAAGGGGTAAAGACCCAGGGTACGGCGCAGCGCTCTTACCAGCATTGCCCGGCCTGCGGTGCTCCCATGAACATCAACCAGTCGGGTAAGTGCGAATATTGCGGCGGCATCGTCAGCAGCGGCGAGTACGACTGGGTGATTTCCGCCATTCGCGGCGTATCGCAGCAAAGCGGACGCTGACGAACACAAAAATGTATGGCGCGGGGGCGGGTGCTGAGCGTCCGACCCCCGTTTTCCAATTTTAGGAGGTGCTGCATTATTAATAAATTCAAGTTCGTTGCCGGAGTGGCCGCCCTGTGGGTCATGAGTCCCATCACGGCCCTTGCGGACGGCGCGCAGGCAACAGCCGCGCCAACGGCGGTCACTCCCCCTTCCCCCGGAACAGCATATATCTATGTTGCGATCACTTGCCTGGTGCTGGCGCTTGTGCTGATCGTGTATCGCGCCCGGCGCAGAATGAAGCAAAACCAGGAACAAAACAAAAAATGATTCGGGAGCGTTTGCTCCCGAGACAAGGAGCAAAACGATGGAACAACTGACAACCCAACGGCTGGTCATTCGCCGCTTTACCGCAGACGACTGGCAGGATCTGTATGACTATCTTTCCAAACCCGAAGTGGTGAAATATGAACCCTACGAGCCCATGACCCTGGAAGAGTGCAAGGAGCAGGCCGTATGGCGGGCAGGGCAGGAGTCCTTCTGGGCGGTTTGCCTGAAGGACACGGGCAAGGTCATCGGCAACTTGTACTTTCAGCGCCAGGAACCCGAGCATTGGCGCACCTGGGAGCTGGGGTATGTATTCAACGATGATTTCTGGGGGCATGGTTATGCCACCGAAGCCGCGCAGGCGCTGGTGGAGTACGCCTTCACGCACTGGAGAATGCACCGGCTTATCGCCATGTGCAACCCGGACAACGCCGCCTCCTGGAAGCTGATGGAACGCTTGGGGATGCGCCGGGAATGCCACAAGCTGCTGGCAACCTCGTTTAAGGACGATGAAAACGGTGAACCCATCTGGCACGACGGCTACGAGTACGCTATCCTGGACACGGAATGGAAGCATTGATCGGACGGTAAAGTATGGACGCCATGTTGAAGTTGTTTATCAAGGACTATCAAAACGTGAAAGATCCCGCGGTGCGCCAACGCTACGGCAATTTCGGCAGCACGGTGGGTATTGTGACAAACGTGCTGCTGTGCGCCGGGAAGCTGGCGGTAGGGCTGTTGTTTCACAGCGTGTCGGTGACGGCTGACGCAGTGAACAACCTGTCCGACGCAGGCTCTTCGGTCATTTCTTTGGTGAGCTTTAAGATGGCAAACCGCCCGGCTGACGCCAAACACCCCTTCGGCCATGCGCGTATTGAGTACATCGCGGCGCTGATCGTGGCGTTCCTCATCGTCATTCTGGGAATTGAGCTGATCAAAAGCTCCATCACCAAGATCATCACCCCCGACGAGATCGCGTTCAGCGTGATGACGGTGGTGGTGCTGGTGCTGTCCATCGCGGCAAAGCTGGGTCTATACCTCATGAACAAAAAGCTGGGGAAACGCATCGATTCCAGCGTGATGCAGGCCACGGCAACCGACAGCCTGTCCGACGTGCTGGCCACGTCGGGCGTGCTGCTGTCCACCCTGCTCAGCCCGGTCTTCCACTTTTCGTTGGATGGCTATATGGGCGCGGTGGTCGCGGTGTTCATCATCATCTCCGGCTTTCGCATTGCCGTGGATACGATGGATCACCTCGTGGGGCAGGCGCCCTCGGAGGAGTTGATCCACGACATCAGCGCTTATGTGCTGAAATACGAGGGCGTGATCGGAATACACGACCTGATGATCCACAACTATGGGCCCAACCGCTGCTTTGCCTCGGTGCATGCGGAGGTGGAGGCCGATCGGGACATCATGGTCAGTCATGACATCATGGATAACATTGAGCGGGACATCGCCGCCGATTTGGGCATCCACCTGGTCATTCATTTGGACCCGGTGGATACGGAAAACGAGGAGGTCAACGCGCTGCGCCGGCAGGTGGCCGCGCTGGTGCGCGGCATCGACGGCGCGCTGAGCATGCACGACTTCCGCACCGTCAGCGGCCTGACCCACCGAAACCTGATTTTTGATGTGCAGGTGCCCTATACCTGCGCAAAGAGCGATCAGCAGATCCTGGAGGAGCTCCACCGGGGCATTAAGGCCATGAGTGCCGACTATTTCGCGGTGGTCACCCTGGATCGCACCTATGCGGCGCTGCCGCAGGGCCGGGTGAACAAGAGTTGACCCGGGAATGGAAAGACTTGGCCGCGCTGGCGCAGTTGCTGCCGGCGTGGTATGATGAACAGGCGAGGGATCTGCCTTGGCGGGTGGATCCCAACCCTTATTCTGTTTGGATTTCGGAAATTATGCTGCAGCAGACCCGGGTGGAGGCGGTGATCCCGTACTATATCCGCTTTCTGCGGCGGCTTCCTGATATCGCCGCGCTGGCACAGATACCAGACGACGAACTGATGAAACTTTGGCAGGGGTTGGGATATTACAGCCGTGCCCGCAACCTGAAACGCGCGGCACAGATCATTTGCAGGGATCATTTCGGAGAATTTCCCGGAGAATATGACGCCATCCGCGCGCTGCCGGGCATCGGCGACTACACGGCGGGCGCCGTCGCATCCATTGCCTTTGGGCAAACAAGAGCGGCGGTGGACGGCAACGCATTGCGCGTTTTTTCTCGATTGTTGGCAGACGGGCAGGACATTTCCGCTCCCGCGGCGAAAAAGCTGTACGCGCGCGGCATCGCCGAAGTGATGAATCCTGACCGGCCGGGTGATTTTAACCAGGCCGTCATGGATATTGGCGCCACGGTGTGCCTGCCAAACGGTGCGCCGCGCTGCGGGCAGTGCCCGATGAACGGCCTGTGCCGGGCGTATGCGCTGGGTATTCAGGCAGACTTGCCGGTAAAGGCGGCCAAAAAGCCCCGCCGGCAGGAGGAGCTCACCGTGTTTTTGCTGCGCGGCAGCGCAGGAGAGGTGCTGCTGCGGCGCAGGGGCAGCAGTGGGCTGCTGGCGGGGCTGTGGGAGTTTCCCCATGTGCCCGGCCTGCTGGACGCAAAGCAGGCTGAGCGAGAATTGACCCGATGGGGTCTTAAGGCGCACAAGTTGATCCAACTGCCGCAGCAGCGGCATGTTTTTACCCACATTCAGTGGGAAATGGCAGGGGTGGAAGGGCGTGTCTGCACGCAGACACCTTTGCCCGAGGGCTGGCTTTGGTGCAGCCCTCAAGAGCTGGCGCAAGAGCGGCCCATCGCTTCGGCATTTGGGTTTTACGCGCGGCGCGCAACGCAGGATCAGGAGGAAATATGTCAAAAGAAAGCTTAGTTAGTTCGTTTGTTGCCACCGCCGGGATGCACCGGCGCCGCGCGCGGGCGCATTTTGCCGAGGTGGATATTTCCCCCGGGCAGCCGCGCATTTTGGAGTATCTGGAGTTTCACGACGGGTGCATTCAGCGAGAGCTGGCCACCCAGTGCCATCTGGAGCCGGCCTCCATTACCAGCGTGCTGTGCACCATGGAGAGCAAGGGCTATATCCGGCGCGTGGGCGTGCCGGGCGATAAGCGCGCGCAGCAGGTGTGGCTGACCCCCAGCGGCTGGGAGCAGGTAAAGTGCTGCACGGAGGTGTACCACCAGCTGAGCCAGGAGTGCTACGCGGGCTTTACCGATGAGGAAAAGCAGACGCTCAAAGACCTGCTGGATCGGGTGCGGGCCAATATGCAGCGGGCGGAGCGCGACGAAGAGGAGCACCGAGGCGAATGAGTTATCGTTATGAGACCCATTTGCACACCAGCCAGGGCAGCGCCTGTGCCACCTCCACCGGGGCGCAGCAGGCGCGGCAATATGCGGAAAATTGGTATACCGGGATCATCCTGACGGATCACTTTTATAACGGCAACACAGCCGCGGATCGAAACCTGCCCTGGCCGCAATGGGTAGAGAAATTTTGCGCGGGGTATGAACAGGCGCGTGCCGAGGGCGAAAAGCTTGGGCTGGACGTGTTCTTTGGATGGGAAGAGCGTTTTGAAAACGCTGAGTTTTTGATCTACGGCCTGGATAAGACCTGGTTGTTGGCGCACCCCGAGGTGATAAAGTGGCAGCCGCGGGAGATGTATGAGCAGATCCATGCGGCCGGCGGGCTGATGGTGCAGGCGCACCCGTTTCGCCGCGCTTGGTATATCAAGGAGATCCAGCTCTTCCCCAACGATGTGGATGCGGTGGAGATCGTCAACGCGGCAAACGCCGTGACCAGCCCGGGGTCCAATGCCCAGGCGATCGAATACGCCGCGCGGCATGGCCTGCCGGGCACGGGTGGTTCGGATGCGCACCGCGACGAAGGCTATTTCGGGGGCATGGAGTTTGAAAACAGGCTGACCGATATTCAAGATTATGTGCGAGCCGTCAAGGCGGGAAAAGGATACGAAGTCATTCAGCGGGAGGACGTAGATGGGCAGGTATGAGATGGGGCTGCGCGCCCATATTATCCAATTTTGCGGGGAGTTTTCTTATCCTGCGCAGGCATGCTCTGCGCTGCTGGAGTGCTGTGACCGAGTGACCCAAAGCCCGGCAAGCGAGCGCTTTTTCATGCTGGTGGCGCGCTACGAGGCCGATGAAATGCAGAACTACCCCAAAACGCTGGCCGAGCTGGAGACGCTGGCCGGCCAGGCGGGCACACATCCCTACACGTTGCAGCTGCTCTATTTCATCTGTCTGGCTCGCCATGCGCGGCAGCTTTATCGGTGGCGTCATATCCCCGAGCAGGTGTATTTTGACTCCATGTGCGACTTGAAATGGAAACTGTTTGAGTGCCAAAAGGTGCACGGCGTATGGGGTTCCTTTGTCGCGTTCTGGTTTCCCCGGTTTTTTGAGCTGACGCGGTTCGCACTGGGGAGGCTGCAGTTTGAGACGGTGACCTTTGGTCGGGAATACCGCAATGCGGGCTGGGAGCTATCCCCGCAGGATGTGGCGCTGAATGTACATATTCCGTCCTGCGGACCGCTCAGCCGGGAAGCGTGCCTGGATTCATACGGGCAGGCGGCAGCGTTTTATCAAGACTATTTTGAGGAGCGCGCCGCCGCGTTCACCTGCGAATCCTGGCTGCTGTGGCCGGCGCATGCCGACTTTTTGCCGGCGCATTCCAACATCCGTCCTTTCATGGCGGATTTTGACATCATTGAGTCCAAAGCCGACCCCCGGGGATCGGATCTGTGGCGGCTTTTTGACAGGGAGTGCGACTGCGCCACGGCCGATCTGCCGGGCGATTCCTCTTTGCGCCGCGCATACATCGACTGGCTGCGGCGGGGGAACCCGGTGGGGGAAGGCATCGGCGTTTTTTTCTGGAAAGACGGCGGGGTGTTGCGGCATGAATGATATGATTTTACAAGAGGCACAGCGGTTGGGCGCTGAATATGTAGGCTTTGTGCCGGTGGGTGAACTGAGCGAAGCGGAAAATGAAAACTGCCCGTTTGCTCTCATTGTGGCGGTGCCGCTGCCGCCGGAATATTTGGAGATGCTTACCCAGCCCATAGGCGTGCAGGAAGCCGCCCGGGAGCATGATCTTTTTTCACGCACGGAAGCACGCATTGACGGCATTGCCGACGCGCTGGAGGCATATTTGCGCGCGCTGGGCTATCGTGCCTTTTCGCAGTCCGAACGAGCCAACAGCGCCCGTGGCCGATATGACGGCCCTCAGCGCAAGGCCGCCTTGCAGCACAAGACCGTTGCGCGGCTTGCCGGGCTGGGGTGGATCGGCAAAAGCGATCTGCTGGTGTCGCCCCAGTGGGGCAGCGGGCTTTGCATGTGCACGCTGCTTACCGACGCACCGCTGCAAACTCAACCGGCGACGCCGCTGGAAAACCAGTGCGGCGCCTGCACGGTTTGCCGTGACGTCTGCCCCGCCAACGCGCTGCAGGGCAGAACATGGACCAAAGAAGGCGGGCGGGAGGAGCTTTTTGACCCCGCTTTGTGCTGCACCTGTCTGCGCTGCATGAGCCAATACCCGTGGACCCGCGCCTATGTGCGCCGCGCAAATTTATCACAAGGAGAAGGCAATCGGTAATGAGTGAAGCTCTGTTGGAAGAGTTCATGCGCGGAATCCTTAGCATTCTGATGTTGGCGTTCCTGTTTTATATCGTCAAGAACAGCACACTGCTTTCGAGCAAGCGTATCCACGCTTATCTGATAGGGGTGGTTCTGACCATGCTGGCGATTTTGTGTGAAAACTTGGCGCTGTGGGCAGAGCAGCAATCACCGCAGTGGCGGTGGGTCAATGTGTTGTCCAATCTGGTAGGCTTTGGCATCTCCCCGGCGATCCCCTTGCTGATTGCGTTGGTTTATGATGAGAAACTGCTGGGAAAGCCGTGGCTGCTTTGGCCGGTGTTGGGCGTGAACGCCTTGCTTTTTCTGACGACCCCCTGGACGGGCTGGATGTTTTCCATATCCCGAAACAATGAGTATTCCCGAGGGCCGCTATTCCTGCTTTATGTGGCGGCGTGCGCTTATGGGCTGGGTTTGTTTATTGTGGCCAACGATAAGCAGGCAAAGCGGATGCAGCGGGGAGAGCAGGTCTGCCTGGCACTGATGTTTGCCATTGTCGTGCTGGGGCTGTGCGTTCAGATCATCGTTCCCCAGGCGCATACCAGCTGGTATTGCGTCACGCTGGCGCTGATCATGTACTATTGCTTTTTGCGCGAGGTGCAGTCCAAATATGATCCCCTCACGCAGACGCTGAACCGCGCCGCGTATGAGAAGGCCCTTTTGAAGATGGAGAAACGTGTCGGCGGTACCATCGTCATGTTGGATTTGGACGAGTTCAAAAGCGTGAACGACCAAAGCGGCCATCAGGCGGGGGATGAATGCCTGCGCAGCGCGGCGCAGATCATTTGTGATAGCTTTTCGCGCTTGGGAAATTGCTATCGCGTCGGCGGAGACGAGTTTTGTGTGCTCAGCACCCGCTGCGACCAAAATGCGTTGGAGGCCGCTGAACGCGCCATGATGGAAAAGGTGCGGCTGGCGCGCAGAGAGTATGCCTTCTTCCCGTACATTTCCTACGGCAGCTGTATTTATCACGGCGTAGGTGATATTCAACAAGCGATCAACAAGGCGGATCAAAACATGTACTTCTTTAAGAAGCGCAACGGCACACAAAAACAGAACTCTTCTTGCGAAGAGACACAGCCTGAATCGCTCAGAGGAATACGATGAAGGAAGCATAACAAAAAAACACGCCTTGTGCATGAAAGCAGCACCCCAATCAAACGGTTGGGGTGCTGTTGGTTTTTATAAGAGGTGGTTTTTATAAGAGGTGCGTTCTTTTTTGCGAAAAGGATGCTTTTAACGCTGCACGATCTCCGGCTTCACCGTCACCGTGTGTCCATCCGCAAAGATGGAGAAGGAGAAGTCGTTCTCGGTGCCCGCGCCGCCGTAGTTACCCTTGTTGTCCAGCGCCACCATGGCAAAGTTGCCGCACACGTCGCCGCCGCGGCGCATACGCTGAACGTGCATTTTGATCATTTTTTCCACGGCCTCCTGGGGGTGCATGCCGCTGCGCATGCATTCGACCACGCCATAGCTGACGCAGCCCTTCATGATGTCCTCGCCAACCCCCGTGGCGGCAGCCGCGCCGGCCTCGTCGTCGGCGTAGAAGCCGCTGCCAACCAGCGGAGAGTCACCCACACGGCCGCGGTGCTTAAAGCCCAGGCCGCTGGTGGAAACACAGGCGGCAAGCTTGCTTTGGCTGTCAAAGGCCAGGCAGCCGATGGTGTCGTGCCCCACGGGCAGCTTGCGCCCTTCGGCCATGGCGGCTTCCCAGCGCCGCCGGGCGTCATCGGTGATCATGATGGCCTGCTGATGGTCATGAGCAAGGGCGTAGTCCGCCGCGCCTTGGCCGCACAGCACGTTGTTGCGATATTCCCACACCAGATCCTGCGCCACGCGGATGGGGTTTTTGAAGCCCTCCAGCCCCAGCACAGCGCCCAGCTTCAGCGTGGCGCCGTCCATGCAGGCGGCGTCAAACTGCATCTCGCCCCGTATGTTGGGCAGAGCGCCGAAACCCACGGAATCAATCGAGGGGTCGTCTTCAATGGCGGCGATGGTTGCCACGGCCGCGTCCATGGCGTTGGCGCCGGTCTCCAACATTTTTCCGCCGATGGCCACCACGCGGGCAGCAAAAGGCCAGGTTGCAATAAGAATCGGTTTCATAAGAAATGCCTTCACTTTCTTTTCGGAATCCATGCAATAAGTTACCACACTATGCTTCGGGAAACAAGACAAAACCCTGGGCACAGGACGGGATGCACAAAAAAAACGCCCCGAAGCCGGGGCGCGAAACAATACATGGGTCAAAGATTGCCTTGGGGACGGAGCACACCTTCGGGAAGCTCCCGGTGCAGCAGCTTTTTGCCGATTACGAAGGAAAGCAGGAAGAGCAGCAGCGAGGCAAGCACAATGGTGCCGGCAACGCCGAAGTAGGTGCGCACCGAATAGGCTTCGATCAGGTAGCCCCCCAGAAGATTGCCCACGATGCCGGCCAGCGAGCTGAGCGCGCCGCAGATGGTTTGCGCTGTGGCGGACAGCTCTCTGGGTGCCAAAGCGAAGATATAGCTGACGGAGCAGGCCAGGTAGATGCCAAAGCCCATGCCGTGCAGCACCATTACGCCCACCACCGCCGGAATGCTGCCGCAAAGCGTATAAAGATACTGCTCAATGGTGTAGAGGATGCCGCCCAGGAAAAGCATCTTGACCACGCCGAAGCGCTTTACCAGATAAGCACTGGCCACCAGCATGGGCACCTCCATCAGAGCCTTGATGGCGAAGATGGTGCCCAGATCGTTGGAATTGCCGGCGATCTCGGTTATAAGGTAGGGAACGAAGGTGAAGGTGCCGGCTACCGGCAGGTAGAGGATGGTGTTAAACAGCAGAAAAACCACCAGATAATAGTTTTTCAGCAGCCGCCCCAGCTTGAGCTCCCGGAAGGAAAGCTTCTTTACGCCGCCCGCATCGCGGCCGTCCCGCTGGCAAAACAGCATGATGAGCAGCGGAATGCTCAGCAGGCCAAACAGGTAAAACGTAATGGTGGCCGAGCCCAGCTTTTTGATGATGACGCCGATCAAAAAGGCCATGATGGCATAGCCGATGGAGCCCCACAGCCGCACGGAGCCGTAATTCATGTTGCGCTCATGGTTGGTGTTGCGGATCATCCAGCTGTCCATCAGGCTGTTGGTGGGCACCCGGAAAAAGGAGGAAACGGGGAGCAGAACGATGCCCAGAAAAAGCGGCCCCATGGCCACCTTCATGGTCAACGGAACCAGCGCGTAAATGGCGCCGCCGCAGATCAGGCAGATGATCAGCGTTTTTTTGATGGAGCGCACTTTGTCGCTGATCATGCCCCAAAGCGGCGGGGCGATAATGCCTACCGCGTTGATGAGCGCCATCACCGACCCTACCTGGGAGGAAGACAATTTGTTTTCCTGCAGCAGCACCACCGTGAAGGACGCGGCGGACATGGCCATCCAGTACAAAAACTCGATGGCCGAGTAGGTGAAGTACTTGGGACTGAGCATGGCCAGGCTGGCGTGCGCGCGCCCCAATAAGGCGCGTATGTGATTGGGACGGGGCGATCGGGGGGGTTGGGGTGTTTGCGGAGCTTCGGGATTCAAAACGGTCACCATCCTATGTAAAAAAATCGATTATACCAATGAAATGCGTTCGCCTGCGCCAACTGGGGTCGTTTTGCGCGGGCAGGCGGAGAAGGTGCGGGAGAAAAAACTTGAATCGTTTTTAACTCCTTTATCCTAATACAAAACACCCCGCTTGGCAAGATATATTATCGCCTCTCCAGCGCGCCGCTGCCCACGTAAAGATCCTCGGCGCGCTGCCAGTCCAGCACGCTCCACCATGCGTCCAGGTACTGCTCCCGCTGCCGGTACTGCAGGTAATAGGCGTGTTCCCATACGTCGCAGCACAGCACGGGAGAGACATCCTCCTGTGCGGGCAGGTCGCGGTCGGGCAGGGGGAGCACACACAGCGATCCGCGGCGCACGGCCAGCCATAGCCAACCCGACCCGGGTAGGGAGCACGCGGCGCGGGAAAAGGCGCTGCGCAGGGCATCCGCCGAGCCGAACTCCCGGCGAATGGCGTTCAGCAGATACCCGTAGGGCTGAGAAGTTGCGCCCTGCATGCCGGAAAAATACAGCATGTGGTGATAGACGTCCGCGCAGGTGTGCGCCGCATCGCCGGCCGTCGGCAGGACGCGCACCAGCTCCTGCCAGGTGCACCCTTGCAGCTCTGCCGGGGCTTTGCCCTGTGCCAGGGCATAAAGGCGCTGCATGGCGGGCACATAGTGATGGCAGTAGTGGGTGCGCACGGTTTGTTCATCCAACGCCGGACGAAGCGCGGAAAAGGGATAGGGCGGGGCGGGCAAAAAAAGAGCGGGGGCGCAGGCGGGCATGAGCGGCACTTCCTTTCGTATGGCACTTGGTGTATACATACGTTTTGTATAAAAAAATATGAAGATGATCGCATACATTTTTTGCCGGGTGTGTTAGGATAAGGAAAAATACACTTCAGGAGGACAGTATGAAGGAAGCCTTTTCGGTCAGGGTTCTGACCTCGTTGCAGAAGGTGTTTTCCAACCGCGCCCCGCGGGAGGACTCTTGCGTGGCGGAGAGCACCATGCTGAAGAACGAGTGCTTTTCCTTTCAGGTTGCGTTCTGCTCCCGCGGCGCTGCGCAATGTGTGCGCATAGAGAGCCGGGCGGAGGTGCCCCTGCGCCTGCGTCTGGTGCGGTCGGTGCCGGTTCAGTTGGCTGCCTATCCCGACGCCGACGATAACTATCTGTCTACCGAATCCGGGCTTTATCCCGACGTTTTGGAGGAGCTCCCCGCTTCTTTGCCGCTGGCCGCCGATGCCTGGTACAGCCTTTGGGTGGATGTGGAAGGCGATGTGCAGCCGCTGCCGGCAGGAAAGCATACGTTCCGGTTCGCGTTCTTTGGCGCTTCGGGGCAGTTGGCCGCCTGCGAAAAGACGGTGGAGGTGCTGGAGGCGCAACTGCCGCCCCAGGCCCTGTGCTACACCAACTGGTTTCACGCCGACTGCCTGGCTGAATATTACGATGTGGAGCCGCTCAGCCCGACCCATTGGCGCATCATGGAGAACTTTTTGCGCCTGGCGGTGCGCCGCGGCATGAACACCGTGCTTACCCCCGTGTTTACCCCGCCGCTGGACACGCAGGTGGGCGAAAAGCGCATGGTGGTGCAGCTGGTGGAGGTATATAAAACGGGCAAGGGCTACGAGTTTGACTTTGCTGCGCTGCGCCAGTGGGTTCGCATGTGCCAGAAGGTGGGAATTCAGCATTTTGAAATATCCCATTTTTTCTCCCAGTGGGGGGCGCACGCCGCGCCTAACGTGATGGGCACCGAAGCGGGAGAATACCACAGCCTTTTCGGGTGGGATACGCCGGCGGACGGCGAGCCCTACCGCGCCTTCCTCAAGGCGTTCATTCCCAACCTGCTGGACTGCCTGCGGGAGTTGGGGGTGGATAAAAAGTGCTTCTTCCACATTTCGGACGAACCGCTTGCGGAACAGGCGCAATCTTATGCCGCCGCGGCGCAGGGCGTGTCCGAGCTGTTGGAGGGCTATCCCATCATGGACGCCCTGTCCGAATACACCTTCTACGAATCGGGATTGGTAAAAACGCCGGTGGTCAGCACCAACCATATTCAAACCTTTTTGGATCATCAGGTGACCGGCCTGTGGGCGTACTATTGCTGCGGGCAGAACGATCAGGTGGCCAACCGTTTCATCGCCATGCCTTCCGCGCGCAACCGGGTGTTGGGCGTGCAGCTGTATCTGGGCGACATCGAGGGCTTTTTGCAGTGGGGTTACAACTTTTATCACAGCGCAGTTTCTCGGCGCTGTATTGATCCCTACCGCGTGACCGATGCGGATGGGCAGTTCCCGGCGGGGGATCCTTTCGTGGTTTACCCCGGCGCAAAGGGCGAGCCGGTGGAGTCGCTGCGGCTGGTGGTGTTTGCCCAGGCCTTGCAGGATCTGCGGGCGCTGCGCCTGCTGGAGAGCCTGATCGGAAGGGACAAAACGGTGGCGCTGGTGAACGAGGGGCTGACGGCTCCCATCACCTTTGCCCGCTATCCCAAGGAGGACGGCTGGCTGATGGGTCTGCGCCGCCGGGTCAACGAGGCCATCATGCGGGCATCAAATAAGGATTAGGGGTTTGAAATGCCGCGTTCTGCGGGCATCCTTTTGGGATAGAAGGAGACGCGGCATGAATCAAAAGGCTTCTCTGGCCATGAGTGCGCTTTCCGGGCTGCTCATGGCCGTTTGTTTTTCCTGCCCTGCGCTGCAGTTTGGGGCGTTCGCGGCGCTGACGCCGCTGTGGCTGGCGCTGCGGCGGGTCAAGAGCTATGCCCGGGCATGGAAATGCCTTTTTACATGGGGCACGGTTTATCACGCCGGTGTGCTGCACTGGCTTTATGCTATGGCACCTCTGACCCGGTATGGCATGGCGTGGCTGCCCTCGGTGCTACTGCTTGGCGCGGCCATCGCGGCCATTGCCCTGCTGCAAGGCATGGTGCTGGCGCTGCCCGCTGCCTGCTGCGCTCGTTTCCCAGGCAATGTGTGGGCGTTTGGCTGCCTGTTTGTGCTGGGCGAGGGGGCGCTGGGGCTGCTGGGCGAGCTGGCGTTTCCCTGGGCGCGCATCGGCATGGCCTGCACGGCGTCGGGGTGGATGCAGCCGGCATCGCTGTTTGGCACGTTGGGTCTGAGCCTGGCGCTGGCCTGGGTCAACGCCTGGTTGGGGGAGGCGCTTTGTCGGCGCAGTGTGCGCGCGCTGGCGGCAGCGGTGGGCATCGCCGCCGCCCAGTTTGCGGCGGGGGGTGCGCTGCTCAAGCTGCCGCAAGAGCAGGGTGAACCGCGTGCGGTGCTTCTGGTGCAGGGCAACCTGAACGGCGCAGATAAATGGGACGTGACGCAGCAGGAAGCGTTGGCTGTGTACCTGAAGCTTTCGGCCGACGCTGCGCGTTTGGGCGCGGATTGGGTCATCTGGAACGAAACGGGCATTTTGGATGACCTGAGCCAAAACCGGGAGCTGAGCGCAGCGGCGATGAGCTATGCGCGCAATGCGCAGGTCGCGGTGCTGTGCGGGGCATTGCGCAGGGCGGATGCGGAGTCGCCGCCTCAAAATGTGGCGCAGGTGGTGGACGGGCGAGGGGTGCAGGGGTATTATGCCAAGCGCGTGCTGGTGCCTTTTGGCGAAAGCCTGCCCCTGCAAGGCTTGTGGGGCGGCGTTTTTCCTCGGGCGCGGGCAAACCTGACGGCGGGGAATGCCGCCGGGCCGATCGCGATGGGAGCCGACCGTGTGGGGGTGCTGATCTGCTATGAATCGGTTTTTCCGCGCATTGCCCGGGAAAATGCGGCGGGGGCGGGCGTACTGGCGGTGCTGACCAACGATTCCTGGTTTGGGCGGTCAGCGGCGCTGGAGCAACATTGCCGACATGCGCGGTTTCGAGCGGTGGAGCAGGGCAAATGGCTGCTGCGCGCGGCCAACACGGGCATCACCTGCGTGATCTCTCCGCAAGGAGAAGTGCGCGCCCAGCTGCCGGTGGGCAGCGCCGGTGCGTTGTTTGCCCGGGTGTTTCTCCGCCGGGGGAGCACGGTTTATGCAAAAACAGGCGATGTGGTGCTGCTGCCGGGGATGGGTTTATTGCTTTGGGCAGTACTTGGAAAAAGGCTGCGCCGTGCTCGGCAGTTTATGGTAAGATGAAGAAAAAACAAAGGAGAGAGTTCCATGTTTTTCTTTGGTACCGGCGCCGCGGAAATGGTGCCCAATCCCTTTTGCGACTGCCCCGTGTGCGAACGCGCCCGGCAAAGCGGCGAGACACCCCGCAAACGCAGCGCCATGATGGTGGACGAGCACTGCATGTTTGATTTTGGCCCCGAGGTGGCCGCCGCCAGCCAGATGTACGGCCGCCCGCTCAATCAATTGACGGATGTGTTCATCACCCATACCCATGAGGATCATTTTTCCTTCAGCAGCTTTGATATTCTGACCATGACGAACACCTGGGCGGGAAAATGCCTGAATGTGTGGCTGTCCCCCGGCGGGCTGGAATGGGTGCAGGGCTATCTGCGGGCGATGGAAACGATCTGCGGAGAAAAGGCGGAGTTTGCCCGGCTGCTGGAGAGCGACGCCGTGGCGCTGCGCGAAGCGCGCCCGTATGAATGGGGAGAGGCCGGGGACAAACGCTTTTTTGCGGTAGAGAGCAACCACGGCCTGCACGCACAGCGGGAGCACGCGCTGAATTACCTGCTGGAGATGCCGCACGGCGAGCTGGTGCTTTACGTTTGCGACGCGGGGCTGTGGCCGGAAAAGAACTTTGCCGCGCTGGCGGGCGCGCGGGCGCAGACCCTGGTGATGGAGTGCACCTTCGGCTCGCAGGACATCGGCGTGGACTGGAGCCATCTCAACGCCGCCCATTTTGCACAGATGGTGGAGCGTATGGAAAAAGAAGGCGTAATCACGCCTGAAACCCGGGTGTATGCCACCCATATCAATCAGGTGCAGCACTTCAGCCATGCCCAGCTGCAGGCGTGGTTCGATGCCCACTGCGCGCATCCTGTTACCGTGGCGCAGGACGGAATGGAGATCTGACCAAAGCGCATAAAATGATGGTTTGGTGTGAGATAAGTGTTTTTATGCGGCGGATGTTTTGAACGCGGATGCAGGGGTATATTATTAAGTAAAGAGGCCGGCGCAGCGGAAGGAGACGCCGTCTCGGGTATTCCATATCAACGAAGGGAGTACATGTATGAAGATTACTGTTACCGGAAAAAACCTCTCCGTTACCCCCGCTTTGAAAGAAACCGCGGAGAAAAAACTGAAAAAACTGGATCGATATTTTCGTGAAGATACCCCGGTAAACGTGGTTCTGTCAGTGGACGGCTATCGCCAGACCTGTGAGGTTACCATTCCCTTTGCGCGCGTCACGCTGCGCGGGGAGGCCATGACGCAGGATATGTACGCATCCATTGATGAGGTGCTGGAAATTCTGGAAGGGCAGATCCGCCGCCATCGCACGCGCCTGAGCAAGCGCCTGCGCCCCGAGCAGCCCGAGATCGTGGCCTGGCCCGAGGAGGAAGAGGAGCCCGCCGCACCCAAAATTGTGCGCACGAAGCGCTTTGCCATCAAGCCCATGATGACCGAAGAGGCGGTGCTGCAAATGCAGCTGCTGGGGCACGACTTCTTTGTATATCTCAATGCTCAAACCGACGAGGTCAATGTGGTCTATCTGCGCAAGGATGGCAATTATGGCCTGATCGAGCCCACCTTTGACGAGGACGACGAATAGAATAGAGACAACAGGTGCTGAGAAGCACCCGATCAAGCAGACAGGGCCTGGAGAGAAACAATCTCCGGGCTCTGTTTTGTTTTTTATGTATAAGCAAAAGGCCATTTGCCCATACTGTTCCCAGAAAATGACATGGAGGCAAAAGATGAAAAAGATCGCAGTTGTGGGGGCGGTTGCGCTGGCGCTGGCGGCGCTCCTGAGCGGGTGCCGCGCGGCGCAGGGTCCTCAGCGCAGCGGTGTGGTACGCCTGCATATCGTGGCCAACAGCGACCGGGCGGTCGATCAAAGTGAAAAACTGCGGGTGCGGGACGCGCTGATGGTTGAATTTTCCGCGCGGTTTGCGGATCTGGACGACGCAGACTGCGCCTGGAACACGCTGGGCGAGGTGAAGGACGAAATGGCAGCCGCCGTAGAAACGCTGCTGCGGCAGGACGGATTTGCCTACGGAGCGCGCATCACGCTGGCCACCGAGGCTTTTCCCGCCCGCAATTACATGGGCAGAGTGTGGCCGACGGGTGAGTATCGCACGGTGCGGGTGTTGCTGGGCGAGGCCGCGGGGAAAAACTGGTGGTGCGTCATGTATCCGCCGCTTTGCATCGCCGACACGGTGGGCGATGTGGATATGGAAAAGTATTACGACCAGATCCGCGGGATGAGCGACCCGGAGGAGGACCCTCCCAAAGCGCCGGTGCGTTCTTATTTCTTCGACCGCTGGTGGAAGGGTGAGGACTGGGACGCGTGGTTTGCCAAAATGACGAAAAAATTTCTGGGTTGAAAAGGAGTGAAGGCATGAAGAAAAAGTGGAAGTACGGGCTGCTGGCGCTGGTTATGGTGCTGTCGCTGCTCCCGGCCAACATCGCCCGCGCGGACTTGCGCAAGGGGGATTCGGGAAGCTTGGTGCGCGAGGTGCAAAGCCGACTCAAAAAATGAGGTTATTACGACGGCGCGGTGGATGGAAATTTCGGCGCAGGCACCGAGGAGGCCGTGAAAAAATTTCAGGCCCAATATTATTTGAATGCCGACGGCGTCATCGGCGAGGCGACGGCGCGCAAGATCGGCATCACGCTGACCGGAGCTTCCAGCGGATACAGCGGCTCCAGCGGAGATTATTCCGCAAGCGATGTGTATTTGCTGGCCAAGGTGGTGTACGGAGAAGCGCGCGGAGAGCCCTACGCGGGCAAGGTGGCCGTGGCGGCGGTGGTGCTCAACCGTGTGGAGAGCAAAAACTTCCCCAATACCATCGCCGGGGTGGTGTATCAACCCGGTGCGTTTACCGCAGTGTCCGACGGGCAGATCAATCTCTCGCCCGATGAAGAGGCGGTGCGAGCCGCGCGGGACGCCATCAACGGGTGGGATCCCAGCGGCAACGCATTGTACTATTACAACCCCGCCATTGCCACGTCTCAGTGGATTTATTCCAGGCAGGTCATTACGGTAATAGGAGGACACCGCTTTGCGATATGAGGGAAAGGAGCTGCTGAAGCGATGGCTGTTGCCGGCGGTGCTGGCAGCGGCGCTGGTCGCGGCGGTGGTCTGGGGGGCCACGCGCTCGGCGCAGGTGAGCGCCCTGGAGATGGAGCAAAACAATGCTTACACACGTTCGGTGTATGAGGTGACCGAGCACATGGGCATTGTGGAGCTTGATTTGGCCAAGCTCATGGTATCCGGCTCGCCGGGCGTTAATGTATCGCTGTTGGCGGAGATCGCCCGGCGGGCCGACGGTGCGGTGCAGAGCGTGACCAGCCTGCCGCTGGCGCAGTCCGCCTCGGGGAGCTTTACCGGCTTTGCCAACACGGTGGGGGATTACGCCCGCGCGCTGTTGGAGCAGGCCTCCCGGGGCGATCCGCTGACCTATGAGCAGATTGAGCAGCTCAAACAGCTGCACAGCAACTGCGTCATGCTCAATACGCAGTTGAAAAACATGGCGCAGGAGCCCATCACCTTCGCCCGCATTACCAGCGAAAGCTTCTTTAACTGGGAGGGCGATGAGCTGTCTTCCAAGCTTTACGAGATCAACCAAAACGGACCGGAAATTCCGGCGCTCATCTACGACGGCCCGTTCAGCGATGCGCTTACCGGAAAGGCCGCCAAGGGGTTGGCCGCAGGCATTGCGGAGGAGGCCGCGGCTATGGCCGAGGCCGCTCGCTATCTTGGTTTGAATGATACCCAGAGCATCGAGTCGCTAGGCTTGTGCGAGGGAGCGCTCAGCGCCTTTTGCTTCAATGCCACGGATAAAAACGGCGACCCGGTCTATCTGCAGGTTTCTCGCCAGGGCTGCAAGGTGGTGCTGATGCTGCGGGACTGCGCGGCGCAGCAGGGAAGCATCACGCTGGAGCAGTGCACGCAGGTGGCGCAGGAATTTTTGAAGAGCAACGGCATTGAGCCGGTAATTTCCACCTGGACGCAGCAGTATGGCGGTATGGCGGTGATCAACTTTGCCGCCAAGCAGGACAGCGCCGTGCTGTACCCGGACCTCATCAAGGTAAAGGTGCGCACGGATACAGGGGAGGTAGCGGCGGTAGACGCGGCGGGGTATTATATGAACCATACCCAGCGAACCCTTACCACCCCGCAAAAACCGTTGGAAGAGGTGCGCCAGCTGGTGTCTTCTCAACTGGACATTCAGCGCGAGCAGCTCTGCGTCATTCCCACCGACGGCGGCGAGGAAAGGCTGGTGTGGGAATTCATGGGAAAGTTTGCCGATGAGACCTACATCGTCTATTTGGATGTTGCCACAGGAGACGAGGTCAAGGTGTTCAAGATCATCAACACCCAGACCGGCGCGCTGACCGTATAACCGTCGGTTGCAAAACAGATACAAAAAGTTCAAATCCGCAGCCCGGGTTTGGACTTTTTTTAGATGCCGCTTTCATGTATAATAAACATCTACATGCTGTGGCACTGCCGCAAGCAGGGAGAAAGGAAGGAACTATGAAAAAAATATGGAAAGTGGCTGTTTGCACGCTGCTGGGGGCCGCCATGGTGCTCAGCGCGGGCTGCAATAAAAATAAAGCAGGGCAGGCCAGTGCGCCGCAGGGGGAGCAACCCGCGCCGCTGGCGACGATCTGGGAGCTGTATGATCCCTACGGTGCCTGGGTCGATAAAATGACACTGGATGCCCAGGGAGGCTTGCTGCTGGGAGATCAGGCCGGGAAGTGGTCGGCCAAGGGCGATAAACTGACCCTGGCTACCGATGACGGGCAGACCTTTGTGTTCACCTATGTGATCGACGGGTATCAGATGGTGCTGAAAAACAGCGTGATGGGCACGCAGCTGACCTTTCTGGCGCCGGAAGTCTTCGTCGCGGGCGATAACGATGCTTCGCTGGTCAACACCTGGATGGATAAGGACGGCGTCAACTACATTCAGCTCAGCACGGACGGAAAGTATCACGCTGCCGATGTGAACGGGACTTATGAGCTCAACAGTGTGTACTTTGCCCGCGATGGAATCATGCGCCTGTATAATCAGGAGAACGCTTCCCATGAGTATTACGGCTACACGGCTGATGAGGATCAGAAAACCCTCACTTTGCAGGAGGTCGGCGTGACCGGCGGCGGCGAGTATACCTACTACGCCCAGCGCGCGGCTCAGGATTTTGCCGGGGAGTGGCTGCAGATTGCCAGCAACGGCGAAGGCGAGCTGCCCAGAAAGGTCGTGCTCAACGCGGACGGCACCGGTCAAATTTCCGGGGGATCTTCCAAGGACTTCACCTGGAGCGCTTACGGCGGCAATATGGTGATCAAGGACACGAACGGCGGAAGCCTGGATTATTCGTTCACCATTTGGGGCGGCACCATGTATGTTTCCAACGAGGTGGACGGTGCGGCCATGCTGGTGTGCAACGACCACATCACCGACGTGGACGGCGATGCGGAGAAGATCGTTGGCAATTGGAGCAATGGGGACGGCACGGTAAAGATGACGCTGGACGCCCAGGGGACAATTAAGCTGACGGTTCCCGGCGTGGGCGGCGAAACCGCCACCATCAGCGGCACGGCGCGCTATGGCGCAGAGCTGTTGATGATCGACTCGGGTGAGCAGGAAACGTATTATCTCTATCAGCTGAATGAGGACACGCTGACGCTGACGGAGGCTGCCTCTGCTTACGCCAATGTGCAGGCCAGCTGGACGCTGAGCAAGCAGCAATAAGGCATTTGTGATTTAAGGACGCCGCCGGTGAATTTCACCGACGGCGTCCTTTTTTGCGCCAAAATATCAGCCAACGCCGGGCGCGGTCATGACGGCGGCATAGTCGCCGATCTGCTCGCCCAATGCCGCCGGCAGGATGGCGCAGGCGGCCATGGCGCGCGGCAGAGCCTGGGCAGCGGAGGCTTTTTCCACCAGCGGCTGCAGCAGCGCTTCGTTGCGCGCGTAGATGCTGCCAATCACAATTGCCTGGGGGTTAAGCAGGTCAATGAGGATGGCCAGTCCGCGCCCCAGCTGAGTGCCCACGGTTTCCACAATGCTTTGGCACAGGGCATCTCCCTTATGGGCGCCTTCAAATACATCGCGGGCGCTGACGGCTGCGCCCAAAGCGTGCAGCGGATGGCGTTGACCGCATTGGGCAAGCTCGGTCAGCTTCATGAGCGCCAGCTGCCGGATGCCGCCCCCGCTGCAAAATCCCTCCATGGACCCGGCTTTGCCATACCCCACCGGGCCAAAGGGCGCAAGACTGATATGCCCGGCCTCGCCCGCCATATCGTTGCTGCCGGCGTAGAGCCGCCCATCCAGAATAAGCCCGGCACCCAGCCCCGTTCCGAAGGTGAGAAAGACCATATTGCGCGTGCCCCTGCCCGCGCCCAGCTTCCACTCGGCCCATGCGCAGGCGTTGGCGTCGTTGCGCAGCGCGCAGGGCACGCCAAAGCGCCGGGTAAAAAAGTCCGTGATGGCGACCCGATCCCAGCCGGGCAGGTTTGGCGGGGAAAGGATCAACCCCGAGGCGCTGTCCAGCGGGCCGCCGCAGCTGATGCCCAGCGCGTCAAAGCTGCACTGATCCAGCACCGCGGCGAATTTTTCCAGCGCGTCCTGCGGGGTGGAAAACTGCGCGGTGGGAAATTCTTCGCGCCGGGTGATACAGCAGTGCCCCGCGGTATAATCGGCGGTGATGACGGCACATTTGGTGCCGCCGATGTCCAAACCGGCTAGTTTCATGGCTTTCGTGGCCTCCTCATTCCTGAAAAAATGCCGCTTCGGTGCAGGCGCACAGCGCGTGATACAGCGCAAGATGGTATTCCTGCACCTGATACGTTTCCTGAGCCGGCGCGCGCAGGCATACGTCACACAGCGCGTTTAGACGGCCTCCATCCGCGCCGGTTAAGCCGATGATGTGCAGCTGCGCGGCACGGGCGGCAAACGCGGCGTTTACCACGTTTTTGGAGTTGCCGGAGGTGGACAGCGCGATCAGCACATCCCCAGGCTTCCCATAGGCGAACACCTGCTGCGCATAGACCATGGAGGGGTCCACGTCGTTGGAAAAGGCGCTGATGAGCCCGGCCTGGCTGACCAGGGAGATGGCTGCAAGTCCCTGCTGCAGCCCATCCGCAAAGCCCTCGGGCAGGCCGGGCACGGCGGCCAAGCGGGCGCGCTGCTCCGGGCTGAGGGGTCTGCGGCATAAAAAGCCCTTCATGAGCTCGCCGACAATATGCTCGCTGTCTGCGGCACTGCCTCCATTGCCGCAGGTCAGCACCTTGCCCCCGGCGGCGTAGCAGGCCACAAGCACGGCGCAGGCGCGCGTCAGTTCGTCGCGCAAGGGTGCCAACGCAGGAATGCGCGCTGCCAGTTCTGTGATCATGCGGTCGTCCATATCGTTCCCTCTTCCTCCCAAATCATTTTTCCTTATCATGATGGACGCGTTGTGGGTTGTCAAGACGCGGCGGCATATCCGCGCTGCGTTTAAACGGTTTTTATGGGCAGCGGGCAGCTTATCTAAAAAGCTTTTAGCGGATGCGCAGTTTTTTGTGCCCGGGCGGTTTTTGCGGGCGGACGGAAAACGGGCAAGTTGGAAGCGCTTGGCGAGTCAGCGAAAAAAAACACTGATTTGGCACTTGGTTTCTTGAAAAAACAGAGTATAATCAATTGCATGAAAACACGCTTGCGCCGCCGGAAAAGATGGTAGCGTCCAATCGACAAAAAGCCTTATAGGCGAAGCCGTGTTTTGCCAAACAGGCGTGGCGCCGCTTTTGCAAAGCCACAGGGCAAAAAGCGATCAGAGCCTTTTTCATAACCGGCGTGGCAGCCGGCTGCAGGATAGAAGAGACAATATGCCCTGCTGACCACAGCAGGGTATTTTTTTAAGCGCTTGAGTCGCAAAGCACGACACAAATTGCCGCTTTTCCCGAGGCTTTGGGTGGGGCGGCCATCGCAAAAAAACCGTCGCGCCCGGCGCAAAACCCGCCGGGGGCCCGCGGTGCCAATGAACTTCTTCGGGCAAGACGCTGCGCGAAACGCGGGCGAATATGTTGCCGAAGCGTAAAAGTTTTGGAAGCAGTTCCGCAGATCGGATCAGAAAGGTTCTTGCATAGAAGTATGGAAATGAAACGCCGTGTTTTGATCATCGAAGATAATTTACTCAACAGAAAAATGCTGGCAAAGATTTTAGAGCAGGAATATGAAGTGCTGGAAGCCGTGGATGGCCGGGAGGGACTGGCTCAGATCCAAAAGTGGCGCGACGAGCTCGCCGCCGTCGTTCTGGATCTGCGGATGCCGGAGATGGACGGATTTGCCGTGATGGCCGAGCTGGCACGGACGAAAATCGGAGAAAATCTGCCCATTGTCGTGACGACCGGGGAAACCGATCCCCAGTTGGAAAGCCGGTGCCTGAAAGCCGGGGCATGGGACTTTGTTTCAAAGCCGTATAACGCGGCTGTCATTCGGCTGCGCCTGCATAATGTTATCGGCCGCAGCCAGGCGTATCTGCTGGTGCAAATGAAGCAGATGGCCGAGCGGGATGAGATGACCGGGATCTATAACCGCAAATATTTTATGCAAAAGACGCGGGAAATGCTCCAGGCTCATCCGGACACGACCTACGCGCTGATTCGGATGGATGTGGATCACTTTCGCCTGTTCAACTCCTCCTACGGAACCGCGGCGGGCGACCAGCTGCTGATCAGCCTGGCAAAAAGCATTCGCCGAGACATCGTGCCCGGTGCGACCTATGGGCGAATCGAATCGGATGTGTTTTGCATTTGCGCGCCGTATTCCCCCGGGGAATTGGAGGCGCGGTGCAAGCAGGCGGTGGAAAATCGCCAAAGCATTTCGTCGGAATTTTTCTTAAAGCTTGCCTTTGGCATTAGCCGTTCTCTCTGCCAATATCCATACCCATATTTTCAAGAAGTTCAATATCGCTTCTAACGCTTCTGCTATCTGCTTCCACGCCGTTTTGATTTAGGTACTTTATGATTTCGGACATTTGGACGCTATGATTTTCATCTGTGCGCTCTAACAGTAAATCTCTTATCAACAACAATTTTTTCTTTTGCCCTGATGATTTTGCCATAGTAGGAAACCCTTTCGGCTTTTCTTTTAGTATAGCATAAAAAGAATGAGACCCTACGTTATTTGAGTAGAAGCCCTCTTATTTGTTTTCTTCCATATGTTGTATCATTGCTTCTTCTTCAATTAGTTTGACTAATTCATATGGACGCATATCAAAGGCTTATATGCCTCCCTCTGGCTCTTCCAACAATGTGCCATCACATCCTGATACCGAATAATAAGACAGTCTAACATCTTGCTGATAGGGTCTGCATTTTCATATGCCTCCTCCCAATCTATATGGTTGTTTTCATTCCATTCATAATAATCATACATTTATGATTACCTCCTTGTTTTTTATATCTGCTGGCGGGTATATTGTGGGAAACGGCAAAATCCAAAGCCGAAAATTGCCCTTTCCACCCGCACGAGTTCTTTGAAATTCATTTGCGCGCGTCCATAATTGCGGACGGGCGCCATGGTTAAAAACTTCTTCTTATTCGCTCTACAAATTCCGCTGTCGTTTCAAATGGTTTTGGTTTATCTCTTTCATCCCTCCACCACTTCTTTTTGGAAGCTGCGGGCTTTTGCCCGCAAGAATTAACTCCGTCAGGAGTTAATTCTCCCTTATTTGTTTTATTTATCTTATGCCAAGTGGTATAACGCGAGATTTGCTTTCCCATATCATCGCGCCCTAAACAAGAGCGAAACTTATAGGAAATTACTTTGCCGTCTTTGATGTTCTTGATGATTGTTGCCATTGATAACATTTCCTTTCTGTTATCAATGCTTTCAAGCCACTTTGGACAATCTGTGTGCTTTTTTGTGTGCTTTTTCTCTGAATGCGGTTCAGATAAAAAAGAAATGGCCTTGTAAATACGATTACAAAGCCATTTCAATGGTCTGGGTGAGAGGATTTGAACCTCCGGCCTCTTGAACCCCATTCTCGCCACGCTGTGGGCTTCGCCCACAAGGGAGAACCAAAAAACACCGATATAGCGCAGTTTTTCTATATTTATTATACCAAAAACGGCGATAAATCGCAATGAAAAACAAGCCGTTTTTAATGGTTTTCAACGGTTTTGTTGACCTTTTTGTTGACATAAAAAGTATAGGAAAAACGCTTATATTACTGCAAAAAAACATAAGCAAGAAACGGAGAACAGCGCAAAAAAAGAGGGTGAATATCAAAATCACTCTCTTTCTCTTATGCTACTGTATTCAGTTAGGTAGAACTTCACTTTATGGAAAACAAAGAAACCTCAATATATAAACATATAAGTATTACGGCCCACAAGACGCTTTGCGCGCTCTGTCCCGCGCCTTGCGCACCATTGCCTATCCATAGCGTCCCTGCCGCAAAACCCGTTATAAGTCGATTCTGATGTTCTTTTTGCCTAACTGCGCCTTTATTTCTTTCATAATCCTGTCGCTTATCATCTGTTTCACTTTACTGTCGCGGAATATCTCTTCGCCCGTTGATAGCGCCACCGCAACGCACGTTTCAATGTCATAAGTGGTCGCGCCCACCAACCTTGTAACTGCTTCGTTGTATATCGCGGCGGCTATCGGCGGCACAAGTTCCTCAATCATCTTTGGCACAAGTTCCCGTATCGCTTTTACCGCTTCTTCGCGCATTTCTTTATGGTGTTGTTCTGCTCTGCCCCCGTGTCCGTCCTGTGTGCTGAAACGCGACCCGTTACGCACATAAGCCGTTTTACCGTTCCAATCCTCATAATGATAATTGCTCATCGCTTTTTATCTCCATATAAATAGTGGCGCCTGCCAAGTTCAACGTATTTGTGATAGTATTGATTCACTTCTTCCTCCGTTGTATTGGATGGTAAGTCCATTTCTTCATCATCAGTATATAAATAGTCATACATATGTTCTCCGTCGCACACGCGAAGCGGAAACCATGTGTTTTGGATAAAGTCCGCAAAGTCTGTTTTTGCCCTGTCAATCTCCCGCGCTTTAACTCTCGCGGGGTCTTTCAAGTCCTGTTCATACTCTGCCTTAATTTGCTTTTCCCACTCATTGGCGGCGGCCTTTGCGGCGCGCTCTGCCTTTGAGGGCGTTAGACTTTCGGGGGCTTTCCACGTTGTACAGCGAAAAATCTGTTTTCCCTTTTCTGTTCGTCCCAAGAAGCACTTGAATTTGTACGATACTGTTTTACCGTCCTTGATGTTTGCTGTGATACTTGCCATTGATAGCCTCTCTCTTTCTTGCTATCAATGTTCTTTGGGCGGGGATAAGATGATTTCAGCCACTTTGTTGACCTATCTGTTGACCTTGCCGCCAAAACCACTCATTCATAGAAAAAGAAAAACACCGAAAACTCTTTGTTTTCGGTGTTTTTCATGGTCTGGGTGAGAAGATTTGAACTTCCGGCCTCTTGAACCCCATTCAAGCACGCTACCAAGCTGCGCTACACCCAGTTATGAGGCGGAAATAACTCCCGCCGAGCTCATCCAGCGGCGCTGCGCTCACCGAATCAGCATGTGTTATTATATCCGCTTTTTAGAGTAAATGCAAGCTTTTTTTGCAAGATTATGAATTCTTTTTTTCACCGTTTTGTCCATCGGAAGGTTTGGACGCAGGGGACTGCGGCTGACCCTCCGTGCGGCCGGGACGGGGTCCGCGCTGTGCCTGATTGGGACGGGGACGCCTGCGTCCGCTGCGCGCAGCGCCGGGTGCGCCTGCGGGCGCGGGAGAAGCAGCGGGCGCAGAAACAGCGCCTTCAGCACGGGCAGCCGGAGAATTCGGCACACCGGGCTGCCTGTCACCGCGATTGGGACGGGGACGGCGAGGCTGAGACGAGTTTCGATTTCCGCCGGCGGTGCGGGGCTCCCCGCCGCGCGTGCCGCCATTGGGCGCGCCGGAACGGCTGTCGCTGTTCTGGCGGTTCGGATTGCCGCGGCCGGCGCGCGGACGATCGCCGCCCTGACGGGGCTGGGGACGTTCGGGCTTTGCGGGGGCAGGGGCAGCTGTGGTCTGGGCAGAGGCCGGCTTTTCCACATAGGTCTTGCTGCCGTCGTAAAAGACCACATCGGGGATCACGTCGTTTTCCTCCACCGGCGCGGCGGGCTTGGCATCCACGAAGGTGGCAACGCCGTCGCGGTTTTCCAACTCGTCCAGCGAATATTCGCGCAGCTCGATGCTCTGATCCCTGGAGTTTTCGAACCGTACTTTAACGCGTTCGCGCAAAATATTGACGTCTTGAACGGTGCCCTGCCCCCGGGAAGTCTGCACTGCGCTACCGCGTTTGGGGCAGCGCTTCAGCGTCTGCTGGTAAAAGGGCTGTTCATAACCCAGGCAGCACATCAGGCGGCCGCACAGGCCGGAAATTTTGGCCGGGTTCAGGGATAGGCTTTGATCCTTTGCCATACGGATGGAAACCGGAGCAAAATCAGTCAAAAAGCCGCGGCAGCACACCTCGCGGCCGCAGGCGCCCAGCCCGCCCAACAGCTTTACCTCGTCGCGCACGCCGATCTGGCGCAGCTCGATGCGGGTCTTGAAAACGGAGGCAAGATCTCTGACCAGCGAGCGGAAGTCCACCCGTCCGTCGGCTGTAAAGAAAAAAACGATCTTGCTGTTGTCAAAGGCATATTCGGCCTCTACCAGGTTCATTTCCAGCTTGTGTTCCTGAATCTTGCGCTGGCAGATCTCCATAGCCTGCTTTTCGCGAGCCTCATTTTCCAGAGCCACGCGCTTATCCTCGGCCGTGGCCACGCGAATCACTTTTTTCAGCGGTTGTACAATTTCTTCTTCTGCAACTTCTTTGGGAAGAATGGTTACCTCACCGCATTCCACCCCGCGGGCAGTTTCCACTACGGCATAGTCCCCCCGGGAGATCTCCAGTCCGTTTGGATCAAAATAATAGGTTTTTCCGGTTCGTTTGAAACGAACACCGACAATAATTGCCATCGTGTTTCCTCCAAAAGGTGTTTAGCAGGGGGTACCATGCCTGCCGCCGAGGATCTTAAAAACAAGGGCATCGGCCAGCAGAGAGTAAGTGACGTTATAATAAAGGGCTTCACGGGCGGCCATGCAGGCGTTCAGCGCCTCAAAGGCCTGCTCCTGACCGCACAGCATTTGCTGGCGCAGGGCAGATTCCCAACAGGTGAGAACCTCTCCGAGATTTTTTCTGTGGCTTTGCAAAAAATCCAGTGCTTCTGCGGCGCCTTGCCCGTGAAGAAGTTTTTCCAGCGTTGCCTGGCCGGCCTGCCAGGCTTGCCAGGCATCGGGATCGTCCAGCAGGGACAGCGCTTTGCCCATGCTGCCGTTGGCCAGCACCGCCGCGGCCTGCGCGCGGTCTTTTTCGGCTCCCAGCTGCTGCAGACGCCGGGCGATCACATCGCTTTCCAGCGGCTGTGTGTGTAGCACGGCGCAGCGGGACAGGATGGTGCTGAGCAAGGCCGATAAATTTTCTGCCAAAAGGATCAGTACGGTTCCCGCAGGGGGCTCCTCCATGGTTTTCAAAAGCGCGTTTTGCGCCTGCACAGTGAGCAGCTGCGCCGCCTCGAGCACGACAACATGGCGCGAAGCATACGGGCGCAGTGAAATATCCTGTGTCAAAGCACGCACCACATCTACACCGTGAGAATCCTTTTCCGCGCAGTCGATCCAATGGAGGTCGGGATGGTTGCCCTGCGCGAGCTTGCGGCAGGCAGGGCATTGGCCGCAGCCGCCCGCCTGCGTGGGCTGTTGGCATAAGAGGGCTTGGGCGTACAACCGGGCCAGCGTGTGCTTGCCGGTACCGGACGCTCCGGTAAAAACACAAGCATGAACAATCCGCCCTGACGACAGACCCGAAAGAAGGCGGTCGGTCAGGGTGGATTGTCCAATCAGATCATGAAAACTTTGCGGCTGAGCCGCAGAGACATCAAACACTTATACCTTCTTGAACTGCTCCACGTTCATGACAAAGATCGTGGCGCCGCCCACCATAACCTCTACCGGGTAGGGCATATACACACCCGAGGAGCCGGCAATGGGGGAGGGAGAAGTGGCGATCTGCTTGCGCGATTTGCAGATTTTCTCGATCACGGCCATCGCGCCGTCGAATTTTTCTTCATCTACGCCGATCAGCAACGTGGTATTGCCCGCCCGCAGAAATCCACCGGTGGTGGCAAGCTTGGTGACGCTGTAGCCTTCGCTCATCAGGCCGCTGACAACGCGCCCCGAATCCTCGTCCTGTACGATGGCAATAATAAGCTTCATAGGATCATCCTCCTGTTATGAAGTATCGCGTGAATTCGTTTGATTGGTTATAGTATACCCATTTTATGTGGAAATGGCAACGAAAATTACACAATAGCGGGGAGAAGCGCGCATAAACGCCACAAAATCTCCTCCCAGGCAGAATTTTTATTTTATTCACACATACGTCACATGCGTTGTGTATAATACAACAACATCAAGCAAAGGGAGCGAGTCATGAAAAAACATATTACCATTACATTGGCATGGGTTCTGACGCTGGGAATGCTGCTGTCCGCCTGCGCAAAAAAAAGCGCGAACGAGACTGTGCCGCAGGCTACGGCAAAGTACGATCCGGTGGTTATTACCGTGGGCAGCCGCCAAGTGAAAAAATCGGTATTTACCAGCATGTATAATTATTATGCTGCCACTTATGGCGTAGAGGATAGCGAAGAGAACGCTGAAATGATTCAGTATATCAAAGAAATCGTCAGCGAAATGATCATTGAGGAAAATGTGCTGCTGGAGATGGCGGCCGAGCGCGGCGTGGCGCTGACGGACGAGGAGATCACAGCGGCCGACAAGGAATATCAGGATCTTATGGAGGATTGGCGCAGTTACTTCTCCGAGCAGCTGGCAGCCAGTGAGACGCCGCCTGCTGAGGATGCGCTTGAGGCTGCCATCGATGAAAAAATTGCCGCGTATATGGAAGAGAACAGCTACACTTATGATTACTTGCAGGATACGTTCCGCAACGCGTCCATTTTGGACAAGCTGTATGAGGAAATGATCTCGGACGTGTCCGTTTCGGATGAAGAGCTGCAGACCTATTACACCGAGCAGTTGGCCGCGCAGAAGGAAGCCTATATTGCCGACCCCGGTGAATATGAGGATGCGGCCAGCGAAACCACCACGCTGTACCACCTTCAGGCCCGCAAGGTGCGGCATATCCTGGTGGGCTTGACCCAGGATCAGCAGGAGGAGATCAACAACCTGCGCAACGGCACCGAGGAAACACCGGCCGATACGGCAGCGGCCGATGCCAAGTTGGCGGAATACCTTAAGGGCATTGAGGAAGAGGCAAAAACCGTATTGACCCGGGTCACCACCGGCGGCGAAGACTTCGGCACCGTGATGACCGAGGTCAGCGACGATACCGGCGGCGCCGACGGCTACCTCATCGCCAAGGGATCTACCAGCTTCGTGCAGTCCTTTACCGATGCGGCCTGGGCCTTGGAAAAAGCCGGCGATATCAGCGCCCTGGTTCCCTCCGACTATGGCTACCACATCATCGTTTTGGATGAAGAGACGCCGGAGCACGAAACCAGCCTGGAGGATGCCAAGGCAGGGCTGGAAGAGGCGCTTTTGGAGAGCAAACGCACCGACACCTACTATGAGAAGCTGGACGCCGCCCGCGCGGGCATGACGGTCACGGTGGATTATGCCGCCCTGGGGATGAGCGATCCCAGCGCCACGGCCGCCCCGGATGACTCCGCTGCGCCGCCCCAGGACACCGAGGAGTCTCCTGCGGTATCGCCGCAGCCCAGCGCGTCCGCAGAATAAATATTCGTTTGCCGGCCCGCCTGCATTGCAGGCGGGCCTTTTTGTGCTTGCGGCAATGCCTTGAAAGGTGATATACTACACGCAGGAGGGTATGAAGATGAAACAGTGGATTTCAATTGTGATGATTGTAACCCTTATGGCGGTGTGTGTGGGCTGCACGAAACCGGCGGCTTCTCCCGCGCAGACCTCTGCCCCGCAGGACGTAGCACGCACAACAGCCACCCCTGCCGCCACGGAAGAAAATGCCCCCACGCCTACGCCGGAGGTTTTGCAGGTCGCCCAGCGCGGGCGGAATCCGTGGTATCTGGCGGATGGAAGAAACATTATTTTTGTAAACAACGACGGCATCTACGCCATGAACTATGACGGCGGAAACGTCCGCTGCATCGACAACGGCGCGCCCGATGAGTTCGCGGAGA
Source organism: Eubacteriales bacterium (assembly GCA_028693155.1). Classification (GTDB taxonomy): domain Bacteria; phylum Bacillota; class Clostridia; order Christensenellales; family UMGS416; genus STF2-111. The sequence goes on from JAQUVY010000001.1 coordinate 54,737, forward strand.
TATGGGTGCAGTCACCGGGCACATATCTGGTGAAGCGGTGGCTGAATGACGACCGGGCTTCTTCCGTTTGGCGGTCCTGGCCGCAATGGATGAAGGAGTCCTGGAGCGAGTATTATTTGTATGATCTTTATAGGCTCAACGACAAGGGCGGCAAGATCGTGCTTGCGGCGGCGTGCCAGCCTGTTGTCACGCTATCTGACGGAAGCATTCTCTACCAGACGGGGGAGTATCCCTCCAAACTGATGCTCCTGAACACTTCGGGAACCAGCGCACCGGTGGAGCTTCCCACGCAGGAGTGCCTGATCAACCCGATGGGCGTAAAAGGGGATACCGCATACCTGAGCGTGCTCACCGAGGGGATGACCTGGGAGGATCGCGAGATCTACACGCTGAAGAACGGAGAGACCGCGCTGACAAAAATCGATGTCTCCGCCGTGCCGTCCGGGGAAGAAATGAATCACTATGAGGCGACCAGCATCGCTGATATGCAGGCGGCGCCCGTCTATCAGGATGACGGGACCGCACTGTGGGGCGCACAGTGGGATGGCCAGGCCTATACGGTGAGTGTGGATACGGATGACGATTGGACGGGCGCTGCTGTGACGCTGTATCGCGGTGCAGGCCAGGAAGGTGAAATGCTGCAGCAGGCGCATATTTTGGCCCTGAGCGGCCGGTATTCCTATGAAGAATACCGGGAAAACACCTTGAAGTTTTTGCTGGAAAAGCAGGCGGCGGACGGCGAACTGTACACCAACGACATTGAGCGCATTGAGGTGGACATCGTCGGCGGCTGGGCTTTTGTCAGCAGCAATGGCTATACCAACGGCGTGATCGGCGGGCCCTCCCAGCTGATCGTCATGTGGAAGCTGACATAAGCAGAACGGCGTTTTTTTGATTGAAAATCCCATGGAGCGGCCGCTCCATGGGATTTTTTGCGCAAAAAACGGCAATCCTGCGGCTTTCATTTCTCTTCGCAAGAATTGACGCGCCCGCGCAAATCTGTTATATCGCAAAGGGCAGTTTGCCCATATAATGACGCCAACAAACAACAAAAGGGAGGACTGCTCAATGAACTCTATGGAACGTGTTACCTGCGCTTTGCAGCATCAAGAACCCGATCGTGTGCCCGTCTATCCCATCCTCAGCGGCGTTACCCGCAAACTGGTGGGAGCCAACTATGCCCAGTGGTCCACCGATGCAGATGTCTGCGCGCGGGCTTTTCTCAAATCGGCGGAGGATTTTGACATCGACTGCATCGTGACCCTCATCGATCTGTCGGTGGAATGCGACGCATGGGGACAGAAGTTGATTTTCCCGGAAAATGAGGCGGCGCACCCCGATTACAGCCAGTCCGTTGTGCAGGATATTGCCGATTACGCCAAAATAAAGAAAGTGGACTATCGCAATTCCAAACGCATGATGATGCACATCGACGTATGCAAAAAGCTGGTGGCCGCTCGCGGGAAGGATCTGCCCATCGTGGCGTTTGTGTTTGGCCCGCTGGGTGTGCTGTCCATGCTGCGCAACCAGCAGGATATGTATATGGATCTGTATGACGACCCGGACGCGGTGAAAGAAGCGGCCAGGCAGATCAACGAAACCCTGAAGGAGTACGTGGCCGCGCTGGCGCAGACCGGCGTCAGCGGAATCATGTTTGATACGCTCTTTGCTTCGGGATCCATCATGTCCAAGCGTATGTGGGACGACATGGAAGGCCCGCTGGTGGAGGAGCTGGCCGAAGTGGTTCGCCAAAACGGAAGCTTGGTCATGATCCACAACTGCGGCCAGAAAATTTATTTTGACGCCCAGATTAAGCGCATGCAGCCCACCGCGATTTCCTTTTTGTATCCGCCTGACGACTGCGAGTCCTTCGTCCAATGCAAGGAGAAGTATGGCAAGGAGGTCACCCTCATTGGCTGCGTCACCCCCGCCATGGCGGTCATCGGCACGGATGAGGAGTGGGACAAGGCCTGCTATGACCAAATAGACGCCATGGCACCAGGCGGCGGTTTTATGCTGGCGACCGGATGTGAGTATCCCGCCAACGCGTCCTTTGACCGGGCGCAGCGCATGATCGACATTGCGCAAAAGCACGGGGTATACCAAAAATGATCCCCGTTGATATGGTCACCGGTATGCTGGGCGCGGGAAAAACCACGTTTATCACCGGGTACGCCGCCTGGCTTCGGGACAAGGGGCAGCGCGTGGCGGTGGTGGAAAATGAGTTTGCGCTGGCCGGGGTGGATACCGCCGTGTTGCGCAGCCGGGGCATCGACACCGTGCGGGAATTGGCGGGGGGCTGCATTTGCTGCGGCCTGAAGGTGAACTTCCATGATTTGCTGCTGGAACTGGCTCAATGCGGTCAGTACGACCGCATCGTGGTGGAGCCGTCGGGCGTGTTTGATCTGGATGACGGATTCGACGTGCTGAGCAGCCCCAAGCTGCGGGAAGCGGCCTGCCCCGGCAATGTGATCACCCTGGTGGATGCGTCCGCGCCCGAACCGCAGGGGGCGGAACGCGAGCTGATGCTCTCCCAACTGCACAGCACGGGCTGCGTGGTGCTGACCAAGGCGGAAACACCGCAGCAGGCGCAGACGGCGCGCGCCCGCGTTCGTGCGCTGCTGTGCGCGCTGGATGCGGCAAAGGGCGCCGGCATCCCCATTGTGGAGGCGCAGGAGCATACCTGCCGGGAGACGGCTGCGGCTGCGACGCCTGTCTTCTTGCCCCACGCGCGCCGTGTGCAGCCGCACACCAATCTGTTTTTCGCCGCTACGCTGTACCCCAAACTGGCGCAAAGCGCGCAGGAGGTGGACAGCGCGTTGGCGGAGGTGTTCCGGCCTGCGTGCGGTCGGGTGCTGCGCGTGAAGGGCGGCGTAAAAAGGTCGGGCGGGGGTGCCTGGCTGGTCAGTGCGACTCCCGGGCGATGGGAGGTGCAGCCTTCGGATGAAGCCCCTTGTGCGCTCAACGTGATCGGCACCGACCTGCACCGGGATAAAATCAAACCGCTTTTTCCCTGAGAACAAAAAGGGCCTGAGAAAACCGTGTGTTTCCTCAGGCCCTTTTAGCGGGAGGCGTAAAGAAGCTGTTTTTTAGGCGGCTCAACGGTATTTGCCGGGGGCATCCGAGGGCGCGTGCCGAAGGATGAACCGTGTGGGAATGCCCACCCTCGCGCAAAATAGCGCCGCAGGGCTGAAAAACAATTTTTCCTGCCCGGCGGCGATGCGCACGGCTTTTTGCGCCCCAAAGCGGCTTTTTCAGCGCGGATGGATGGCGGAATATCAGTTTGCGCACAGTGGGGAACCGACGGGACGAGGCACGCATACGCCGCGGCCGGACTGTTTCGCAAGCGACTGTCCTCCGTGCATGTATCCGCCAAGGGAGCCGGGCGGGAGCCACAAAAAAACAGCGGAGCGCAAGCTCCGCTGTTTTGCGTTTTAACTTCAGTTTGCCTGATAGAAGATCTGCGCCAGCGGCGAGTCGGGGGAGAGGATCAGAATGTTGTCGCTGCCCTTCAAGGAGAGCTTGGCAGCGTCCAGCGCCCGCACGAAGGTGTAAAAATCGGCACGGCTCTGGTCGGCATAGGCCTCGGACAAAATGCGCATATACTCGGCTTCGCCTTCGGAAATGATCTTTTCGGCATCGGCGTTGGCCTGGGAGATCTTCACGGTGATGGTCGTGTCGGTCTCGGTGCGGATCTTCTTGGCTTCCGATTCGCCCTCGGCCTGGTAGGACGCGGCGATGTTGTTGCGCTCGGAGATCATCCGCTCGTAGACCGCCTGCTTGTTGTCGTCAGGCAGATCCAGATGCTTGGTTTCCACCGCCACCAGCCGCACGCCGTATTGCTCCAGGCCGTTGCCGATGTTGGACATGATGGCGGCGGCCAGGGTATCGCGGCCGCTGATGATATCGGCCTGAGACAGAGAGCTGATGACGTTTTTCATGGAGTTATAGACGATGGTGCTGATGCGCGCCTCGGCGTTGGCGGTGTTGCCGTTGAGCGTCTGCAAAAACTTCAGCGGATCGGTCACCTGCCACAGCACGAAGCTGTCGGCCACCATGGTCTTCTTGTCCTTGGTAATGACGTCGGAAATGGGCAGGTCGTACAGCAGCACCTCTTTGGGGATGGACTTGGTGCTCTGGATGAAGGGCAGCTTATAGCTCAGCCCCGATTCGGTTTTCACGTCCACAATGCGGCCGAACTGCTGAATCATAATATACTCATTGGGCTGGGTCACCACAAAGCAGCCGCTGCCCACAATCAGCACTGCCAGCGCAATGATGGCGGCGATGATGCCGGCGGTCCATCTTTTCTTGTTGTGCTGACGGGTCACGTTAATGGTCTTTCCATCGTTTTGAAAATTTTGTTCCATAATTATTGTCCCTCCTGCGTGGAGCCGGCCGCGGCCGCAACGGCGTCGGTGCCGGAAAGGTCGCCCAGCGGTAAAATTTTGTTTACGCCGCCTTCACCGTCGTTGATGATGACGCGCAGCTGGGGGAGAATCTCCTCCATGGCTTCATAAAACATGCGCTGCTTGGTGATCAACGGGTTTTTGGTATACTCTGCGTACATGGCGTTGAAGCGAGCCACCTGACCCTGCGCTTCGTTTACGCGGGCCGCTTTGGAGGCCTCGGCCTTTTTTATTATCTCGTCCACCTGCGCCACGGCGGCGGGTTCCTGCTCGCTTTTATACTTGTTGGCGTTGTTGATGGAGGTTTCCTTGCTCTGTTTGGCGGTCTCCACCGCTTTAAACGCCTCCAGCACTTCGGCGGTGGGGGGTTCCGCGTCCTGAATGGTAATGTTCACCAGCTGCAGACCGATGTCCTCCTTTTCCAAGCGGTCGATCATTTTTTCTTTGATCTCGGCCTGAATTTCGTTTTTGCCGGTGGTGATAACGCTATCTACCGGGTAAAGACCGATGGTATCGCGAATGTAGCTCTGCGCCAAGGTTTTGAGGATCTGCACGGGCTCTTTGGAGGAGTAAAGATATTTTACGGGGTCTGATACCTTATATTCCACAAAAAAATCCACGTTGACGAAGTTGTAGTCCGAAGTGATCATCAAAGACTCGGCTTCGATGGCCTCGCCTGTGCCGGGGGTGTAGCCAATGGGGAAGCCGTTGATGACGGTGGACACCTTGTGAACCTGCTGCACAAAGGGAATACGGAAATGCAGGCCGGGCGCGCTGACCGTATTAGCCTTGCCAAAGGTAACGACGACCGCCTGCTCCTGCTCGTTGATGCTGTACATGGAGCTGATGACCAGCGCCACGGCCACCACACCCGCTGCGGCCCAGGCGATAATCTTGGGAAGTGAGCTGCTTTTTTTCAAATTCATGATCTCTCTCCTTGGTCGTGATATTAGCAAATAGTATACCCAGAAACCGCATATTCAAGCAAATGCATAAAAAAGCGCCCCCGGCGGGGCGCAAAAATGCAGGGCAGCGGGTTTAGGGCAGCGTATATTTTTGGAGGAAATCCGCGTACGCCCGGGTATAGGCGGGACGCCCCGCGCTTTTGACCTCGTTCAGATATTCGTGCGTGTTAAACTGTTCCATCTGGTGAATCTCGATCAATGCCACGGCGATGTTGGAGCAGTGGTCGGACACCCGCTCGTAGTTGGTGAGCAGATCGGAATACACAAAGCCCATTTCCTGGGTGCATTCGCCGCGGCGCATGCGCGCAATATGGCGGCTGCGCAGCTCGTTTTTCAACTGATCCACCACCTGCTCCAGCGGCTCCACCTGCGCGGCCAGCTCCACGTTCTCCTCTTGAAAAGCCTGCAGGGTGAGCGATAAGATTTCGTCCAGCGCGTGGGTGAGCACGGCAAGCTCGGCCTTCGCCTCGGCGGAGAAGGCCAGCCCCTTGTCCCGCATCTCCCGTGCCACCTCGGTCAGGTTGACGGCGTGGTCGCTGATGCGCTCAAAATCTCCGATGCAGTGCAGCAGCATGGACACCTCGTTGCTGTCGCGCAGGGTGAGGCTGCGGCTGCTGAGCTGAATGAGGTAGGTGCCGATCAGATCCTCATAATGATCCACGTCTTTTTCCTGACGCTCAATTTCATCGGCCAGCGGCTGCCGATAGGACTCCATCACGGCAATGGAGCTGCGGATGGCCTGGGAGGATTCCTGCGCCATGGCCAAGGTGACCTTTCTGCACTGCTCCAGCGCGACGGCCGGCGTGGCCAGCAGCCGTTCGTCCAAAAGGGGCGTGGTTTCCCGGGCGGCTTTTTTGTCCCGTATGGTAAGGACAGCCAGCTTTTCCAGCCATTTGGAGAAGGGGAGCAGCAGCAAGGTGGAGAATACGTTAAAGATGCTGTGCACGATGGCAATGTCCAGCGGGCGCACCGGCGCATGGGCAAAAGAAAAGTGGAAAATGGCGTCAGCCCCGTAGTACAGCCCCAAAAAGGCGGCCGTGCCGATCAAATTGAAGTACAGGTGTACCATGGCGGCGCGCCGGGCGTTTTTGTTGGCGCCGATGCAGGAGATGAGGGCGGTGGCGCAGGTGCCGATGTTTTGCCCCATAATGATGGGCAGCGCGGTGGAAAAGGGGACGACGCCGGTGACGGCCAGCGCCTGCAGGATGCCCACCGAGGCCGAGGAACTTTGAATCACGGCGGTGAGCACCGTGCCGGCCAGCACGCCCAGCACCGGGTTGGAGAACATGAGCAGGATATTGGCGAAGCTGGGGGAATCGGCCAGCGGCGCCACCGCGCCGCTCATGGCACTCATTCCGGTCATCAGCACGGCAAAGCCCAGCAAAATGGAGCCCGCATCCTTTTTCCGCGGGTCACGCGCCATCATCAGCAAAACCACGCCCACCAACGCCAGCAGCGGGGAGAAGCTGTCGGGCTTGAGCAGCTGAACCCATAGGCTGCTGCTCTGGATGCCCGTAAGGCTGAGCAGCCAGGAGGTGACGGTGGTGCCGATGTTGGCACCCATGATGACCCCCACGGCCTGAGAAAGCTTCATAATGCCCGAATTGACGAAGCCCACCACCATAACCGTGGTGGCCGACGAGCTTTGGATGACAGAGGTGACCCCCGCGCCCAGCAGCACCGCCTTGAGAGGATTGTCGGTCAGCTTTTCCAGCGTGCGCTCCAGGCGCCCGCCGGCGACCTTTTCAAGGCCCTGCCCCATCACGTTCATGCCGAACAGAAACAGCGCCAAGCCGCCCCCCAGCTGCAAAACGGAAAAAATATCCATTACTCGTTCCCCCTTGCGTATATTTCCAATTTGGTTATATAAAACTGCCGTAA
>JAQUVY010000167.1 GCA_028693155.1 Eubacteriales bacterium
CCAGACCCCGGAAGCACTTCGGCCAAAGGCCGAAGTGCTTGGGTGGCCAAGACTTCTTGCCGACGATGAAAAAACGGGTTCGCCGTAGGCTGCTCGTCCTCGGGAATAGCACCCTGACCGTCGCCGCTGCCTTTCCCCGATGAAAGGGTCAAGGGATGAAATCCCTTGTGGTGGTTTTTAGCCTTCGTCCTTCGCCGCTCCCGTGATTGCCGCTGCGCGGCAATATTGCGCTTAGTTTGAACGCGTTTCAGCTGCCAGTGCCGCTGGGGCGGCACTGGTCAAAGGGTGGCGATCCGAGCATCTTTTTCCAACACCGCTCTGCAAAAACAAAAAACCCCGCCTTTCCCGGGCACGCATGCTGACAATCCGCAAACGCGGCTGCATGTCCGGAGAGGCGGGGCTTTTCTCAAAGAATGGACTTACACCAGGTTTTGACGCTGCAGGGAGGTGCAGTAATCGGCCAGGTTTTCATCGGTCATGGCGCGGCTGATGTCGTAGCTCCACAGGCGGATGATCTTGCTGGTGGGGCCGCCGGTCTCAACGATGTGGCGCACCACGGCATCGATTTCTTCCCGGGTTTTTCCTTCAAGCGTGTCGGGGTTGACGATGTAGCTGGCGGGGGTGTCGGGATAATACTTGCGCAGCAGGGCATAATCCGTGCCGCCGCCAATGTCCAGCGACTCGGGCTTCAAGGGCAAATAAAGCTCGGCATAGCGGTCAAAAATGCCGCAGTGGTGGAGGTTGAACACATCGCACTGCTGGCGATACCACATATCCACCGGAAGAACGACCTCACGGTAGTTGCGGGGGGAAAGCATAATGGCGGGGCAGTTTCCGTAGCCCGAGCGGAAGGGCGTGCCCGGGAAGGCATCGGGCTCCACCACCTGGCTGAACTCGTACGCCAGACGGATCTCGGTGCGGGCAATGATCATCAGCACCTTCTGCGCCAGTTCCGGCTCGCCGGCACAGGCCGCCAAAAAGGTTTCGCCGAACACGGTGATGGCCACGTTGAGCGGGCTGCCGGTGTTGATGCCGCCGGAGCAGAAGCCGTATTTCGCCTTGAGCTGCTTGGCGTCATCCAGCGCCTTTTTTACCACTTCGTTGTTATGCAGATCGGGCATTTCCAAACGCTCCAGATCATCGAAGTCGCACTTGAGCGGCTCGGCCGAAGGCGCCTGCGTTTTCATATACCGAATGGGGCAGCCAAACAGCGCTCCCATAAAACGATGGGCGTATTCATCAGAGGCAATGGGGCGGGGTTTGGCTTCTATATCGCCCACATGCAGATCGGGATAGCGTTTTGCCGTCTGATACTGCAATTCACGCAGGTTTTCCGTGCGTCGAATGGGATCGGCCCAAAAGTCCTGCTCGAAGGTCGCGCCGAATTTGTCGTTGAGCCAGTCCTCGGAAAAAATGATAAAAATATTTTTTTCCATGTTTCATTGCCTCCAGGATTTTTTTGCTGCAGCTGAATGCATCATATTTGCTTTTTATTTAGCGTATCACAACAATATATCGCGGGTCAATCACAATATGTTGCTTTTTCGCAAGAATTTCCATACTGAATTGCGCAAGAATTCACCATTCGTTCGCTTTGGCGCAGCAGCCCGCCGTTTCAATGCCTTTTGAAAACGTTTTGCGTTCCTACTTGACAGCGCCGCGCGCTTCGCTCTAGTATAAATGCAAATATACGAAGGAGGCATTTTCATGCTGCAGCAGGTCATGACCGCCCCGGGCGTTATCGAATTCCGCGAGATCCCTACGCCTGAGGTGAAGGCCGGCGAAGTGCTGGTCAAAATCATGCGCATCGGCGTATGCGGCTCGGATATCCATGTATACCATGGCAAACATCCCTTCACGAAATATCCCGTGACCCAGGGGCACGAGGTCAGCGGTGAAATCGCCGCCTTGGGCGAGGGCGTCACCGGGCTGCGCGTGGGGCAAAAGGTGACCATTGAGCCTCAGGTGGTGTGCGGCAAGTGCTACCCCTGTCGGCATGGCAAATACAACCTGTGCGAAGAACTCAAGGTGATGGGCTTTCAGACCACGGGTACGGCGTCTACCTATTTTTGTGTGGATCAAAGCAAGATCACGCCCCTGCCCGATGAAATGACATTCGATCAGGGCGCCATGATTGAGCCTCTGGCAGTGGCCGTGCACGCGGTGAAGCAGGCCGGTGATGTAAAGGGTCTGAAAATCGCGGTATTGGGCGCCGGTCCCATCGGCAATTTGGTGGCGCAGACGGCAAAAGGCATGGGCGCCGCTGAAGTGATGATTACCGACGTCAGCGATCTGCGCCTGGAACTGGCCAAAGAGTGCGGTGTGGATCATTGCGTGAACACCCGCAATACGGATTTCGGCGAAGCAATGGTGGCGGCATTCGGCCCGGACAAGGCAGACGTGATCTACGACTGCGCGGGAAACAACATTACCATGGGACAGGCCATTGCCTGCGCACGGAAAGGATCCACCATTATTTTGGTGGCGGTGTTTGCCGATATGGCCACCGTAGATCTGGCGGTTTTGAACGATCATGAGCTGGATCTTAAGAGCACCATGATGTACCGCCATGAAGATTATGTGGACGCCATTGCCCTGGTGAATGACGGCAAGGTACAGCTGAACACCCTTATGTCCAAGCATTTTGCGTTTGCCGATTATCTCAAAGCTTATCAGTACATCGACGCCCATCGCGAAACCACTATGAAGGTATTGATCGACGTGCAGGATTGACTTCTGTGCTAAAAAAAACGCCGCTCGGCAATTGCCGTGAAATAGTCAATAGATAGTAGACACAAAAATCCAATTAAGCCGCCAGTTCCGTTCGAAACAGGACTGGCGGTTTTCCGTTGAGCTTGTGAACGGGACGGACGCAGTTAAAATACTGGACGCACTTTGCAACGGTATCCTGCAAGTCATTGCTCTCCCAATAACGAAAATGCTTGCGCAAAGCATCCTTAAACCGTCCCCAGAAGCTTTCCATAAC
>JAQUVY010000062.1 GCA_028693155.1 Eubacteriales bacterium
TGAAGCTCTGCGCCCAGCACAGCGGCTGGAAAATGCCGCCGACCAGCGTGACGAGGAAGATGCCCCAGATCAGCTCCTGCGGCGCGGAGAACATGCGGATAAGCAGCGGATAGGCCGGCAGCAGTGTAAGGTCGGCCACCAGGTAGGCAATCGCGGCGGTGCGCACGACCGCTCGCGTGTAAAAACGTGCGTCCTCGACGCTGCCCTTGCCGATGCACTGCCCCACCACCGTGACCACGGTCAGCTGCAGCGCACCCGGCACGATCTGAAAGAGGTTCATCAGGGAGTTGCACAGGGCGTTTGTCGTCATGGCCAGCGTGCCCATTTTCACGATAAAGGTCTGGGTCAGCAGCTTTCCCCCGCAAAAGAACACCTGCTCGGCGGCAAAGGGAATGCCGATAAACAAAACCTTTTTCAGGATGGGGAAGTTGAGATGCAGAATTTCGCGGAAGTGCAGGCGGATCTTTTGCCCCCAGCGGGTGATATAAAGCAGCGCCGCTGCTCCGCCAAGATAGCGAGAGATGTTGAGCGAGATGATCAGACCGGCCACGCCCAGCTTTGCCCACATCACCAAAATGACGTTTAAAAGCAGGTATAAAACATTGGTTAGAACTGATATGACAAGAGAAGCGCGTGTGTCCGAGCCGCCGCGCAGCACGCCGCACACCGCCTCAGAGAGCGCAAACCCCGGGTAGGACAGGCAGCTGCCCAGAAAATACAGCCGTGCGTTGCTCAGCACATCCGCATCCGCCCCGCCAAAGAGCACCGTCATAACCGGGGAAGTAAAGGCGATGAGCAGCCCGGAAAAGGTGACGGCCAGCAGAACTACGGCGGTCACGGCCTGGCTGCCTGCCTGGCGCATCATGTCTGCGTCGCCCGCGCCTTTATACTGCGCCACCACCACGGTGCCGCCCGTGGCCACCGCCACAAAAATGCTCAAAAACAGCATATTGAGCGAATCCACCGAGTTGACGGCGCTGATGGCCGCCAACCCCGAGGAGCTGATCATGGCTGTGTTGAACAACGCCATCACCGAGATAAAAAACTGGTTGATGACCAGGGGCAAAAACAGCGCCCCCACCTCCCGGTAGTCCATGCTGGAGGTGGTAAAGTGCCGTGCCAAAAAGCGATTGGTTTTTTCTTTGATCGAGTTCATAACGCTCCAAGGAAAAAGCCCCGGTTGACGCGGGGCTTTTGTTTTATTCGCCGAGCTTTGTGCGCGAAGGCTTTGTGCCGCAGCGCAGCTCTAAAAACATGGAATAGTTGAGGATCATCAGCAGCAGCGCGCAGGTCCACCAGGCGCCCAAAGGCGAAAATCCGCACAGCGAGGTCAGCACATAGATCCCCAGCGCGCCCAGCACGCCGGAGAGCGCCCCGCAAAGCAGCGCCCAGTATTTGCGCCGGCCGCATCCCAGCGCCATCACGACCCAACCCAGCAGCAGGCTCAGGCCCGCCGCCAATGCGCCGCCGGTCGTCACGCTGAAGACCAGGCTGGCCAGCGCGCCTGCCGCGATGGGCAGCACCGCAAAAGACAGCAGCATGGAATAAATGCGCACCGAGTCCAGCAATTTGTTGAAGTGGGTGACGCGCTTGACCTCTTCATACACCGCCTTCATGGGGAACTCCACATAGGGGATGCTGAATTTCCGCAGCTCCAGCAGCATCATGTTTTCAAACTCGAAGCGGTTGCCCGCCGTGGCCAAAAAGGTGTCCATATGCGCCGTGGGAAAGCTGCGCAGGCCGCACTGAGTGTCGCCAAAGCGCAGGCCGCAAAGCAGATAAAACACAAATCGCGTGATCGTGTTGCCCATGAGGTTGGGCAGGGGAACCTTGGCCTTGAAGAACTGCCGTGCGCCCAGAATAACCGCATCCGGGTGCTCCAGTTGCAGCTGCGCCGCCCGCAGCACCGCCGAGATCTCGTGCTGGCCGTCGGCGTCGCAGGTCACAATGCCCACGCAGTCGGGGTGATCCAGCAGGATCTGGTTGAAGCCCAGGCGCAGCGCGCGCCCTTTGCCCTGGTTGCGCGCGTGGTGCAGCACGGTGCAGCCCTGGGCGGCGGCCTGCTCAAAATAAGGGCGGTATTCCGGCGCGCTGCCGTCGTTTACCACATAAATATCCTCAAACCCGGCATCGCGCAGCGCCTGTGTGGTGCTGCACAGCATCTCGTCGGGTTTGTAGGAAGGAATCAGTATGACAATCCCGTTCATGATCTTCCTCATCCTTTCGTATACCCGCTTATCTTACCATATTTGTAATGAATGTGCATTACCAATGTGCATAGGGAATTTTCTGCGCGGGGAAGAAGTTTCTTGTGCTCTTGCGGGGAAAGCTTGTTTTTCCCGGCGGGGCACGTTACAATAAACATGTTATCAAACCGAACGTGCGCAGGTGCCTTGAAAAAGGCCTAACAGGGAAGCCGGTGAAAGACCGGCGCTGTCCCAGTAGCCGTAAGGCCGACGAATGCCGAGAAGCCACTGCGGGTTACCCCGCGGGAAGGCGGCAGGAGGATGAAGCCAAGCCGGAAGAACTGCCTGATGCCACGGGTACGATCATACCCCCTGGGAAAAGGGATATGGCTTGTTTTGCAATAAGCCGTGCATCCTTATGGGGTTGCACGGTATTTTTTTTACGCAAGGAGAAAAAATATGAAGAACCTTTCCCGCATTTTGGCCGTGGTGATGGCCGCAGCTGCGCTGCTGGTATTTACCGGCTGCCAAAAGGCCCCCGCGAATACCCAGACAGCGCAGCCCACCGCGCAAGCCACCGCAGAACCCACTGCCGCGCCTACCGATGCGCCGCAAACCGGGAAATCCGTCACCATCAAGATCGTGGCGGCGAACCAGAACATTGATACCTCCTTTACCTACACCACAGAGGCCGAGATGCTTGCCGATGTGCTCACCGAGCACGCCCAGGAGCTGGGTGTAACCATTGAGGACGGCCAGTATGGCGCTTATATCACCACCGCCGGCGGCTACACCGCCAACGACGGCAGCAACGAGTTCTGGTCCATCCTCGTCAACGGCGAGGTGGGGATGAACGGTGCGTCCACCCAGCCGGTGGCCGATGGGGATGTGTTTACTCTTGAGCTCAGCACTTACTAAACCTAAGGCAAAGATATCGGTCAGGGACATCGCACTGGTGGGGGTGTTGTCAGCGCTTCTCACGGTGGGCAAGCTCTCCTTAAGGTTCCTGGCCAACATCGAGGTGGTCACCCTGCTGCTCATGGTGTATACCATGGCGCTGGGGTGGCGGCGGGCGGTGCTGGCAGCCATCGTTTTTTCACTGGTGGAGATGTTCCTGTACGGGATCAATACCTGGGTGGTCATGTATCTGTTGATCTGGCCGGCGCTGGTGCTGATTACCGCCGCGCTGTGCAAGCCGCTGCTGCGCCTGAGGCGCTGGTGGGCGCTGGCGCTGGTGGTGGCGGCGCTGGCGGGTGTGTATGGGCTGCTGTTCGGCTTTCTGTGCGCGCTGGTGCAGGCCTGCTTTTTTGCGGGCAGCCGGGGCTATTGGGCCTATATGCTGGCCTATTGGATGGCGGGATTGCCCTTTGACGCGGCACATGCCGCGGGGAATGTGATCCTGAGTCTGATCCTGTTTACGCCGCTGTTGAACCTGCTGCGGATGATTCGCAGCAAGCTGCACCTGGCATGATAAAAAAACGCCCGGAATTTTTCGGGCGTTTTTTTGTTGCCCGCCGCGGCCGGTGTCGCTTGGTGCCGGTTTTTGGCGGCGGTTTGCTTTGCCCGCGGGCAATGTGTTATAATATCTCGGATCAAAGACAATGAAGGAGGACATCTGGTGGAAAGGATGTTCGGAACGGACGGTGTGCGCGGCGTGGCGGGCACCGAGCTGGACGCCCGGCTGGCTTATGAGCTGGGGCGCGCCGGTGCATATGTATTGAGCAAGAGCGCGCGTCGGCCCCGTATTTTGGTGGGGCGGGATACGCGCATTTCCGGCTCCATGCTGGAGGCGGCGCTGACCGCGGGCATTTGCGCGGTGGGCGGCGATGTGCTGCAGGTGGGCGTGCTGCCCACGCCGGCGGTGGCGTGGCTGACCCAACACTACGAGGCAGACGCAGGGGTGGTCATCTCTGCTTCTCATAACCCCATGGAATACAACGGCATCAAGTTTTTCGACGGCCGCGGCTTTAAACTGCCCGACGCCGTGGAAGACGAGATCGAGGCCATCGTGCGCAGCCAAGGAAAAGACCTTCCCCGGGCGACGGGCGAAGCGGTGGGGCGGGTGGCCGAGCTGGATGACGACGCGGCAGGAGCCTATGTGGCGCACCTGGCGCAGCTGTGCGACGCCGACCTGCGGGGTAAAAAAATCGTTCTCGACTGCGCCAACGGCGCGGCCAGCGCGGTGGCACCGGCGCTGTTTCGCCAGCTGGGCGCGCAGGTCATCACCGTGGCCGACGCACCCGACGGCGTGAACATCAACGCCGGCTGCGGCTCCACCCATTTGGAGCTGCTGAAAAAGACCGTGCCCGCGCAGGGTGCCCAGATGGGCTTTGCCTTTGACGGCGACGCCGACCGGATGCTGGCGGTGGATGAAACCGGCTGCGAGGTGGACGGCGACTGCATCATGGCCATCTGCGCGGTGGATATGAAAAAGCGGGGTCTGCTGCCCCACAATACCCTGGTGGTCACGGTGATGAGCAACCTGGGGCTGAAGCTGGCCATGGAGCGCGAAGGCGTGGCGCTGGCGCAGACCAAGGTGGGCGACCGCTATGTGCTGGAATGTATGCGGGAGCACGGCTACGGCATCGGCGGGGAACAGTCCGGCCATGTCATTTTGCTGGCCTCCAACACGACGGGGGACGGGTTGTCCTCGGCGCTGAATTTGATCTCTGCCGTCACCCGCACAGGAAAGCGCTTATCCGAGGCGGCGAAGATCATGACCCGCCTGCCGCAGGTGCTGGTCAACCTCAAGCTGGACAGCAATGAAAAAAAACTGCTCTGGCAAAGCGATGGGGAAATTACCCATGCCATCGCCGCGCTGGACGAGAAATATGCCGGCAGGGGCCGCGTGTTGGTGCGCGCTTCGGGCACCGAGCCGCTCATCCGCGTGATGATCGAGGGTGAGGATGAAGAGCAGATCGGGCGGGACGCCCGGGAGCTGGCCGCGCTGATGCAAAGCCGGTTGGGCTGAGAAGATATGTGCCGCGTCGGGGCATGGCTCAGGCGCGGATCACATAGAATAAAAAAACGGCAAAGGGGGTGAGCGATCCCGGAGAGGCAACAATTGCATATGAGCGCCAGAACTCGGGCATACTGCCAGGAGTTGACGAGGACGGAGTTTATCGAAAGTTTCGGCGGGTACTCCGCGGGGGCTGCGCCCCGAGAACCATCTGACAAAACCGCGCGGTGACGCGCGGCACAGAGCGGATCGTGCAGCACAAGCGACTTGCGGGATTCCTATGCCCAAATGGGCTATGCGGAGGACGTCTGGTTTGGTGTCCTTTTTTGCTACCCGCATTCCCGCGCGCCCCGGCGCGCGACGACGCCTCAATGAAGGAGGACTTTGTATTATGTGCGGAATCGTTGGATATATCGGAGAAAAAAGTGCTGTGGACATCCTGATCGAGGGTTTGTCCATGCTGGAGTACCGCGGCTATGACAGCGCGGGCGTGGCTGTGTATGACAACGGCGCGCTGGACGTGCGCAAAAAGAAGGGGCGGCTGGACATGCTGCGCCAGCTGCTGGAAAAGGAACCGGTGCAGGGCACCATGGGCATTGGCCACACCCGCTGGGCGACCCACGGCGCGCCCTCGGATGAAAACTCTCACCCCCACACCAACGGCGCCGGAACCATTGCCGTGGTGCACAACGGTATCATTGAAAACTACAGCCGCCTGAAGGAATATTTGGGCGCCAAGGGCTATTCCTTCCGTTCTCAGACCGACACCGAGGTGCTGGCTCATTTGATCGACCATTATTACATGGGCGACCTGCTCAGCGCCGTGCAGGACGCGCTGCGCCATGTGGAGGGGTCCTATGCCATCTGCGTGGTGAGCAAGGATCACCCCGGGGAGATCATCGCCGCCCGCAAGGACAGCCCGCTGGTGCTGGGCAGCGGGCAGGGGGAAAACTTCGTCGCCTCCGACGTGCCCGCGCTGCTCAAGCACACCCGGGACGTTTACTTCCTGGAGGACTATGAGGTGGCTCGCGTGACCCGTGAGGGCATCGACATTTTCGACCGCTACGGCATCCCGGTGGAGCGCGAGGTGTTCCATGTGGAGTGGGACGTGCAGGCGGCCGAGCGGGGAGGCTATCCCCATTTCATGCTCAAGGAGATCCACGAGGAGCCCAAGGCTTTGCAGGATACGCTTTCTCCCCGCATCAACGCCCAGGGAGACTTAAACATTGAGGGTCTGGGGCTGGAGGAGGAGGCGGTGCGCGCGGTGCGCCGCATCGTCATTGTGGCCTGCGGCACGGCCAGCTATGCCGGGCAGGTGGGCAAATACGTCTTTGAAAAGTCGCTGCGCATCCCGGTAGAGGTGGATCTGGCCTCCGAATACCGCTATCGCGACCCGGTGGTGCAGGAGGGCGATCTGTTTTTGGTCATTTCCCAGTCCGGCGAAACGGCCGACACGCTGGCCGCCATGCGCCTGGCCAAGGCGCGGGGCGCGCGCATCCTCGCCATCACCAACGTGGTGGGCAGCACCATCTCCCGCGAGGCCGATGCGGTGATGTACACCTGGGCAGGCCCGGAAATCGCCGTGGCGTCCACCAAGGCCTTTACCACCCAGCTGCTTTGCATTGAGCTGCTGGCGCTGCACATGGCCCGCATCCGCGGCAGCATGGAGCAGGCCCAGTGGCAGGCGCTCTTTGCCGCCGTGCAGGCCATCCCCGCAAAGGTGGAGGCCATGCTGGAAGCGGAGGACACGGTAAAACGCTGCGCCCACCGCCACAGCAACGTAAGCGACGCGTACTTCCTGGGGCGTAATTTGGATTACCCCATCGCCATGGAAGGCTCGCTCAAGCTCAAGGAGATCTCCTACATCCACTCCGAGGCCTTTGCCGCCGGCGAGCTCAAGCACGGCCCCATCGCCCTCATCGAGGAGGGCACGCTGGTGCTGGCCATCGCCACCCAGAAGGAGCTTTATGAAAAGATGGCCTCCAACATCAAGGAGGTCAAGGCGCGCGGGGCGCACGTGCTGGCCATGTGCCCGGGAGACGCGGCGCTCATTCTCGATCTGGCCGACGAGGTGATCGAGCTGGAGGATACCCAGGCGCTGCTCACGCCGCTCATCAGCGTGATCCCCGCCCAGCTGCTGGCGTATTTTTGCTCGGTGGAGCGTGGGTACGATGTGGATAAGCCGCGCAACCTGGCCAAGAGCGTTACGGTGGAATAGGGTTTTGCCCTTTACACCCGCCGCCTTTTCTGATAAAATGAGCAAAGCAACAAAACATTACAGCCAAGGAGGTGAAATAATCCATGGCATATTGCATTAGTGAAGAGTGCATCAAGTGCGGCGCCTGCGAAGCCGAGTGCCCCGTGAGCGCGATCTCCGAGGGCGACGATCGTTACGTGATCGACGCGGATACCTGCATTTCCTGTGGTGCCTGCGCGGGTGTTTGCCCGGTGGACGCTCCCAAGGAAGCCTAATCCTGAAAAAGCTTAAAAGCCCCGGCAGCTTGCCGGGGCTTTTGCCGTTTTATCGCATATTTTTTTGCGCCGGTGCTTATACATGGATAGAGTTATCTGTATGGGAGGCAGCAGCATGAACGAGGACCGGCCGCACATTGACCTGGGAGAAATGGAGAGCCGCACGCCCAGAAGGCGGGCGGACATGGCCCACAGAAGGCGCACGCATAGCCCCGAAGCCGCGCCCCGCGCCCGCCGGGAGAGCGAGGAGGCGGGGATGGGCAGTTTGCCGCTGCAATTGTTTGTTTGCGGCGCCATCTGCCTGGTGATCATCGGCATGAAATACATCGACCTGCCCGTAATGGACGACGCGTTACAGGGGCTGAAAATTGCCGTGAGCGCCCAAAGCGATGTGGACAGCGCGCTGGGCAAGCTGAAATTCGTCACCAACCTTTTTCCGGAGAAGGCGACCGAGGTGTTCAATCCCCAGGATGCGGCGCTTTCTTTGCCGGTGTCGGGCACGGTGATGGGCATGGGCAGCGAATCGCCCTACGCGGTGGAGGTGGTGTGCGACGCGCAGCAGCCGGTAAAGGCGGCGGCGGGGCGCGTGTTTTATTCGGGCAGCAGCATCAGCTATGACACGATGGTGCGCTTGGTGCATGACGACGGATATGAAACCATTTACACGGGCTTTGCGCCGCAGGTAAAGGCGGGGGACAACGTGGAGGCGGGGCAAAGCCTGGGCGTGGCCGAGGCAGGGAGCAGCGTGCTGTTCATGGTTTACCGCGACGGGGCGGCGGTGCGCGCGTCGGACTATTTAAGGGAGAAGTGAAGATGAAGTGTTGGGTCATCGCCCGCATCCGAGGGTGCGAGCTGGCCATCCATCCGCTGTTTGCGGCGACGCTGGCGGTGGCGGCGCTTACGGGCTTCGGCAGCGTTTTTCTGCTTTCCTTCGCCGTGGTGCTGGTGCATGAGCTTTGCCACTGCGCGGTGGCGGCGGCGCTGCGCTATGAGGTGCGGCGCATCGACCTGCTGCCCTTTGGCGGGGTGGCGCAGATGGAAGGTCTGGGCGAGGGCAAGCCCATGGATGAGGGGCTGATCGCCATGGGCGGCCCGGCGGGCAACGTGCTGCTGATGACCTTTGCGCTGAGCGTCAACCATTTTTGGCCGCTGCCTTCGGATTTTTTGCAGCTGTTTGTGGGGGTCAACTTCATGATGGCCGGCTTGAACCTGCTGCCGGCCTGGCCGCTGGACGGGGGAAGAATTTTGCGGGCGCTGCTGATGAAACGCTGCGGGCCGCGCCGTGCCGTGCGCGTGTGCGCCGTGTGCGGCATGGTGCTCTCGGGGCTGCTGTGCGCTTACGGGGTGTGGGGCATGGCGGCGGGCGTGTGCAATGTATCGGTTTTTCTGGTGGCCGCCTTTTTGGCCATCGGCGCGGGGGACGCCTATCGCAAGGCGGCTTTTACGCTGGGAGAGGTAGCAAAGGGCACCCGGCGGGAGACCCGCAGCGTGAACCATCTGGCCGCGCGGCAGGACGCGCCGCTGCGCGAGGTGGTGGCTTCCTTTGTGCCGGGAATGTACAACATGGTGAGCGTGCTGGACGAAAGCGGGCAGGAGGTGGCGCTGGTGGGGCAGGACGCACTGCTGAGCGCTCTGAGCCGGGGCGGGCAGGCCACGCTGCGGGCTTCGCAAAAACGCTAAAATATTGTTATAGCAATGCGGAAATTCTGGAATCCTTCGGGTCGCCGTTGTGCTATGATAAAAGAAAATAGCGCTCGGCGACGAAAGGAGAACCAACGATGAAATTTACCGACGGCTTTTGGCTGATGAAAAAAGGAGTGACCCCTTATTTCCTGGCAGAGGTGCGCGATGTCAAAATTCAGGACAACGCGCTGACCGTGTATGTGGCCCATCGCCCGGTGGAAAACCGGGGCAACACGCTGGACTGCCCGCTGTTCATCCTCAAATATACCTCGCCCCGCCCCGATGTGCTGCGCGCGCAGATTTGGCACTTCAAGGGGCAGCCCGATAAGGGGCCGCATTTTGAGATCAACACCGCGCCGGTTTTCTCCCAGATTGCGGACGAGGGCGACGCCATCACCTTTACCACCGGCAGAACCCAGCTGCGGCTGGAGAAAAAGCCCTTTGCCGCCCGGTTTTATTACGACGGCAAGCTGATGACCCAGAGCGCCCAGCGCCACTTTGCCTACATCAATACCTACGACGAGCAGAGCTTTATGCGCGAGCAGCTGGGCTTGAGCGTGGGCGAATGCGTCTATGGCCTGGGTGAGCGCTTTACCCACTTTGTCAAAAACGGCCAGACGGTGGACATTTGGAACGAGGACGGCGGCACGGCCTCGGAGATCTCCTACAAGAATATCCCCTTTTACCTGTCCAACCGGGGTTATGGCGTGCTGGTGAACCATGCGGAGAAGGTATCCTTCGAGGTGGGGTCCGAGGCCGTTTCCCGGGTGCAGTTCAGCGTGAGCGGTCATATGCTGGACTATTTCATCATCGGCGGGGATTGCCCCAAGACCGCCCTGACCAACTACACCGCGCTGACCGGCCGCCCCGAGCTGCCGCCGGCCTGGTCCTTCGGGCTGTGGCTGACCACCTCCTTTACCACCAATTATGACGAGCAGACGGTAAACAGCTTTATCGACGGCATGGCGCAGCGCGATATCCCCCTGCGCGTGTTCCACTTCGACTGCTTCTGGATGAAGGAATACGAGTGGTGCAACTTCGAGTGGGACGGCGAGGTGTTCCCCGATCCCGAGGGCATGATTCGCCGCCTGCATGAAAAGGGACTGAAGGTCTGCGCGTGGATCAATCCCTACATCAGCCAGAAGTCCGCGCTGTTTGACGAGGGAATGGCCGAAGGCTACCTCATCAAAAACAAAGACGGCGGCGTATGGCAGACCGACAAATGGCAGACCGGCATGGGTCTGGTGGACTTCACCAACCCCGCCGCCGTCAAATGGTACTGCGGCTACCTGCGCAAGCTGCTGAAAATGGGCGTGGATTGCTTTAAGACCGATTTCGGCGAGCGCATTCCCGCCGACGGCGTGTACTTCGACGGCTCCGATCCGCTGAAAATGCACAATTACTACACTTTCCTTTACAACAAGGCCGTGCACGACCTGCTGGTAAAGGAAAAGGGCGAATCGGTGCTCTTTGCCCGCTCGGCCACCGTGGGCGGCCAGCAGTTCCCGGTGCATTGGGGCGGAGATTGCAGCTCCAACTTTGAGTCCATGGCGGAGTCGCTGCGGGGCGGCTTGTCGCTGCTCAGCTCGGGCTTCGGTTTTTGGAGCCACGACATGTCGGGCTTTGAGCAGACCGCCACGCCCGACGTTTACAAGCGTTGGGGCGCCTTCGGCCTGCTGTCCTCCCACAGCCGCCTGCACGGCAGCAGCTCCTATCGCGTGCCGTGGCTGTTTGACGAGGAATCGGTGGATGTCATCCGCCATTTCTCCCGCCTGAAGTGCCGTCTGATGCCCTACCTGTACGAAGCGGCGGTGCAGACCGCCGAAACCGGCGTGCCCACCATGCGGCCCATGCCCATTGAGTTCCCGGCCGACCGCGGCTGCGATTATCTGGATCGGCAGTACATGCTGGGCGCAAATGTGCTGGTGGCGCCGGTGTTTACCCCCGAGGGCGCGGCGGATTACTACCTGCCCCAGGGCAAGTGGACGCATCTGCTCTCCAACGAGGTGAAGTGCGGCGGGTGGCATCGCGATACCTACGACTATTTCTCCCTGCCGCTGTTCGTGCGGGAGAACACCATCCTGCCCCTGGGGGCCAACGACCATATGCCCGATTATGACTACGCCGACGGGCTGGAGCTGCACCTGTTTGCCCTGAAGGAGGGCGTTCCCGCCGCAGCCCGCGTGTGTGATCTGCGCGGAAAAGAATTCCTGCGGGTCGAGGCTGTGCTGCAAAACGGATGCGTAAGCGTAAAATGGCAGGGCAAGACAAAGGGAATGAAGCTGGTGCTGCGCAATGTGGCGCAGGTGAAGGATACGCAGAGCGGAACGTGCGAGGCGGGCGAGCAGGGCGCGGTCATCACCGTGGCCGAGGGCGCGCGCGAGGTGCTGATCGCGCTGTAAGCGAACCGACAGGAGGAGCATTTATGCTGTGTGAGGAACTGAAGAAACGCCAAATCCCCCCCGTTCCCATGAACAACGGCGCGCCTGACCGCGAGCGGATCATCGATACGCTTTGCCGGGAAGAATATGGCTTTTTACCGCCGGCAGCGCCGGTAACGGCGCGGGTGCTGGCGGAAAAGGCGGACTTTTGCGCCGGCAAGGCCACGCTGCGCAAGGTGGAGCTCAGTTGCGCGCTCCCCACGGGCAGCTTCGCCTTTCCCGTAAGCCTGGTGGTGCCCAACGCCCCCGGGCCGCATCCCGCTTTTGTGCATGTCAACTTTCGCCCGGAAGTGCCCGATGCCTATATGCCCACCGAGGAGATCGTGGACGGCGGGTTTGCCGTATGTTCTTTTTGCTACAACGACGTGACCCAAGACGCGGACGACGGCTTTCAAAGCGGGCTTGCCGGGCAGCTCAAGGCGGCGGGCGTTCTGCGCTGCGGAAAAATCGGCCTGTGGGCCTGGGCGGTTATGCGCGTGATGGATTACCTGCAAACGCGCAGCGAGCTGGATCCTCACCGCATTGCCGTCATCGGGCATTCCCGCCTGGGGAAGACGGCGCTGCTGGCCGGGGCGCTGGACGAGCGCTTTGCGCTGGTCATTTCCAACGACTCGGGGTGCAGCGGCGCGGCGCTTTCCCGGGGCAAAAACGGCGAGCGGATCGCCGATATTTGCCGGGTGTTCCCCTATTGGTTCGCCCCTGAATATGCCCAATATGCCGGCCGGGAGGCGGAGCTGCCCTTCGACCAGCACTGGCTGCTGGCGCTGGCCGCGCCACGGCGGCTTTATGTGGCCAGTGCCCGAGGCGACGACTGGGCCGACCCGCAAAGCGAATATCTGGGTCTTTTGGCGGCGGGCAGTTGCTTTGGCGAAACGCTGCCCGAAGTGTTTCCGGACGTGGATCGTCCCGTCTTTGGCGAAAAACTGGGTTACCATGTGCGCAGCGGCCTGCATTACCTGAGCCGCTACGACTGGCAGCAGTATATGGCGTTTTTGAAGAAAGCATAAAACCCGCTTTTAAGCACAACGGCGTGAGAAATCGCGCCGTTGTGTTTTTTGTGCCGTTTGTTAATGGTTTCTTCACGGTTTCGCCACGGCTTTTGCAAAAAAGCGGGCCATACTGACGGTTGAAATCAACAGGAGGGTGTGACGCACATGAGAAAAAAGGGTTGGGTTCGCTTTTTGGCGGCGCTTTGCTGCGCGGGGCTGCTGTTGACGCTGCTGCCGGCGCTGCTGACGGGCTGCGCAAAGAACGGCACAAGCGCGCAGACCACTGCCGCGCCGACGCAGCATAGCAACGAAACGCTGATCGGCAGGATCACCGGCATAGAGGGCGAGACGGTCACCGTTGTCTTGGGGGCGACGGCGCAGGGCGGGGCAATGCCCAATGGCCAGCCGCCTTCCAAGCCAGAGGGCAGCGCAGCGCCCGATATGGGGAACGGCCAGCCGCCCTCCAAGCCCGCGGGCAGCGCGGCGCCCGATGTGGGCGATGGCCAACCGCCCGCCCTGCCCGATGGGGAAACCCCGCAGGAAGGCATGGGTGGGTTCCCCGAAACCGGAGAATCGCTGACCGTTACCCTTGCCCGGGATACGACGGTCACGGCGCAAGGCGTTGAGAACGGCACAGTGGACGATCTGGCCGTGGGCGACCTGGTTGCGGTCACCTTTGACGCCCAGGGCGCGGTAACGGCGGTGGCCGTGCAGCAAATGCAGGCCATGCCGGGCGGTGAAAACGGCGGGCAGACGACCGTATCCAACGGCACCGCGGCGGCCACACTTTCTCAGGATGACAGCATCCGGGGGCAGACCTATACCTCCACTGGGGATGATGAAAACGCGCTGCGCGTGGACGGCGCGACGGGAACGCTGGACGGCGTGACGGTA
>JAQUVY010000063.1 GCA_028693155.1 Eubacteriales bacterium
TCAAATCATTTACAACTGCATCGGAGCAGTAGAAATTCCGAGTAAGCATGAAAAAACGGCATAGCCGATATTTACGACTATGCCGAATATTTCAGGGATTATAAATCCCTAAGACGCACCAACAAACCGGCAGGCCTTTGTTTTTTCGCAAATGGAAAAGCGCCCTCAAAGCGGCTGAAAAGCCCGGCTCTGAGGGCGTTTGTTCTATTTCTGAGTATTTTTTTCTGCCTTAGCGCGGCGCAGGCGGCGTAGACAGCGAGCCAACAGCGCTTCAACCAGGATAATCCCTCCAAAAAGCACCGCCAGGCATAAAGCCGTCAGCCATAGCGTCGGGTCGGCGATTCCTTGCAGCATGGCCAGCAGCACCTCCCGTATGGCATCCTATGCCGCGCGGGAGAAAAGGGGGACTATTCCGCCTCGTACTTGGCAATGGCGGCGTTCAGCACGGCGATTTCGTCGGCGCTCAGCTCCCACTCGGTGGCGGCGCAGTTTTCCTTGGCCTCGCGAGGATTACGTACACCCATAAGAGCCGTGTCTACCAGCGGGTTCTGGGTGCTCCAGTTGACGGCGACCTGCGCCACAGGGCGGTCATGCGCCGCGGCGATGCCATCCATCACCTTGAGCAGCTCTTGGCAACGGGAGAACTTGGGCTCCTTGAAGAAGTGGTAGAAGGTGTAGCGCGTGTCGCGGGGATCCCAGTTGGGCAGCTCACGGATGGAACCGGTGAGCATGCCGGCGCCCAGCGAACCGTAGCTCATCACGCCCATGTCATGGGCCTTGGCAAACTCCAGCACGGCCTGCTCCGAGCGATCCACCATGGAATAAGGGGGCTGCACCACTTCGATTTCGCCATAGCGCAGGGAGGACTCCATCTTTTCCACGCTGTAGTTGGAGACGCCCACATGGCGCACCTTGCCCGAAGCCTTCAGCTCCATCATGGCGCTCATGGTGTCCTCGTCGGGCGTGCCCTTAAAGTCGGGCTTATGCACCAGATAAAGGTCGATGTAGTCGGTTTTGAGCCGGCGCAGAGAATCCTCGATCTGCTCGCGGATGCTCTTGCCGGACACGTCGCGCTCCAGGTTTTCCTTGTTTTCATCCCAGACGAAGCCGGCTTTGGTGGCCAGATAGAGCTTGGAGCGATCCAGCCCGGCGATGGCATCGCCTACGACCTCTTCCGAGTAGCCCATGCCGTAGACCGGCGCGGTGTCGATGAAATTGACGCCCTCATCCAGCATGGCGCGGATGGCGCGGATGGAATCCTGACGGTCCACCTCGCCCCAGCCCTGACCGCCGATGGCCCAGGTGCCCACGGTGGCAACGGAAACGTTCATTCCGGTTTTGCCCAACTGCTTATAACGCATAAAAAAAACCTCCCCAAAATATGGTTAAAAACCTTTTTAACGCATTCATTATAATACGCGCTGCAAATATTGGCAACAGAAAACAAGATCGTTGTCTTGCATCGCGCGGAAAAATGGATATAATAACATGTGAACAAGTGAACATATGAATTGAGGTGAAAACATTGGGAGATGAGATCGAACGCTGCGACGAGGTGCGGGTGCATGAAGACATCGTGGACAACGTGACGGGAAAGATGCCCGAGGAGGAGATCCTGTACGACCTGGCGGAGCTGTTTAAGGTGTTCGGCGACTCTACACGTGTCAAGCTGCTGTATGTGCTCTTTGAGCAGGAGATGTGCGTGTGCGACATCGCCCAGCTGCTGGGCATGACGCAAAGCGCCATTTCCCATCAGCTGCGGGTGCTGAAGCAGAGCCATCTGGTCAAATATCGCCGGGAAGGCAAAACCGTGTTCTATTCGCTGGATGACGACCATGTGCGCGCCATTTTGCAAATGGGACTGGAGCATATTGAGGAATAGGAGGATGGGATAATGAGAAAGACTTACCGCCTGGAGGAACTGGACTGCGCAAACTGCGCGGCGAAGATGGAAACCGCCATTGGCAAGATCGACGGTGTGCAGAACGTGTCGGTGGTGTTCATGACGCAGAAATTGGTGCTGGAGGCCGACGAAAAGCGGTTTGACGAAATCTTGAGGGAAGTGAAGGCGGTGATCGCGCGCGTGGAGGCCGATTGCCGCGTAGTGGGATAAACGTATGCCGGAGAAACTGAAAAAACGTCTGATTCGCATCGCCATAGGCGCGGGCATTTTCGCGGGGGCGCTTTTCGTGCCCGCCGCGTGGAAATGGGCCCGGTTGGCCGTTTTTTTGGCCGCCTACTTTTTCCTGGGCTGGAACGTGCTGCTGAAGGCGGGAAAAAATATTGTTCGCGGCAAGGTGTTCGATGAGAATTTCCTGATGGCGCTGGCAACCGTGGGTGCCTTTGCCCTGGGGGAATACCCCGAGGGCGTGGCGGTCATGCTGTTTTACCAGGTGGGGGAATGGTTTGAAGACTTTGCCGTGGGGCGCTCCCGCCGCTCCATCGCCGCGCTGATGGACATTCGCCCCGACCGCGCCACCGTGCAGCGGGATGGGCAGAACGTTACCGTGCCGCCCGAGGAGGTGCAGGTGGGGGAGATCCTGGTAGTCGATCCCGGAGAGCGCGTGGCGCTGGATGGTGTGGTTACCCAGGGTGAGGCACTGCTGGACACCGCAGCGCTGACAGGAGAATCGCTGCCGCGAACCGCAGTGGTGGGGGACGAAGTTTACAGCGGCTGCATCGACCTCAATGCGCGGCTGCATTTACGGGTGACCCGTCTGGCGGAAGAATCCACCGTTGCCAAAATTTTGGACATGGTGGAAAACGCTGCGGCGCGCAAATCCCACAGTGAAGCCTTTATTACTCGCTTTGCTCGTTGGTATACGCCTGCGGTCGTCATCGCGGCGGCGCTGCTGGCGCTGATCCCTTCGCTCATTACCCGTCAACCTGCCGTATGGGTGCAGCGGGCGCTGCTGTTCCTGGTGGTGTCCTGCCCCTGCGCGTTGGTGATTTCGGTGCCCTTGAGCTTCTTTGGAGGCATCGGCGGCGCGTCCCGCGCGGGGGTGCTCATCAAGGGCAGCAACTATTTGGAGGCGCTGGCGCGCGCCGATACCATCGCCTTTGACAAGACGGGTACGCTGACACGAGGCGAATTCTCGGTGAGCGCCATCGAAACAAAAAGCGGAACCGCTGAGGTGCTTTTGGAGACTGCGGCGCTGGCTGAGCATATTTCCAACCATCCTATCGCCCTTTCTCTGCAAAAGGCCTACGCAAAGCCGGTGGACGAGAAGCGCGTCAGCAATGCCCAAGAAATGGCCGGGCTGGGCATCTGCGCCCAAGTGGACGGGCGGCAGGTCTACGCCGGCAACGCCCGCCTGATGGAGAGCCAAGGCATCAGCCCCGCACCGCCCGAAGGCGTGGGCACGCAGGTGCACGTGGCGGCGGATGGTGTTTATTTGGGGTCAATCCTGATCCGCGACACCCCAAAGGCCGACGCGGCAAAGGCGATCCGGGATCTGAAGGCGCTGGGGGTGCGCCGCACCGTGATGCTGACCGGGGACGCGCCGCTGGTGGCCAAGGCGGTGGCCGACGAGGTGGGCATCGACGAGTATCACGCGGGCTTAATGCCGCTGGATAAGGTGGAACGCGTGGAAAACCTGCTGGGCGAAACCTCCCAAGGCAAGGGAACGTTGGCCTTTGTGGGCGACGGCATCAACGACGCGCCGGTGCTTTCCCGCGCGGATGTGGGCATCGCCATGGGCGCGCTGGGATCGGACGCGGCCATTGAAGCGGCGGACATCGTTATTATGGACGACTCGCCCGCCCGTATTGCCGTGGCCGTGCGTATCGCCCGCAAAACGCAGCGCATTGTGCGCCAGAATGTTACCTTCGCGCTGGCTGTAAAGCTGGTGGTGATGGTGCTGGGCGCGCTGGGCTATGCCGATATGTGGGCGGCGGTGTTCGCCGATGTGGGCGTATCGGTGCTGGCCATTTTGAACGCCATGCGCGCGCAAAGACCGGACAAAAAGGGGAAAGAAAATGCCTGAGCATCGCATACGACCTCATCATCTGCTGTGCATGGCGCAGTTTGCGGGAAAGGGTTATGACCAGCGCTTTGCCCGCAACATGGCCGAGGTGAAGGCGGCGCTGGAGCGGGGAGACTCCCTGCGAATCCGCTTTGCTTGCGATGACCTTTGCGCCTGCTGCCCCCATCATTCAACCGCGGGCTGCGCCCTGGGCGAAGGGGACGTGGCAGAGAAGGACGCGCGCGCGGCGCATATGCTGGGCGTGGCGGCGGACGATGCCGTGCAATGGGAACAGGTGCGCAAAAGGATGGCCGCGTTGCCACCCGGCAGCGTGGAGCGCGCCTGCCAAAGCTGCCAGTGGCTGGCGCTGGGCTGCTGTGGCGATGAGGTGCTGCGGCGGTATGCGCAGGGCCAGTCAGAAAATGCTTAGCTGAAGGAATAGAGTGATAAAAAAAGATGGCAGACACGAAAAATGTCTGCCATTTTTTTATGCTGTGTGCAGGGGCTATTTTCCCGGGCACAGCGCGTCCACCGCGTTGAGGATCAGCCTGCCCATGACCGGGTTGGCGAAGCATGCGTCGCTGTGGCCGAAGGCGAAGTAGATGATCTGCCCCTTGCAGAAGGACTTGCTCCAGGCGGCGGGGATGCGCTTGCCGTAGGCTTCCATGTCAATAAAGATGTCCTTGCCGTCCTCCTCCAGCGCAAAGGTGTATTCCTCATCGTGCAGGAAGAAGGGCTCCACGCCCTGGGTCAGCGGGTGATCCGCCGCCGGGACAAAGGGAATCAGCGGAAGCGTTTTGTAGGCGGGGTGCCCGGCAAAGCGGCCGCCCAAAAGCTGGGTCAGCTCGGGGCGCTGCTGCATGGAGATGCCGTTGTGAATGGCCAGCATTTTGCCGCCGTTGGCGATGTAGGTGATCAGCGCGGCCGCTTCCTCGGCGGTGTATTTGCCGCCGAACTCCACATAATTAAGGAAGAGGTCATAGTTTGCCACGTCCAGCAGCGCGGAAGTGTCCTCGCGCACGGTGATGCAGGCGCGATCGCCCAGAAGCTTTTGCAGCTCGGCGGCGGGGCCGGTGAGCGGATGATAAGGGGCGTCGGATCTGCCCAGTACAAGAATATTCATGGCCAAGGCTCCTTTGTGTTTTTCCCCATTTTATCAGCAAAACGCGCCGAGGGAAAGAAGAAATGCGCAAAAGAAAAGACCCGGCCGTTTGCACGGTCGGGTCTTGCGGCGGGTCACCACACAATGCGATCCAGAATGCCGGTCACCTTGGCGATGGTGACGCCGTAGTTGGTGATGGGCACGCCGGCGGCCTGCGCCGCGGCGATGCGGGAGAGCACATAGCGTCGGTTGAACATGCACGCGCCGCAGTGGATGATGAGCGAATAGGGCGTCAGGTCGGCGGGGAAATCGTTGCCGCTCACCACGTCGATTTTCAGCTCCGGCGAAACGCGCTTGCGCAGCATCCGCGGAATCTTTTCGCGGCCGATGTCCTCGGTCAGGGGCGCATGGGTGCACGCCTCGGCGATGAGCACCCGAGAGGCGGGCGTCAGCGCGTCGATGGCGGCGGCACCCTGTACAAAGGCCTCAATGTCGCCCTTATGCCGGGCAAACAGCACGGAAAACGACGTCAGCAGGCTTTCCGGCGGCTTTTTTTCGTACACCCGCGCAAAGACCTGCGAGTCGGTGATGATAAGCTTGGGCGGGCGTGCCAGCGCGGCCAGCGTCTCCTCCAGCTTGTCGGTGGTGCAGCTCATGACCAGGCATTTTGCATCCAGCAGGTCGCGGATGGTCTGCACCTGGGGCAGGATGAGTCGCCCCTTGGGGGCCTGAATGCCCTGCGGCATGACCAGCAGCACCAGGTCGCCCTCATGCACCAGATGGCCGGTGATGGACGCGGCGCCGTAGTCCTCGGGCAGGGCGCGAATGAGCGCGTCGATGACGGCGCGTACGTTGTCGCCCGTGCGCGCGCTCACCGCGATGGGCGTTGCACCCAGCGTTTTCTCCACCTGCCGGCACAGCGCCGGGGCGTCATGCAAGGCGTCGGTCTTGTTGACGATGGTGAGAAAGGGGATGTGCGCGGCACGAAAGGAATCGACCCACGCCTTCTCACCGGTCAGCTCCCCGTCGGCGCACACCAGCAGGGCAATGTCGGTTTTTTGCAGGGCGGCGCGGGTTTTTTCCACCCGCAGGCGGCCCAGCTCGCCCTCATCGTCAAAGCCCGCCGTGTCGATGAACACCACCGGCCCGATGCCGTGGATCTCCATGGCTTTATAGACCGGATCGGCGGTGGTTCCTGCAACGGGCGAGGTCAGGGCGACCTGCTGCCCGGTCAGCGCGTTTACCAGAGAGGATTTGCCGCTGTTGCGCTTGCCGTAAATTCCGATATGAAGCCGATCGGAGCGCGGCGTTTGGTTTAGGCTCATGGTTCCTCCTTAAAAACGGAAATCGCGGCTGCCGTCTTCCAGCTCCTGCATATGCAGACGGACGGTCTCCTGCACCTTTTCGTTGGGGATGTGCGGGATCTCGCGCTCAATGAGCGCCAGCCCCTTGGCGCGGGTCTCGGGGGAGGCGTAGTCCTCCAGATATTCCTTGAGGGTCATCAGCGCGTTGGGCTGGCACACGTTGGCGATGTTGCCCGACTTGACCAGGCGCATAAAGCGGTCGCCGGTGCGCCCCTCGCGGTAGCAGGCGGTGCAGAAGGAGGGGATGTACCCCAGATCCATCAGCCAGGCCACCACTTCGTCCAGCGTGCGCTGGTCGGACACGTCGAACTGCTCCGAATCGTGGGGACGCTCCGCCTCGGTGTAGCCGCCCACGCTGGTGCGCGAGCCGCCGCTGATCTGGGAGACGCCCAGGCGCAGCGCGCGGGCACGGGAGGCGGGCGATTCCCGGGTGGAGATGATCATGCCGGTATAGGGCACGGCCACGCGCAGCACGGCCACGATCTTGGTGAAAATATCGTCGGGCACGGCGTTGGAGAAGTCCTTCACGTCGATATCGTCGGCGGGGCAAATGCGCGGCACGCTGATGGTGTGGGGTCCCACGCCCATGGCGGCCTCCAGATGCTCGGCGTGCATGAGCAGACCTACGAAGTCATAGCGGTATTTATCCAGCCCGAAGAGCACGCCGATGCCCACGTCGTCGATGCCGCCCTGCATGGCGCGATCCATGGCCTCGGTGTGGTAGGCGTAGTTGCTTTTGGGGCCTGCCGGGTGCAGATATTCATAGCTCGCCTTGTGGTACGTTTCCTGAAAGAGCACATAGGTGCCGATGCCGGCCTCTTTAAGCTTGCGGTAGTTCTCCACGGTGGTGGCGGCAATGTTTACGTTGACGCGGCGAATGGCGCCGTTTTTGTGCTTGATGCTGTAAATGGTTTTAATGCTTTCCAGCACGTACTCAATGGGGCAGTTCACCGGGTCCTCCCCGGTCTCCAGCGCCAGGCGCTTGTGCCCCATGTCCTGCAGGGCGGTCACCTCGGCGATGATCTCCTCCTGGGTCAGCTTTTTGCGGGCAATGTGAGTGTTGGAGTGGTGGTAGGGGCAGTAGCGGCATTGGTTCACACAGTAGTTGGACAGATACAACGGCGCGAACATAACAATGCGGTTGCCGTAGTTGCGCTGCTTGATCTTCATCGCCAGCTCTTCAATGCGGCGGTTGTATTCGGGCAGGTCGCACTCCAGCAGCACGGCGGCTTCGTCGTGGTTGAGCCCCTTCATATCGGCGGCGCGGGTAAGAATGTCGTCGATGAGCGCGGCGTTGTGCTTGTTGGCGGCGGCATATTCCAGCGAGCGTTGGATCTCGGCGTCGTCGATGAACTCGGTGGCTGTCATGGATTTTCGGTTGTACATGGGATCCTCCTTTGCTTTACAGCGGGTTCCGCCCCAGCGCGCGGATCTGTTGCTCCAGAGCGCGGCGCTCGGCGGGGATGTCGGTGTGGCCCAGTTGGGCGGGGTATATTTCATAAAGCGTTTTGTACGCGTCGGGGGTCACTTTTTTCATGATGACGTTGGCGCCGCAGGAAAAAACGTGCTGCTTTTCGGCGTCGTCCAGCACGCCCAGCGAGGTGGTGGCGGGCAGATGCGCCGCCGGCAGCAGCAGGCGCGCCAGCGCCACCGCCCGGGTGGCCAGCGCCGGGTCTCCTGCGCTTTGGTGCGCCAGGGGCGTGGCCGGGTGCGGAATGAACGGGCCGATGCCCGCCATGTCGCAGCCAATGTCCTTGAGCAGCAGCAGGTCGTCGGCAATGGTGGAGAGGGTTTGCCCGGGCAGGCCGATCATGAAGCCGCTGCCCGTTTCATAGCCCAGCGCCTTGAGCGCCCGCAGGCAGCCCACCCGCGCTTCCAGCGTGCCGCAGGGGTGCAGCGCGTCGTAAAGAACCGGATCAGCCGTTTCGTGCTTGAGCAGGTAACGGGTCGCGCCGCATTGCTTCCAGTAGGCGAAGTCCCCGTGCGGGCGTTCCCCCACGCTCAGGGTGACCACCATGTCCCAGGAGGTGATTTCCTTGACCACCTCTCCCAGCAGCTCTTTGGTGTACCAGGGGTCTTCCCCCGACTGCATCACCAGGGTGCGGTAACCGGCCTGATGGGCAGCCCGCGCGGTGGCCAGCATTTCTTCGGGCGTCATGCGGAAGCGATGGGCGGTGCGGTTGTTTCGGTTGAGGCCGCAATAGCGGCACTGCCGTCGGCAGTAGTTGGAGAATTCCAAAATGGCGCGGATGTGTACCGTATCGCCCACCGACTCGCGCCGCACCGCATCCGCCCGGGCGTACACGGGGGTGAAATCCTCCAGCGCCAGCAGGCGGATCAGTTCATCGCGATCCGGTGTCATGGGGTACCTCCGGTTTTGGAGTAAATGGTCTTGATGGTAATACCGGGCAGCATGCCCACCTTGCCGGACAGCGCGCTGATGACCGCCTGAGGCGCGTCTACCACCACGCTGATGATGCACACGCCGCGCTCCCGGTAGGGGATGCCCATGCGCCCCACCACCCATTGGGCGTGCTCGTGAAGGATCTGGTTGAGTTGCTCGGTGGAGGATAAGTCCTCCACCATGATGCCCAGCAGGGCGATGCGCGTTTCCATGGGTAACAGCCTCCTTGATAAAAACAAAAAACCTGCACGCGCAAAAAGCCGTGCAGGAATAAAGAATACCCATCCAAAATGGTTTCCTGATGCCTACCGTCTTTCCACGCGGGATGCCCCTTGTGCGTCAGAGCGATATGTTGTGAGCTTCTTGTGCCGCAGAAAAATCTTTGGCCTTCAGAGTTCATCCTCATCATAGCACCGGCCGCCCGGGCTTGCAAGAGCTTTGTTAAAAAAATATCGAAGTGGCAAAAAAGCTTGCCTGTGCGTGAAAATGGGTATGTTATCAAAGACGGAAAGGAGCGCGCATGATCTGGAAGGAATACGGGCCGCCCGAAGCGCCCAAGGTACTGCTCATTCACGAGCTGGGTACGGGGGAGTGGATGTGGCAGGGGCATATTGATGCGCTCAGCGGGCGCTACAGGGTGCTGACGCCTACGATCAGCGGCTGTGCGGAGGATTGGGATTCGCCCTTTCCCGGCTGCGAGGAAGAGGCGGAAAGTATGCTGGAGCGCTGCACAGGCCATTTGGCGGCGCTGTGCGGCGTGGGGTTGGGCGCGCAGCTGGCGGCGATCATGCTGTGCCGCTCGCCCGGGCTGACGGAGCTTGCCCTGCTGGACAGCCCCAATGTGCTGCCCATGCAAAGCGGGATGGAGCGGATGCAGCTGCCGTTGCGCTGGTTGCCGCTGCTGCGGCGCAGCCAGGGGTTTGCGCTGCAATGCGCCCGCAGCTGGGATCGGCCGGCGGCGGAAAAGGAGATCTATGCCCAGCAGCAGAGCCGGGTGACCCGGGAGAACTGGCTGGCCATGCGCTCTGCCTTTGCCGGCTTTGCCCTGTGGGACAGCTTTGCCGACTGCACCGCCCGGGTGTATGCCTCGGCCGGGCGCGAAGAACCCCTTTATGCGCTGCGTTCGGCGGGCGTACTGGCCGCCATGGCCGCCAACGGATCGGTGGATACGTTTGAAGAGTGCCCCGTGCCCGCCGCGCTGTGCCTGCCGCGTATGCACCTTGCTCGGCTGCGTGACCTGCTCGAAAAAAAAGAAAAAGAAAACGAGCCGGATGGGTTTGAAACCGGAAAACAGGGGTATACTTTAAACGAAAACAATTCTCGATAAGAAAGGGGCGAGGGGATGCGGCGAAACACTGCGCAGCGCCAGACCGTGCACCGGGCTGTCGCCCTGCTGGATCATCCCAGCGCCGAAGCGGTTTACCGGCAGGTCAAGGAGATGGATCCCCAGATCGGGTTGGCCACGGTTTACCGAAACATCAATATTTTAGCCGAAGAAGGGCAGATCCAGCGCTTGATCGTGCCGGGTCAGGCCGAGCGCTACGATGCCGACGCGCGGGATCATTACCACTACCTGTGCGACACATGCGGGCGAATTTACGACGTGAAGATGCCCTATCGCCCTGAGCTCAACGAAGAATTCGCGCCCGGCGTAGGGCAAAATATCCGCACACACACCATATTGTTTCAGGGCGTCTGCAAAGAATGCAGACAGAAAGAGGACGAGGATGGATCAGACAGCACTCTTTAAGCTTTCTTACGGGCTGTACATCGTTTCCACCGCCTATGACGGCAAACAAAACGGCTGCGTGGTCAACACGCTCACCCAGGTCACCTCCGAGCCGGCTCGACTGGCCGTGACCGTCAACAAGGCCAACCTGACGGCTCAGCTCATCGAAAAGTCGGGTCTGTTCAACGCGGTCGTCCTGACCCAGGACGCCCCCATCGAGCACATCGGCCGCTTTGGCTTTGCCCGCGGAGCGGATCGGGAAAAGTATGACCGGGGCGATACGCAGCTGGATGAAAACGGCCTGCCTTATACAAAGCAGTACGCCGCGGCGCTCTTTTCCTGCAAGGTCGTGCAGATGTTGGACGTGGGCACCCACATGATGTTCATCGGCGAGGTGACGCAGGCGGAGAAGCTTGACGGGGCCGAGCCCATGACCTATGCTTATTATCATCAGGTAAAAAAGGGCACCACGCCCAAAAACGCGCCCTCTTACCAAAAGCCCGCCCAGAGCAAAAAGACCGCCTGGAAATGCAAGGTTTGCGGCTATATATACGAGGGGGATACGCTGCCCGAGGATTTCGTTTGCCCGGTGTGCAAGCAGCCCGCCTCCGCCTTTGAAAAGATCTGAGTCGAACCGTCCCTGCAAAGAGGGATTCCATATCAAAATTATTAGGAACAAAGGAGAACGATACCAATGAGCAATTTGAAGGGTTCCAAGACCGAAGCCAACCTGATGACCGCGTTTGCCGGCGAGAGCCAGGCCCGCAACAAGTATACTTACTATGCCTCCAAGGCTCGCAAAGAGGGCTATGTGCAGATTGGCGATCTGTTTGAGGAGACCGCCAACAACGAGAAAGAGCAAGCGAAGATCTGGTTCAAGCTGCTGCAAGACGGCATCAGCGAAACAACCGCCAACCTGGCGGATGCCGCCGCCGGTGAAAACTACGAGTGGACCGATATGTACGCCACCTTTGCCAAGGAAGCGCGCCAAGAGGGCTTCAACGACGTCGCCGCGCTGTTTGAGGGCGTTGCCAAGATCGAAAAAGAGCACGAAGAGCGCTATCGCAAGCTGCTCCAGAACATTGAGACCGGCGAAGTGTTTGAGCGCGTGGGCAAGAACGCCTGGAAGTGCTCCAACTGCGGCCACATTTATTACGGAGAGAAGGCTCCCGAAGTGTGCCCGGTTTGCGCCCACCCCAAGGCCTATTTCGCCATCAAGGCTGAGAACTACTAAAAGCCAAACCCCATAAAACCCGCGAAACAAAAAAGCCTGCTGAAGCGTTTTTCTTCAGCAGGCTTTTATTTTTGCGCCAAAGGCTGTCTGGGGGAGGCCTAGTTGCGGGAGCACTTTTCCGCGTCGATGGCCAGCACGACCATCAGCGCGCACAGCGCGTCCTGCTCCCTGGCCACGTCGATGACATAGGTATCCGTCCAGTTCAGCAGCTCTTTGGAAATGGAAGCCACCGCAGCGCCGGCGCTGTTTTCGATAGTATAGTCCCATTCCAGCCAATCTCCGTCCACATGCCAGCCGTTGCAGTCAATGTTGTATTTGGGCTTGAAAAGGGTGAATTCCTTGCTGATGCAGCCCGCGTAGGCGTCGCCCAGATAAAGCTCAAACTTGGGCAGAAAGGTGAAGACCTTTTCCTGCACCGTGCCCAATTCCTGCCCGGCGGCGTTGAAGATCTTCAGGCAATGCCCCCAGGACAGCTGGCCTTTCACCGTGTAAAGCGTGTCGCCGGCCTCGTTATAAATATCGTAACTGTCAAACCATGAGAAAAACCGTTGTCGAAATAGAAGTTTCACCGTATGCTCTCCCTTTCGCCGTCGCTTTGCCGGGCTGGAATTCCGGCGCGTCAGATGATCTCCAGGTCGTCGCAGCTGCCCAGGGGACGAAGGGTGGGCGTGGGCAGGGTCTGATACCAGAAGGCCACCGAGGAAATGTCGTCCTGCAAGGGCAGGTAGCGGCCGCCCGAGCGCCAGCCCAGCGCCTGAATGGTCACCTTAAGGCTGCTGTCAAAGCGGATGGGATCGGCGATGTGCCACCGGTACATGCCGAAACGGAACTGGCTTTTGTACAGCGTGTCCGGGGTGATCACCTGGTTTAGCCCCGCGTAGGGCGTGGTGAAGGGCACATAGCGGTCGTGCGTCACCGGATCCTCAAAGTCGTAGGAGCCGCAGAAATAATCCTCGGTCCCCGTGCCGCAGATGGTGGGATAGGCGCTGTCGCCGTCCAGGTAAAACTTGATCTCGCCCTCGCCCCACCAGCCGTTGTTGTTGACGCCCCAGGCCATGTAGGTGCCCACATAGTGCCCCTTGCCGGACACGCCGTCCAGGATGGGATAGACCTCCTTGTAGGGAAGGGGATTGACCCGGCGGAAGTGCGCGTGGAAATAGGCGCAGTCCTCGGGCACGTCGGTGAGCGTATAGTCAATTTGGTAATAAATGGTCATGGCTTCCTCGGCACGGTTTTCCAGCGTAATGCGGCAGCGCTTGCGGAAGGGCATCTCCCAATAGCAGTTGAAGGCGCTGCCGGGGTTTACGCACACCGCCAGCGAGGAAAGCTGGGCGTACTGCCCCCAGCCGCTGCAAAAGAAATCGCCCACCGGGCACTCCACCGAGGGAATGTCCTGATCGTCCCAGTAAAAGCGCAAAATGCTTTGCCGAAAGCTGCCCGTCGGGGTAATCCAGATGTGCTGAATGGCGCCCATCCCTTCAATGTTGGCCAGCTCCAGCGTGGTTTTTGGCGGCACCACAAAGTAAGGGTTGACCTTCCAGCCCGTGCCCAGGTCGCGCGCGGCGCGCTGGGCGCTGCCCTTTTCCAGCGGGCACATGCCGCCCTTCCCGGCCTCTCCCGTTGGGTTTTCCGGGCTGATGGAGCGGGTTTTGGCGTTGGACAGACGGCTCAAATTTCCCATATTCATTCCAAGACCGTTGAACATGACACAGAGTCCTCCTTTGGGCGGGGAGATAGTCTCCGGCCGCCGTAGTGGTTCTATTGT
>JAQUVY010000064.1 GCA_028693155.1 Eubacteriales bacterium
TTGCAGCGTTAAAAACTGTGATTTGATCGGCTTTTTATGCCGCTCCCCCCGGCGGTGCCGCGTAAAATCGCAAGTTTTGATTTCATTTCATAGGTACCCCCAAAATAAAAACGGGACTCCGGTTTTGCTGATGTCCGATAAGGATGTTTTTCAGAAACAAATCTAATTCGAGTGCAGCAAAGGGGAAAAGACACCGTGAATTGCAGAAATGCTTTTCACGGTGTCTTTTTCTATCTGTCAATCCGCACATTCGATTTATCTGCTTGTTTCCCCTACAATAAAGGGGAAATCAAACAAGGAGGTCGAAAGACTATGAAAACTAAGCGGAAATACTTCTATCTGGACGATTTTGAGCACAGGTTACTGGTCGGATGCCTTATGACGGCACGAAACGAGTATATCCACGAGGATAAACCGATTGAGGACGTCAATGAGCTGATACTGAAAATCATTGATGCCCCTTCAAAGAAACTGCGTGTCGTAAAGGAGGATGCATAATGGAAAAGTACATAACAGATGAGCGTACCGGACTGAAATACGAGCTTGTCGGAGACTACTACCTCATCGCCGGTGACGATGAACCGGAGGAACGCCCTATCGGGATATGGGGGCAGAGACACCTGCGGTATCTGAAGCAGCACCGCAAGGCCGTTTACGCTGAACTGCTGACAAGCGGCAAGCTGAACGACTTCCTTGCAGATCTGAACGAGCAGGCAGAAGATATGTTTTTTCGACTAATAAAGGATTTCGCTGAAAAGGACGGCATTACGGAAACGCTTAAAGCAGAAAATCAGATGCTTTGGGTGCAGCGAATGAATGTAGTACGTGAAAAGGCTGTAGAAACAATATACTAGGAGCTAATATATACATAGAAATAGGGGTCCATTTTTCAAATGCAGAAAAATGGACCCCTACTATACTATCTTAGAGTAACACTGTTAAAACCATAGCTTTCAATGGATCGTGGAACGTTGTCGGAATTAACATTTACTTTATATTTCGATCCACCTAACTTGACATATATATCCCCAGACAAAGTAACCTCTACACTAAAAGAATTGTATGTACCGTCATATTCGTTGTGGTATCCTTTGGGCTCTGAAATATTCTTTGGATATGCTAATACCGTCATATCGGATATGCTCTTATAATACACAGTTCCGTCTTTATTGAAAGTTAAGGAGTATTCATCCGTGGTTTTCCAGTACGTCATATACCAGGCGATGATGGCAGTAAAGCGCCGTTTCGGAAAACTCGGCGGGAACGTGGCGTATCACGGGTATCAGAGCTTTCAGACGGGCGAGGTCACGCCGGAAGAAGCGCTTGCCATCGGCAGAGAAACCGCTTACCGGATGTGGGGCGACAAATTTCAGGTGCTCGTCACCGTCCATCTGAATACGGATAACCTGCACTGTCATTTTGTTGTAAACAGCGTTTCTTTCAAGGACGGAAGCAAGTTCGGAAATCATCAGAAGGATCATATCCGGCTGAGGGAAATATCCGATCAGGTCTGCCGGGAATACGGAAAATCCGTGTTAAAGGATGCGAGCTTTTGAAGAACCTGTATAACGAAGGGAATCTGTCCCGTTACGAGATTTCAAAAATGCTCTCACAGGAAAAACCGAATCAGCGGGAAACACTCAAAATCCCAATGGACAAGCTCCGTGACCGTTTGCCGCAGAATCTATCCGTGCAACAGCAGGAGGATTTCATTTTGAAAGCAGTCGATTACTACAAGAAATATTTACAGCGCCAGCGAGATCAGGCGAGATAAGGAGGACGCTATGCTGAATGATAAAGAAAAATATCTGTTTGAAGAACGTATACCAGATACCGACGAAAAAAGAAAAAACTCCTTTTCTATGAAGATCGGAGGCACGGTTTACGATGTCACAACGCATCTGAAAACCGAAGGAAAACGTACAGTATTAAATCAATTCAAAGCATTATTACTGGCGAATCAGTACCTTTGATTAGCACATTTGAAAAAACGCACGGAGCGCAGTAAGGTATTATCACCCTTGCTGCGCTCTTGGTTGTCAGAAAGGAGATTGTGAAATGACAACAGCAGCTAAATTACAAGAGCAAGATGAAATGATGACGGCTTTATATTGCCGTCTTTCGGTAGATGATATAAAAGAGGATGCCGAAGAAAACGAGTCGAACTCCATAAAAAATCAGAAAACCATCTTGGAGGACTACTGTAAGAAAAACGGTATAACTAACTATCAGTTTTTCGTAGACGACGGTATTTCGGGTACGACATTCAACCGTCCGGACTTTAAGCGGATGGAAGAAATGGTGGAGGCCGGGCTTATCGGCAGAATCGTAGTCAAGGATCTTTCTCGTTTCGGTCGTGAGCAGGTTGAAATGGGACGTCTGACACAGGTGGTATATCCTACACTCGGTGTCACCTTTATTTCCTTGCAGGAAAATGTAAACAGCAAAACCGGTGCCGGTATGGAAACGATGCCGTTCTATAACATTTTCAATGAATGGTATGCGGCACAGACCAGTCAGAAAATACGGCAGGTTTGGAAAACCAAATCCGAACACGGCGAACGTGTTTCTCCAACAGTCCCATATGGTTACAAGAAATCCGAAACGGACAAGAAGAAATGGGTAATCGACGAGCCTGCAGCTGCAATCGTAAAAAGGATTTATGCCTTATGTCTGAACGGCAGAGGTTCGACACAGATTGCCCGGCAATTGGAGAAGGAGAAAATTCTCGTACCGTCTGCGTATTACGACAGCATAGGAAAAAAGCATTCCGCTAAAACTCCTCCAAATATATATAGGTGGGATCAAAAGACAGTTGTTAACATTTTGGAGAATCGCCAGTATACGGGCTGTACGGTAAACTTCAAATCCACGACTGTTAGTTACAAGGTTCACAAGAAGATTTATAACCCTACCGAAAACCAACAAATCATTCCTAATACACAGGAAGCAATTATTTCTGAGGAAGTGTGGCTGAAAGTGCAGGAATTACGAGATCATCGCATCCGCCCGACGTCGACGGGTAAAACAAGCAAATTCGCAGGACTTTTATTTTGTGCAGACTGTGGCGCAAAGCTTCACTACTGCGCAGCAAAGAGTCTGCCGCCGGAGAAAGAGTTTTATCGTTGTGCCAATTACAAGGATGGTCGGGGTACTTGTAAAATCCATTATATTCGAAATGTGGTACTTGAAAAGATTGTTTTGGAAGCAATTAGCGATTTCGTGGATTTTGTCCGCTGTTATGAACCGGTATTTCTGTATATGCTGGCGAAAAAGAATGATTCTGTTCGGCAGGCAGAATATCAGCGGCTTCAGCAGTTCGTCCGTAACGGTGAAAAGCGAATCGATGAAATCGACCGTCTGATTGAATCTCTGTATGAGGATCGGGTTCTCAGAAATGTGGAAGATTCCCGCTGTCAGCGTATGATGCAGAAATACGAAAAGGAACAGCGTGAATTGGTGGCGGAAATTGAAAACGCAAAAATTGAATTACAGTCCGCTGAGCAGAAAACGGTTGACCTTCGTCTGCTTCTAAAAACGATTCGTGAGATCACGGAAGTAAAGGAACTAACCTCCGGACTTATTCATTCCCTCATCGAGAGGATTGAAGTCCACAACAATGATAAATACGACGGTCATTGCCACGTAAAGGTCGATATTTATTTCTCCGTTGTCGGCATGATGGATATCCCCGACGAAAAGGAAATACAGGCAATGATGGACGAGGTGCAGAAAAACCCGCAGAAATACAAATATGTGGCGTAAAAAGAAGAAAGGTGTAACCCCGATTTTTCGGGATTACACCAATTCTTCAAAAAAGATCCTTACGGGACGTCAGCATTTCGGAGCCCCGTTTTTGTGTTCGAAGGAATCAGCACTTTTCGCCGTGGTGGCAAGTGCCTTGGCAGCTGTGGTGGTCATGACCGCCGCACGCGCCATGAGCGTGATCGTGACCGGCGCAGGTGGGGCAGTCCTTTTGCTCAAGGGTTCCGGCCGCAAAGGCCTGCGCGGCTTGCTCCGCGTTGCCCGAGACGCCGGAATAGACTTGGATGCCTGCGGCCTTCAGGGCTTGGATTGCGCCGTCGCCAATGCCGCCGCAGATGACAACACAGACGCCCTGCTCCTTCAAAAAAGTTGCCAGCGCGCCATGGCCGCTGCCGTTGGTGGGGAGGGTAATGGGGGCAGACAGTGCGGCTCCTGTCACGTCATAGGTTAAGAACTGTTCTGTGTGGCCAAAGTGTTGAAAAACGGTTTGATTCTCTTGATCGTAAGAAATGGCAAGCTTCATTATTGTTTTTCCTCCTGACTAAAATGTCTGCAGGCTTGATTGTGCCGGCGGTGCTTCTCACACCCATGGCAGGGGCGACACGAAGGCTCTCCTTCGCACAGCCTGTAATCCCCGCCTTCAATGCGCAGTTCAGCACCCTTCACCAGGCACTGCGCCAGCTTATGGCGAGCCGCGGCATAAATTGCCTGCACGGTAGTACGAGCCACGTTCATATTGTTTGCGCATTCTTCCTGCGACAGTCCTTCCAGGTCGATCCAACGAATGGTTTCAAATTCATCGACCGACATGGAGACAGAAAGCGATGCTTCCTGAGACAGGAGCGGGCCGAAGTGCTGGCAGCGCGGCAGGGCGCACACCCTTCTGGGCTTTGGGGGGCGGGGCATGGCAAGACCTCCTCCTGTTATTGACATATGCCAACAATGAAAGAATAGCATAATAAATGGCATATGTCAACAATTTCCATGCAGCGCACCATCGTTGACAAAATGGGCAAAGGTTGCTATAAAGAAAGTATGTCCGCAAGGGAAAGGGTCATGCCCGGAAAGAGGAATATGAAGAAAAAGTTTTGGATCAGCGTTGCGCTGCTCTTGGCAGCGGTGCTGAGTGCAGCCTGTGCGGCTGTGCCGCCGGCAGAAACGCCTCAACCCGCCGTCACCGCTAAAGTTATTTTTACAGATGCGCTGGGACACGAAGTTTCGCTTCCGGCGCTGCAAAAGGCGGCCTGCTGCATGGGAAGCTTTGCCGATGTGTGGCAGTTGGCGGGAGGAACGGTCATCGGCGCGACGCAGGATGCTTTTGAGGATGGTATCCTGGAGAGCTCTGATGCTATTACGGATCTGGGATCGCTCAAAACACCCAGCAGCGAGACTCTGCTGGCTTTGCGGCCGGATGTGGTTTTTTTGTCCGCCAATTTGCCGGGTCATGTGGAACTGTATGATGTTCTGCAGGGTGCGGGAATTTCCACAGCATATTTTGATGTGGAAAACTTCGCCGATTATCTTACCATGCTGAAGACCTGCACGCAGGTGACAGGGCGCGAAGACCTGTTTGAAAAATACGGTGTGCAGGTGCAGCAGCGCGTTGATCAGGCCATCGAGCGAGGACAGGGGAAGGCATCGCCGTCGGTGCTCCTGCTGCGCGCCTATTCCGGCGGCGTAAAGGCCAAGGGCAGCGATAACATGACAGGTGCCATGCTCAGTGACCTTGGGTGCCGAAACATCGCAGACAGCGAAGAAAGCTTGCTGGAAGATTTGAGTATGGAAAAGATTTTGCAGGAGGATCCGGATTTTATCTTTGTTGTGACCATGGGTTCCTCCCAGGATAAAGCGCTGGAGGCACTAAAAGAGCAGCTGGAAAGCAATCCGGCGTGGAATACGCTGCGCGCGGTGCGGGAGAAACGCTATGTGCTTCTGCCCAAGGAGCTGTTTCAAAACAAACCCAATGCGCGCTGGGGAGAAAGCTATGAGATCCTGGCGGACACGTTGTATGGCAAGTGAGAAAAAACGCTTTTCTCTGGTTCTCCTGATCAGCGCGGGTGTGTTGGTGACGGCGCTCCTGCTGTCTTTGGCGCTGGGCGCGGTAAAGATCACGCCCGGGCAGATGTGGCAGGCGCTGATCGGAAACGGCGAGGAAAGCGTGCGAACCATTCTTCTTCAGGTGCGCTTGCCCAGAACCGTAGGCGCGGCGCTGGCGGGCGGGGCGCTTGCGTTTGCCGGCTGCGTCATTCAAACGGTAATGGGGAACCCGTTGGCTTCTCCCAACGTCATCGGCGTCAATGCGGGAGCCAGCTTTTTTGTCGTGCTGCTGTCCGCCTTGCTGCCGGCTGTTTCTTCGCAGTGGCTGCCGGCGGCGGCTTTTTTCGGCGCGCTGCTTACGCTGCTGCTGATCTGGCTTATTGCCCGGAAAACCGGGGCATCCCGCGTGACGTTGGTGCTGGCCGGCGTGGCCGTGAGCGGAATTTTCAGCGCCGGGGTGGACGCCCTGATTACCCTGTTTCCCGATGTACTGGTGGGCGCCAGCGCGTTTCGCATCGGCGGGTTTGCCGGGTTGACGTTTCGCAAGCTCTGGCCGGCCTGGCTGTATATGCTGGCCGCGGCGGGGCTGGTTTTTTCGCTGGGCAGCGAGATGGATCTGCTGACGCTGGGGGAGGAGACGGCCAGGAGCTTGGGCGTGCCGGTAAGCGTTGTGCGCTTTGCGCTGCTTGCCGCCGCTGCGGCGCTGGCGGGGGCTGCGGTCAGCTTTGCCGGGCTTATCGGCTTTGTGGGGCTGATCGTGCCACATATGGCACGGCGCTTTGCGGGGACGGGCAGCCGTCGGCAGGCGGTGGTTTCCCTGCTGCTAGGCGCAGGTTTGGTCACGTTGTGCGATGGGCTGGCACGGGTGCTTTTCGCGCCCTATGAGCTTCCGGTGGGCATTGTGCTTTCGTTCCTGGGCGGTCCCTTTTTCCTTTGGATCCTCATGCGTCAGCGGAGGCGGGTATGATAGAAGTACAGCATCTTTCAGGCGGTTATGGCGGGTGTGCGGTGGTGCATGATGTGAACCTGACTTTTCAGCCGGGAAGCATTACATCGCTGGTGGGCCCA
This sequence comes from Eubacteriales bacterium, assembly GCA_028693155.1. GTDB lineage: Bacteria > Bacillota > Clostridia > Christensenellales > UMGS416 > STF2-111. The sequence goes on from JAQUVY010000064.1 coordinate 6,871, forward strand.
AACGGCTGCGGCAAAAGCACGCTCCTGCGCATCTGCGCGGGTTTGCAAAGACCGCTGCAAGGCGACGTTCTTTTGGACGAGCGTCCCCTGCACCGCGTACCCCGGGAGGAGCGCGCCCGAAGAGTGGCCTACTTGCCCCAGAGCAGGCCGCTGCCCGCTATGACGGTGGAGACGTTGGTGCTGCATGGGCGGTTCCCTTATATGGGTTATCCGAGGAAATACACCCAGGGGGATCACCAACTCGCGCAGGAGGCGATGGAATGGGTGGGCATTCAGGCTTTGGCGGATCGGCGAATGGATGAGCTTTCGGGCGGCGAGCGGCAAAAGGCTTATCTGGCCATGCTGGTCGCCCAGGATACGGACGTGGTCTTTCTGGATGAGCCCACCACCTATTTGGACATTCGGCATCAGCTGGAGATCATGAAGCTGGCGCAGCGCATGAAAGAGCAGGGTAAGACCGTGGTGATGGTGCTGCACGATGTCAATATGGCATTGACGTGCTCGGACACAATTGCGGTGATGGCACAAGGCACCCTGCGGGCAGTGGGATCACCCGAAAAAATTTTTTCCTCAGGTGTGCTGGAGGAGACATTTGGCGTGCGCGTGCGGCGGCAAACCTTTTCAGACGGCACCGCCCAATATTTTTTTGCACCCTCCCAAGAGCCCTTTCCTCAACAATAAAGAAAAAGCGGGATCCGCGTTGTGCGGACCCCGCTTTGCTTGGATGCGTTTATTCCAGTTCAAACGCGCCGGTGTAGAGCTGATAATACTTGCCCTTTTGCGCGATCAGGCTCTGGTGAGTGCCCCGCTCAATGATGCGCCCCTGATCCAGCACCATGATCACGTCGGAGTTCTGCACGGTGGAGAGGCGATGGGCGATGACAAAGACCGTCCGCCCTTCCATGAGACGATCCATGCCGCGCTGCACGATGGCTTCGGTGCGGGTATCAATGGAGGAGGTCGCTTCGTCCAGTATCATGACCGGCGGATCCGCCACGGCGGCGCGCGCAATGGAGATCAACTGGCGCTGGCCTTGAGAAAGCCCGCTTCCGTCGCCGGAAAGGATGGTGTTGTAGCCTTCCGGCAGCATGCGGATAAAACCATCGGCGTTGGCTAACTTGGCCGCGGTGATGCATTCTTCATCGGTGGCATCCAGCTTGCCGTAGCGAATGTTCTCCATGACCGTTCCGGTAAACAAGTTTACATCCTGAAGCACCACACCCAGGCTTCGGCGCAAGTCAGGTTTGCAGATTTTGTTGATGTTGATGCCATCGTAACGGATCTTTCCATCGGCAATGTCGTAAAAGCGGTTGATCAGGTTGGTGATGGTGGTTTTTCCGGCGCCGGTCGCGCCCACAAAAGCCACCTTTTGCCCGGGCTGCGCATAAACCGATACATCGTGCAGCACGGGTTTTCCTTCCTCATAGAAAAAGTCCACTTCGTTAAGCTGCACATCGCCGGCAAGCTCCGTATAGGTTACGTTTCCGTCGCCATGCGGATGCTTCCATGCCCACATTCCGGTACGCGTACTGCTTTCTTCCAGTTGGCCGTCCGCGTTGTGCCGCACGTTTACCAACATTACATAGCCGCCGTCCACCTCGCTGGGTTCGTCCATCAGCCGGAAAATGCGCTCAGCGCCAGCCAGCGCCATGACGATGGAATTGAACTGCTGCGACACCTGCCCGATGGGGTTGATAAAGCTGCGCGACAGCTGCAAAAAGGAAGCGATCATGCCCAGGGTCACCACGCCCTTGCCTTCCAGCCCGAAGTTGGTCACGCCGGAAAGCGCCATGGCACCGCCCACCACAGCCAGCAGTACATAAAGCACATAGCCCAGGTTGTTCATGATGGGACCCATCACATTGGCATAGCCATTGGCGGCGGTAGCGTGCGCGCACAGCTGGTCGTTCTTTTCATCGAAGATTTCCTTGGCTTTTTTCTCGTGGCAGAACACCTTGATGACCCTCTGGCCGTTGACCATTTCTTCTACGTAGCCGTTTACGTCGCCGATGGATTCCTGCTGTAGCACGAAGTAGCGCCCGCTTTTGCCCGTCACGCTTTTTACGACCTGCATGATGATGACCAGGAAGACGACCACGAACAGCGTCAGCCATACGCTGAGGTACAGCATGGCAAAAAACACGGAAACGATGGACACAATGGAAGCCATAATCTGCGGAATGCTCTGTGCGATCATTTGCCGCAACGTGTCCGTGTCGTTGGTGTAGTAGCTCATGACATCGCCATGGGTATGGGTGTCAAAGTATTTAATGGGGAGCGTCTGCATGTGCGTAAACATCTCGTCGCGGATCTTTTTTAACACACCCTGCGCGATGCCCACCATGGCGCGATTGTAGAACAGCCCCGTAAGCACACCCAGCAGATAGATGGATGCCATAAGGAATACAAATCGCAGCAGGCCGGCGTAATTCGGCACTGCGGCCAGCAAAAGGGGAGAGATGTAGTCATCGATCAACGTTTGCAGGAACAAAGAGGACAGCACGCCCGTGGCGGCGGAGATGAGGATGCAAATCAAAACGAACGTAAAGGTAAGACGGTAATTTTTCATATAGGAGAGCAGACGCTTCACCGTTTTTCCGTTGATGGCGCCTTTTATTTTCACCGGCCCCGCCATTCGGGGTCCTCGGCCCATGGGTCTATTCATCTCCAAGGCCTCCTTTCATCTGAGATTCATACACTTCCCGATAAATGGGGCTGCTTTCCAACAGCTCTTCATGCGTTCCCTGCGCCGCAATGCGGCCGTCATCCATTACGATAATTTGATCGGCATCCATAACGGAAGAGACACGCTGCGCGATGATGATCTTGGTGGTGTCGGGGATCTCTTCGCGCAGAGCCTTGCGGATGCGCGCGTCCGTTTTGGTATCCACCGCGCTGGTCGAGTCATCCAGAATCAGAATACGCGGCTTCTTGAGCAGCGCGCGCGCAATGCACAGCCGCTGCTTTTGCCCGCCGGAAACGTTGCTGCCGCCCTGCTCGATGTGCGTGTTGTATCCATCGGGGAAAGTTTGAATAAAATCATCGGCCTGCGCCAGACGGCAGGCATGAACCAGTTCTTCTTCGGTGGCCTGCTCGTTTCCCCAGCGCAGATTTTCCTTGATGGTGCCGGAGAACAGCTCGTTCTTTTGCAGCACCATGGCAACGGCGTTGCGCAGCGTCTCCAAATCGTAGCTGCGCACGTCGGTGCCGCCTACGATCACCTTGCCGTCGGCTACGTCGTACAGCCGGGGGATGAGCTGCACAAGACTGGACTTTGCCGAACCGGTGCCGCCCAGAATGCCGACGGTCTCGCCTGAGGCGATGTGCAGGTCGATGTGCGCCAGCGTGAGCTTGTCCGCTGTTTTGGCATAGCGAAAGTCTACATTTTCAAAATCGATTTCGCCGTTGGGTACGCTCATAACCGGGTTTTCACCGTTGCGCAGGTCGCTTTTTTCTTCCAGAATCTCCACAATGCGCTCGCCCGAAGCGCGCGAAATGGTGATCATCACCAGCGCCATGGAGATCATCATGAGACTGCCCAGAATCTGCATGGCGTATGTCATCAGGCTCATGAGCTGGCCGGTGCTTAAGCCCAGCGCGGCGTTGCCCCCGCAGGATACGATGATACGGGCGCCAAACCAGGAGATGAGCAGCATACAGGCGTACATGCTGGCCTGCATCAGGGGCATATTAAAGGCCAGCAGCTTTTCTGCCTTGGAAAAATCTCGGTATATCGTCGAGGAAATTTCCTGGAATTTTTCTTCTTCAAATTTTTCCCGCACGAAAGACTTAACCACACGAATGCCGTGCAGGTTTTCGCTGACGGTGTTGTTCAGCTTGTCATATGTGCGGAAGATCCGGCCGAAAATGGGATGTACGCGCCGACTGATGAGGTATAGCCCGCCGCCCAAAACCGGAATGATGGCCAAAAAGATGAGGGACAGCCTGGCGTTGATGCCAAAGGCGGCGACCAGACCGAAGATCAGCATCAGCGGAGCGCGCACCGCCATGCGGATGATCATTTGAAAAGCATTCTGCAGGTTGGTCACGTCGGTGGTAAGCCGCGTGACGATGCTGCCGGTGGAAAACTTATCGATGTTGGAAAAGGAGAAGTTTTGCACGTTGTAGTACATATCGTGGCGTAAATTGCGCGCGAAGCCCGCCGAGGCCGAGGCCGCTTTTTTGCCGGCCAATACGCCGAAAAGCAGCGAAATGATGGACGAGAGGAGCAGCGCAGCCCCCATTTTGTAAATGTAGACCATGTTCCCGGCGTCAATGCCGTAGTCGATTAGGTTGGCCATGAAGAGGGGAATGACGATCTCCATGACAACTTCTACGCTCACAAATGCCGGTGCCAGCCAGGTGTCTTTTTTATACTGGCGAATGGAGCGCATCAGTTTTTTGATCATGCACAAATACCTCCGTATAAAATAAAATCAGTCATTAAGCATCGCTTGTTTGCTGCAGATTGTCGTATACGCGAATCAACAGCGCAGTGAGCGTCTGCATTTCCTCTTCGGACATGCCTTTTAGCAGGCGCTCCTCAATTTTCCGTGGATGCTCGCGGAGTGCTTGAGAAATCTCCCAACCGCAGCGTGTGATCCTGACATTTCGCTGGCGTCGGTCGGTGGGATTCACGTTGTATTCAATGAAGCCTTTGCTTTCCAGACGGTGCAGGATCCCGACCATGGTAGGGCGGGAGACGTGAAAGGTTTCCTCCATGTCTTTTTGGGCAACCGGTTCGTGCTTCCGGTGCGCCAAATAGGTCAATACGCGCATCTGAGACAGGGTCAGGTCATGCTTGCGCAGATTGGCGTCGGCATCGGCGCGAACATTGTCGTGGATGACCTTCAGCAGAAAGCCTACATCGGGGCGATGCCCCGCCATGCCTTCCAAGGCAAATAGTTCTTTCATAGAGACCCTGCACCTCCTAAATACGTAGCACGCTACTTATTATAGTTTTTTTATCAATAGCTGTCAATGGTTAATTGGGTTACCTGTGCATTTTGCCGCGGAAGCTGCCGGCAGAGAAGCGCCGGCAAGTATTTTTTAAGAGCGGGATTGCCAAAAACAAAAAAGAGAAATAAAATGAAAAAAGATGTAGGTACACCTTTTTTGCCAGGAGGTTTTCGTATGGATCAGACCCAGCGGCACATCACCAAAATAGCCCGAGAAGTCGGGCGTTTTACCTTGAAAAGCTTAAAGCAGGACGATATCGGCACGGCAGAGCTTGACTTTATCCATCTGGTCAGGCATTGCCCCGGTATCACCCAGGCTGGCGTGCGGGATGCACTCAAAATTGATAAGGGAGCGGCAGCGCGGCGGGCGGCCAATTTGGAGGAAAAGGGCTACTTGCGGCGACAGCAAAATCCCGCGGATCATCGCAGCCGTTTGCTGTACGCCACAGAGAAGGCGCAGGCGCTGAAAAGTTCAAAGGCCGCGCTGGAGGCGGCCTTTTACGAATGGCTTTTGGAGGGATTGCCCGAGGACGAGCGAAAACATTTTTCCGAAACGCTGGAGCTGCTTTATCAAAAAGCAAAAATGCAGAGCCGGGCGGGCTTTCCGGACGTTATGGCTTTTGCCGCCAAGAAAGTGAGGGAATGAAAATGTGGATATTATTTGCCTTTGCTTCGGCGCTTTTCGCGGGATTGACTTCCATCTTCGCAAAATGCGGCATTAAAGAGACCGATTCCAACGTGGCCACGGCCATCCGCACGGCGGTTGTGCTGCTTTTTTCCTGGCTGATGGTGGGAATCGTGCGGTCGGCACCCACGATCACCACGCTGAGCGGAAAAACGTGGCTGTTTCTTATTCTCTCCGGCCTGGCCACCGGCGCCTCCTGGCTGTGCTATTTTAAGGCTCTGCAACTGGGGGATATCAACAAGGTAGTTCCCATCGACAAATCGAGTACGGTGCTAACCATTTTATTGGCTGTGATCTTTCTTGGAGAAGAGATCAATTGGCTCAAGGGCATCTCCATCGTGCTGATCGCTGCTGGCACCTATCTCATGATCCAAAAGAAGAAAAGTGCAGCCCTGCAAAAGCAGCAGGGAAGGGCATGGCTGGTGTATGCGCTGCTGTCCTGCGTTTTTGCTAGTCTTACATCCATTTTGGGCAAGGTCGGCATCAGCGGCGTAGAGTCCAACCTGGGCACGGCAATTCGCACCGCCGTGGTGCTCATCATGGCATGGGTCGTGGTGTTTGTCACAAAAAAGCAGCATACCGTGCGGAAAATATCCGGACGCGAGCTGGGGTTTATCTGCCTGTCCGGCGTAGCCACCGGCGCCTCCTGGCTGTGCTATTATAGAGCGTTACAAGACGGCCTGGCCAGCGTGGTGGTGCCCATTGATAAGCTGAGCATTGTAGTAACAGTCGGGTTTTCCTATCTGTTTTTTAAGGAAAAGCTTTCAGGAAAGGCTTTGCTGGGTCTTATTCTGATCGTCGGCTGCACACTGGCCATGCTCATTCCCGTTTCTTGATCAACGCCGGATTTCCCCAAAAAAAGGAATGGCTACGCCGCCTGCCAGT
>JAQUVY010000065.1 GCA_028693155.1 Eubacteriales bacterium
GAAACACCGGGGAATGGGTGGCGTCCACTTCGTCCGCGCGATACACCCGGCCCGGGCACACGATGCGGATGGGCGGCTTGCGGGTGGTCATAATGCGCGCCTGCACCGGGGAGGTGTGGGTGCGCAGCAGAATGTTATCGTTGATATAGAACGAATCCTGCATGTCGCGGGCGGGATGGTTTTTGGGCAGGTTCAGCAGCTCGAAGTTGTAGTGATCCCACTCCACCTCCGGTCCCTCGGCCACCTCAAAGCCCATGCCGATGAAAATGTTCTCCAGCTCCTCGCGCACCTGCGAAATGGGGTGCAGGTGTCCGGTCAGGGGCTTTTGGGCGGGCATGGTCACGTCCACCCGCTCGGCCTCCAGGCGGCGCAGCTTGGCCTGCTCCTCCAGCTGTCCCTGCCGCTGGGCGATTGCCTGATCCAGCATATCGCGATATTCGTTCACCTTTTGCCCGATCTTGGGGCGCTCCTCGGCGCTCAGCGCGCCCATTCCCCGCAGAATCTGGGTCAGCTCACCCTTTTTGCCCAGCACCTTCTGCTTCAGCGATTCCACTTCCTGAGAATCCTTGGCTTTTTCCAGCGCCTCGGCGGCGTCGGCGTAGATGCGTTTGAGTTGGTCTGTCATGGTCATCCTCGTTCCTTTCCCAATGGTTCTGATTGACAAATAAAAAAGATCCTTCGCCCCAACCATGGGGCGAAGGATCGCGGTACCACCCAAATTCACCGAAACGCGCACGCGCCCCGGCCTTATGCCCGCCCTGATAACGGTGCGGCTCCGGCCCCGCCTACTTTCAAAGGTTCAGCGGGACTGCTCGGAAGTGAAATTTCCCTGAAAGGTGCTTTACACGCGCTTGCAGCCGGCGGCGCGAGCTCTCTAAAAAAAGCGTCTGTCCTCAGGTACTTATGCTTCGTCATCGCATGTTTACAGTATATTATAGCGCAGGCTTTTGGGATTGACAACTTCTTTTTTACAGCACCCAGGTGCCGTTCTCGAACACCGGCGTTTCCTGCGCGCCCTTTACGCCCACAATGCGCGTATCGGCGCCGCCCACCATAAAGTCCACGTGGATCAGCGACTTGTTCATGCCCTTAGCCTGCAGCGCGGCGTCCGAGCGGTCCTCCCCGGCAATGCAGGTGGCATAGGCATCGCCCAGCGCCAAGTGGCAGGAGGCGTTCTCGTCAAAGAGCGTGTTGTAAAACAGGATGCCCGTCTGGTTGATGGGGGAATCGTAGGGGACCAGCGCCACTTCGCCGATGTGCCGGGCGCCCTCGTCCGTATCCAGCAGGTACTTCAGGGTGTCATAGCCCTGCTCGGCGGTGAAGTCCGTCACCTTGCCGTCCTTGAAGGTAAGGGTGAAGTTTTCAATGAGCACGCCGTTGTGGTTGAGCGGCTTGGTGCTTGCCACCTTGCCGTCCACGCGGTGGGCGTGAGGCGCGGTGAAGATCTCCTCGCTGGGGATGTTGGCCGAGAACGGCACGCCGTGGGCGTCTTCCTCACTGCCGCCGCCCCAGATATGGTCATCCGCCAGCCCTACGGTCAGGTCTGTGCCGTTGGCGGAGGTGAAGCGCAGCGCGTCAAAGCGCAGCGCGTTGAGCTTTTCGATGCGCGTCTTCATGCTCTGGGTGTGTGCCTGCCAGGCACGCACCGGATCGTCTGCGTCGGCGCGGCTGACCTTGAGGATGGCCTGCCAGAGCTTGTCCATAGCGGCGGCCTCCTCCAGCCCGGGGAATACCTTCTTCGCCCAGCCCGCGGTGGGCATGGCGGTGACACACCAGCGCCCCTGGTTGGTCATCAAATAGGTGCGGTACTCCATCTGCGCCCTGCGCAGGGCGTTGACCGCCGCATCCATTCTTTTGGGGTCCACGTCCTTCATCAGCTCGGGGTCGCTGGCCGAAATGCTGACAAAGCACGCGCCCTTCTTCACATAGTGCATATTCCGATCCACCATCCACTGGGGCACGTCGGTCAGCACGTCCTCACCGGCGTTCATCAGCTCGATTTTGCGGCAGATCTCATCGCTCCAAAAGATGACCGCCTCGGCGGCACCGGCGGCATACGCCTGGCGAGCCAGCGCCTGCGCAAACGCGGCGCACTGCACCGGCGCGTTGACCACCATCGTCTGCCCGGGCTGCACATTCACACCCTCCCGCACGATCAGCGCGGCATAGTTTTCCATTTTCTGATCCATAGAGCGCTCCTTATTCGTTGATGATTTTTTATAGCATTATTGTACACTGCCTTGCGCCCGCGCGCCAGAGAAAAAAGGCGGCCGCCTCACTTTGAGGCGGCCGCCCTATCATGCCGGATGGGTTGGCGGCAAATTATTGGTTGCCGCCTGCGGTCTGCATGTCAGTGGTCGATACCAGCGTCACCTGGAAATCATAGCTCTTGCTCTCGTCGTAACGGTATACCGTCACCGAAATGACGTCGCCGATGTTGTGAGAGTTGATGATGCCGCGCAGCTCATCGTAGGTGCTGATCTCCGTGCCGTCGATGGCGGTGATGATATCGTTGCCCTTCAGGCCGGCTTTTTCAGCCGGGCCGCCGCTGGTGACCTGACGGATCATCACGCCGGTGGGCACGTTGTTGGCGCGGGCGGTATAAACGTCCACCTCACGGATGCCCGAGATGCCCAGAATGGGACGATCCACATAGCCCTTTTGAATGATCTCCTGCACGATGGGAACCATGTCGTTGGAGCGAATGGCCAAGCCGATGCCTTCGGCCATTTCCAGCGTATAGCCATAGCCGTTGGAGCTGTCCACATACTGGCTCTTGAGCGTGTTGATGCCGATCAGCTCACCCTTGGCGTTGACCAGTGCGCCGCCGCTGTTGCCGGGGTTGATGGCCGCGTCGGTCTGGATCATATAGCGGGTATAGCCGTCGCTGACGACCTCGCGATCCACGCCGCTGACGATGCCGAAGGTGGTGGTGTCCGCATAACGCTGACCCAGCGGGTTGCCGATGGCGATGGCCCACTGACCCACCTTCACGGTGCTGCTATCCCCGATGGTGACGGCGGTCAATCCGGTGCGGTCGATCTTTAAAACCGCCAGGTCGCTGAGGCTGTCCGCGCCTACCACCTTGGCCTCCACCTCTTCGCCGCCCTGCAAAATGACCGTTACGCTGTCCGCGCCCTCGATGACGTGATTGTTGGTCACGATATAGCCGTTGGACGAAATGATGACACCCGAGCCGTAGCCCTGCTCGGTATCGCCGGATAAGGTGGTGCTGTTGTTATAACCCAGGCCATTGCTGGCCACGCGGTTGCTCACGCCCACCACCGTAGGCGATACGGTGGAGATCACGTCGGAAAAGTCCGCCGCGTTGGCAAAGGCGTCCGACGCCGTGCTGCCGTCCATCACAAAATCGCTGTTGTCTGAGGATATGCTGCCCGCAGGGGCTTTTGTCGCCGACGGCACTTTCGTCGCCTGGGGTGCGGCGGTCGCCGCCGGGGTCGCGGTAGGCGTTTGCAGCGCATTGGTTTTTTGGCTCCACCCACCAAAGATAAACTGCGCAGCAATGATCCCGCCGATGAAAGCGATCAGGATCAACGTAGCCCACAGCCATGCCAAATTGTTGCCCTTGGGCTTTTGCTCGTAAGAACGATAATCCGACATTGATAAGTCAACTCCTTCGATTTCTTTTTTACGCTTATAGTATAACCGAAGTTTGTGACTTATATTTGAACACTTCATTATGGAATTGTTATGGTTGCGCCAAATCACACGAGCCCAAGCCCGCCTAGTCTTTTGCCGGGGTGAGGCTGAAAACAAAGGCGCAGCCTGCACCGGGGCGGCTTTGCAGCGTGATGCGTTCGCCGTGTTGATCCAAAATACGCTTCACGATGGACAGCCCGAGGCCGGTGCCTTTTTTCCCGGTATGCGATTTATCCACCTTATAAAACCGCTCCCAGATATATTCCTGATCCTCCTCGGGGATTCCCACGCCGTTGTCCTTGATGCCCACGAGGATCTTGTCGTCGGCGGTGTGCGTCCAGATGGACAGGCAGCCGCCCTTCTCGGGCAAAAATTTGACGGCGTTGTCGATCAGATTGGTGATGACCTGGTCGATGCGGTCCTGATCGGCCAGCACCATGGCCTTGTCCTGGTTAAAGTCCACGTCCACATCGGCATTTTTGGCGTCGATGCGCGCCTCAAAGCGAATGAGCGCCCGGCGCAGGCTCTCGTTGATGTCAAAGACCTGCTTGTTGAGCGGGAACTTGCCCGACTCGATCTGCGCCAGATCCAGCAGCTCACGGATGAGCTTGTTGAGGCGGCGGGTCTCGGAAACGATCACGTCCAGATATTTGGGGTGCTCCGCCTCGGGGATGGTGCCGTCCAGCATTCCCTGGGCAAAGCCCTGCACGCTGGTCATGGGGGAGCGCAGCTCATGGGACACATTGGCCACAAAGCCCCGGCGCAGCTCTTCCTGCCGCTGCAGCTCCTCGGCCATGGTGTTGAAGCTTTGCGCCAGCTGCCCCACCTCGTCGTGTCCCCGCGCCTCTACCCGCTTGTCAAAGTTTCCCTTTGCCAGCTCGTCCACCGCCCGGTTCATCTGGGTCAGCGGCTTGGTGACCAGCCGGGACACCCAAAACACCAGCGCCGCGCCCACGATCACCAGCGCCAGCGCCGCCACGCCGAAGCGCCGGTAAATGCCCAGCAGCTCGCTTTGCACCGTCTCCAGCCGGGAGTGCAGAAAAATGGCACCCACCACACCGTCGCCATACTGCACCGGCACGCCTACCGTAAGTACCTCCCGGGAAAAGCGGCCGCCAAACACGCCGCGCTCGGTCACCGTCTCTCCCTGCACCACTTTGGAAAAATACTGTTCAAACTCCTGCGCGGTCATGCTGGGGTCGCTTCTGTCCCCGGACGCAGTGCCCGCCCCGGGCTTTTCCTCCTGCGCCGCTGTGCCGTCCTGGGCAGTATCCTCCTGCGTTTTTTCCAAAGCGCCGCTCTGCGGTTTGTTCTGGTCGTCCACGCGCACAGCGGTGATGACGCCGGTCTTATCCACCAGCCAAACCACGGCGTCATAACGCGAGGCAGCATAATAATAAGCCTGAGCCAGCATGTTGTTGGAGGCCGGGGCAAAGCTGCGCATGGAGGTGGCGCTCAGCGCGGCCAGCTCCTGCGCCTGGCTGGTCAGGGCTTCCACCCGGTCGGCATAATATTCGCTTTGATAAATGCTGGCAAAGATCAGCGTCAGCGACGCCAGCAGCGCCAACACCACCGCCAGATAAACGGTGAGCAGGCGCAGAAACAGCGAACGAAACATCTTCAACGCACCTCGAATTTATAGCCTACGCCCCACACCGTTTTAATTTGCCAGTTCAGGCCGTCGGTGTCGCCGAGCTTCTCGCGCAGGCGCTTAATGTGCACATCCACCGTGCGGGAATCCCCGAAATAATCGAATCCCCACACCTGCTCCAGCAGCTGCTCGCGGGTAAAGACCTTGTTGGGGCGCGCCGCCAGAAAATACAGCAGCTCCATCTCCTTGGGCGGCAGCTCCATGCTCTGCCCGCGATAGCGCACCGTATAGTCCACATGGTTGATGATCAGCTCATCGAAGCGCAGCACATCGGTACTCTCCTCCTCGGCGGGCTGCGACCTGCGCAAAATGGCGCGCATCCGCGCCACCAGCTCCTGGGGCTCGAAGGGCTTCACCATATAATCGTCCGCCCCCAGCTCCAGCCCCAGCACCTTGTCGAAGGTCTCGCCCTTGGCCGTGAGCATGATGATGGGCGTGTTGTCCTTCTTGCGGATCTCCCGGCATACATCCCAGCCTGAAAGGCCGGGCAGCATAATATCCAGCACGATCAGGTCGTAGTGCTGGGTATGCACCAGCTTGGCCGCCTCGGAGCCGTCAAACACGCTGATGGCCTGATAACCCTCTTTTTCCGCATATAAAGAAATAAGCTTATTGATGTTTTCGTCGTCATCCACCACCAGGACCCGCAATTTTTCCGCCATCCCCCTGCTCTCCTTTGCTGATAATAAAACCATTATAACCCGAAACACACGGGGATTGATGAAGAAAGTATGAAGATTTTTTACACCGGCGGCCCGGCGGCCGCCCGTCTTGCATCCCCCGTTTGTTAGAGTTATAATAATCGCTGTTTGTATGTGCAAAGGAGCTTATTGTGAATATTCTGCAAAGCATCCGAAATTTTTTTATTCCCGCCCGCATGATCAAGCCCGATAAGGTGCAAGGCGAGCTGCCCTCAACCAAGGAGATCTATCGCACCGCCTATGAAATGGCCTGGCCTTCCACCATTGAATCGGTGTTGGTGGGCATCGTGGGGCTGGTGGATACGGTCATGGTCAGCTCCCTTGGGCCGGGTGCCATCGCCGCCGTGGGCATCACCAATCAGCCCCGCCTCATTGTGCTGTCCATCATCATGTCGCTGAACGTGGGCGTCACCGCCGTCATTGCCCGGCGCAAGGGCGAGGACAACCGCCGCGACGCCAACCAGGTGCTGCGGCAGTGCCTTATTTTGTGCGCGTCGCTTTCCATCGTTTTCGGTATGCTGGCCTTCGCGTTTGCCCGTCCGCTGCTGGTGTTTGCCGGCGCAGGCGCGGACATCATCGCCGATGCCGTCATTTACTTTAAAATTCTTATGGCAGGCATGATCTTCAACGGGCTTTCGCTGACCATCAACGCCGCCCAGCGCGGCGCGGGCAACACCCGCATCGCCATGCGCACCAATATTGCCGCCAACGTGGTCAATGTGGTTTTTAACTACCTGCTCATCAACGGTCACCTGGGCTTCCCCAAGCTGGGCGTGGCCGGTGCGGCCATCGCCACCGTGCTTGGCACCGCGGTGAGCTTCGCCATGGCGCTGTTCTCGCTGTTCCACCGCGACAGCTTTTTGGATATCCGCGCCCGCGGCAGTTGGCGCTTTCAGCCCGCGGCGCTGAAAAGCATTTTCAACATTTCCTCCAGCGCTCTGGTGGAGCAGCTGTTCATGCGCATCGGCTTTTTTGCCTACGCAAAGATCGTGGCCGGCTTGGGCACCATCGCCTTTGCCACCCATCAGATCTGCATGAATATTTTAAGCCTGTCCTTCACCTTCGGCGACGGCCTGGCCGTGGCCTGCTCGGCGCTGGTGGGGCAGAATCTGGGTGCCAAGCGCCCCGATCTGGCCATGATCTACGGCAAGGTGGGGCAGCGCATCGCCCTTTTGATCTCAGCGTTTTTGAGCGTCGTGTTTTTCACGCTGGCGCGGCCGCTTATGTCCTTGTTCACCTCCGATGCCGGCATCATAGCCGCCGGTGTGCCCCTGCTCTACCTCACCGCCGTCATCTCCTATGCCCAGATCTCCAACGTGGTGATGACCGGCTGCCTGCGCGGCGCGGGCGACACGCGCTATGTGGCCATCATCTCCATGATCAGCATCATGATCGTGCGCCCCGGTCTGTCCTACCTGCTGTGCTATCCCGCGGGGCTGGGGCTGCTGGGCGCGTGGATCGGCGTGCTCATCGACCAGTTTCTGCGCATCAGCGCTTCCCTGCCCCGGTTTTACTCGGGCAAATGGACGAAGATCAAGGTTTGATCCGGTCATGCACCAAAAGCGGCTCCGCAAAATCTGTGCGGGGCTGTTTTTTTGGCGCGGGGAGCACCGCTGCTCCCCGTTTGATTTGCATTTTTTCGCATATTTCGTTATGATATTCTCGTTATTATTTTTATTTTGCCGAGGATGCTTATGAATTTTGATTTAGCGATTTCCCATGCGGTGCAATCCATCTATCAGTGGGGAGGCAGCGCTGCCGACTGGCTGTTTGCCTCCTTTTCCTTTTTGGGCGAAGAAACGCTGCTGTTCGCCGTCATCTGCTCCCTGTACTGGGCGCTGGATAAGCGTCTGGGGGAATATCTGATTTTTTCGCTGTATGCGGCGGTGGGCAGCAACGGCCTGCTCAAGGACATGGTGCGCCGTCCGCGCCCGTTTCAGTCCGTTTACGCCTCCTCCCTGCGCTATGTGCAGGTGGACAATCTGCTGGTAAACACCGTGGGGCTGGGCAACAGCTTCTCCTTCCCCAGCGGCCATTCTCAGGCGGTGAGCGCCATCATAACCAGCTTTATGGTGCACTTCAAAAAAAGATGGCTGTATCTTTTGGGCGGTCTCACCATCGTCGCTGTGATGTGTTCGCGCATTTACCTGGGCGTACACTACGCCACCGATACCATTGTGGGCGCGGCGCTGGGCATTGTGTGCGCGCTGGGCGTGGGGCTGCTGCTGCGGAAATTCCCCGAAAAGCGGCTGTGGCTGTTCGGTGTGCTGGTCGCGCTGACGGCGCTGTCGCTGGTTCTGGAGTTCTCCTCGGATACGGTCAAGACCGTGGGTGTGGGCGTGGGTGCGCTGCTGGGTATGCTGCTGGACGACCGCGTGGTGCACTTTTCCACCCAGGGTACGCCCTGGCGCAAGGTGCTGCGCGTGGTGCTGGGCATGGCCGTGCTCATCACCCTGCGCACCGTGCTCAAGGTCATTTTCCCCAAGAACCTGTGGTTTGACGGCCTGCGCTACGCGCTGGTGGGTTTCGCCGGCATGGGGCTGTGGCCGCTGGCCTTCTCCAAAGCCAAGTGGATGTAATTCACAGGAGATACCGTTATGCTGGAGCTTCCCGAGGCGCATTCCCTGGCGCTGCAAATTCGCGCCGCCCTTGCCGGAAAAGTCATTGCCGCCGCCGCGGCCAATGAATCTCCCCATCGCTTTGCCTGGTACACCGGCGACCCGGCGGCCTACGGGGCGCGCATGAGCGGTGCCTGCCTGACGGGCGCGCAGGCCGTGGGCGGACATCTGGAAATTCTGACCGACCGGGGATCGCTGGTGCTCAGCGACGGCGCCTCCCCCCGCCTTTGGCAGCCCGGCGAGGCGCTTCCCGCCAAGCGGCAGCTGCTGGTGCTCTTTGGCGACGGCTTTGCCCTCACCTGCTCGGTGCAGATGTACGGCGGGCTGCTCTGGTGCGAGCCGGGCACAAACGGCAACGCTTATTACCAAGCGGCAGCCGCCGCGCCCGATCCGCTGAGCGCGGCCTTCGACGAAGCATATTTTTTATCCCTGCGCGCGGGCAGCGATGCCCTCTCCGCCAAGGCCTTTTTGGCCACAAACCAGCGCATTCCCGGGCTGGGCAACGGCGTTTTGCAGGACATTCTTTTCTTCGCCGGCCTGCACCCCCGCCTGCGCATGGGCGGCGTCACCCAAGAAGAATACGCCGGTCTTTTCCGCTGTGTAAAGGACACTTTGGCGCGCATGGCCGACCTGGGCGGAAGGGACACAGAAAAGGATCTATATGGCAAAGCCGGCGGATACCGCACGGTGCTGAGCAAAAACACGCTGGGAACACCCTGTCCCCGCTGCGGCACCGCGCTGGAAAAAGCCGCTTATCTGGGAGGCGCGGTCTACTACTGCCCCACCTGCCAAAGAAAGGGCTGACTTTGTGAACATCTCGGATCTGGTTTTAAAAGAATATGGCTATACCGTGCGCAAGGAGCACAAGCTCTCGGTGGGCGCGGGCTCCAACACCTACATTTTGGACACGGACAACGGACGCTTTGTGCTGAAAAATCCCAGCACCTCGCAGATCAACCTGCCCGATGCCGAGCCGGCTCTTTGCCAGCATATGCTCGCCAAAGGCCTGCCCGTGTCCCGCTTTGTGCCCACCCGCTCGGGGAAATTTGTTCTGCGCACCGAACAGGGCGATATTTGGCATATGCAGCATTTTGAAGAAGGGGTCAATTATGCCCTCAACGCCGCGCCCGAGTGGCTGCTGGATGCATCGGCCGCCATGCTGGGCCGCATTCACACGGCGCTGCTGGATTACCCCACTTTGCCCGACGGCATCGGCGAGGGCTTTTTCAACTACATGACGCCCGCACGCGCCCTTGCCTCCTACGAAGCGACGCTGCGCACAGCCGAGGCGCAGAAGCTGAGCGACATCGCGCAGGATGTGCGCTGGCGCATGGGGCTGATGGAACGGTTCCCTCTTTCCACACCGGACATCGATTGCTTTACCCGGGGCAACACCCACGGAGATTATTTCATCAGCCAGCTGCTGTGCGGCGATGGGCGCATCAACGCCGTGATCGACTGGACCAGCGCCTGCCGCCACCCGTTGGTTTGGGAGCTTATGCGCTCCTATGTATACGCCGACCCGGCCTGCGCAAAGGGCAACATCGACATCCCCCGCCTGCTCGCCTGCGTGCGCGCCTATCTGCAGGAAGCTCCCCTGACCCACGCGGATATTATCGGTATGCCCGAGCTGTTTTACTACCAGATCGCCGTATGCGATTACTACAGCCAGTATCTGGATTCGGACGCGTCCAACCGGCACATCTACCTGCACCAGGCGGTCTTTTCCACGCGCTTGATGCAATGGTTCGAAGCCAATCTGAACACCCTGCGCGACGCGTTGGAGCAGGCCTTTCCCGGGTGACGGCTGCCTCGCGCAAAACAGGAGGAATGCAGACATGAGCATTACCATCGCTTCACTTTCCGCCCAATATGAGGTGCGCGCCTTGACGAGCGACGATCTGGAGGCCATCCTTGACCTGTGCGCCGGCAATCCCCTTTATTACGAGCACTGCCCGCCCCCGGTATCCGCCCGGGGGATCCTGCACGACATGACCGCGCTGCCGCCCCATACCGACCCGGCGGATAAATATTATGTGGGGTTTTATCAGGCCGGTTCGCTGATCGCGGTTCTGGATCTCATCGACGGGTACCCCGAAAAGGGCGTGGCGTTCATCGGCTTTTTTATGACCCATCCGTCCGTGCAGAAAAAGGGCGTGGGCAGCCGGATCGTGCAGGGCATCTGCGCGTATCTGAAAGCGGCGGGTTTTTCCGCGGTTCGCCTGGCATGGGTAACCGGCAACCCGCAGGCCGAGCATTTTTGGCTGATAAACGGGTTTGTCCCAATAAAAGAAACCTCCAGCACGGCGGCGCCTTCGGTCATGCTGGCACAGCGGACGCTGTAACGGCCGCCGCATTTTTTATCGCAACAAAAAAGCACCCTCGCAGCGGAGCCTTGCTCCTTCCCGAGGGTGTTTTCGTTTGGCTTTTTTTACAGCTCTTCGATGAGGGCTTCCCGCTCGGCGCGCGTGGGCTCCCCGCCCTCGGCTTTTTGCTTTTCGATCATCACCGCCAGCTGCTTTTGCCGCTTGGCGTCGATCTTATAGCGCAGGGACACCAGCATACCGATGCCCATGAAGAAGAACGGCGCCAGGCACAGCACCCACTTGAGCATCTGCTGGGCGCTGTCCGGCTGGGTGAGGATCTGCGCCGCACCCACCTCCTGCTCCACAAAGCCCGCCGCGCCCAGCACGGCAAAGACGATGGCAATGCCCACCGCCTGCGCCACCTTGTTGATGAAGTTGGCCAGGCCGCTGAACGAACCCTCCAGACGTTGCCCGAAGAGCACCTCGCCTGCGTCGTTCACATCTCCAAACATGGTGTGCGGCACCATTCCCGGGCCGCTGATGCCCAAACCCATCAGCGCGGCCATGATGTAGATCACCCAGGGCTGCACCCCCGGCTGCACGAAAAGCATCCCCACGCCGGTGGCGATCCACAGCAGGGAGCCGCAACGGTACGCTACGGTCTTGCTGGTTTTCTCAATCAGCTTCAGGTAAAGAGGCAGGGCGACGATCTGCATGGAAAACATGATGGCCGCGCCCAGCAAGCCCACTATGCCCGCGCTGCCCGTGCTGGCGTACTGATCGCGCATGATGTAAAAGTTGATATACAGGAAAAACAAGCTGCTCATGATGGACATGGCAAAGCTCAGGCACATCTGCATCCCCAAATACTGCCGGAAGGGACGCAGCTTGAGCGGCCGCAAAAACTCTTTCACCTTGAAGCGACCCCGCTGGGGCGGCGTGTTGATCTCGGCCTTGGCACCCAGCGCGGTGACCAGCAGGCACACGGCGAACAGCGCGCCGAAGATCAGGCTCATCACGATATATCCCTGCTTGCCCAGAGGATCGGCGGGCGTTTTCAGCCCGTCCACGATCATGCCCGGCACGGCCACGCAGATGATGGACGAAAAAATGCTGAAGCCCAGCCGCAGCGCGTTTACGCTGGCACGCTGGGAATAATCCGCGCTCATCTCGCTGGAGAGAGAATAGTACGGGATCATGACCATGGTACTGACCGTGCAAAAGAAAATGTATGACAGGGTAACCGCAGCAAATCGAGCCCACAGACTGTCAAACGAATAGGGAAAGAACATCAGGAACATGGCCAGCAGCGCCAGCGGCGCGGCAATGAGGATATAAATCCTTCGCTTGCCCATGCGGCTGGAGGTGGCGTCGGACAAGATCCCCATCAGCGGGTCGGTCACCGCGTCCCAAATGCGCGCGATGAGCATGACTGCGCCGGCCCAGGCCGCGGGCAGCCCCACCACCAGCGCCAGGAATCCCGGGTAAAGGAAATTGATGACGTTGAACGAACCGCCGCCGAACACATCCCCCACGGCGAAGGCCAGCTTGCGCCCAAACGGTACCTTTTTCGGAGTTGTCGGTTCCATAAGCTATCCTCCCGAAATGCTTTGCGGCGTTGCCGCCGCTTTTTTCAGTATAGATGGTTTTTATTGGCTTTTCAATTGCCTGCCGAACAAAAAACGGCGGCGCTTCTGTGCGAAATTCACACAGAAGCGCCGCCAAGGCCAAGGAGGAGTTGATTTAGTTGGTAAAGCGCCGAATGTAGCTGGGCGTCCGGTTGCATTTTTCGATTTTGACCACTTCGCCGGTCTGGGGCGCGTGGAGGTACAAGCCGTTGCCCACATAAATGGCCACATGACCCACCGGGTTGCGGAAGCACAGGATGTCTCCGGGCTGCGCCTCGGCCATGGAGGATACGGAGGTGCCCGCGGTGGCATAGCCGGTGCTGCTGCGGGGCGCGTTGATGCCGAAATGCTTCAGCACATACCACGTCAGACCCGAGCAGTCAAAGCCCACGCTGGGATCGGCCTTTGCGTACACATACGGGATGCCCAAAAAGGTTTTGGCATATTCCACGATCTGCTGCCCCTTGCTCAGGGAAGCCGGTGTGGTGGTCGTGGTGGTGCCCTTGTTGCTGCTGGAGCCGGTGCTGTTGCCGGCATACAGCTTGGCAAAGGTTTTGGTGCCCGCCACGCCGTCAGCCGTCAGGCCTCTGGCCTTTTGCAGGGCGGCTACGGCCTTTTTGGTTCCCGCGCCGAACTTGCCGTCGGCGCTGCCGCTGAGAAAGCCCTGTTTGATCAAAATGGTTTGCAGCTCTTTGACGCCCTCACCGCTGGAGCCCTGGCGCAGCGAGCGGGTGAACATCAGCAGTGCCCAGGTGGTGGGACCGGCTACGCCGTCGCTGGTCACGCTCATGGCCTTTTGAAACTTTTTGACGGCCTGCAGGGTGG
>JAQUVY010000168.1 GCA_028693155.1 Eubacteriales bacterium
GGTATTTATGACGGAATCATGAATGGGATGTTAAATAGATGCATCAGGATTATTGTTTTCTTCGAGCTGGCACCAGTACACCATGCCGTCCTGACCCAGCGCCGACAGCGGCAGCGCCGAAGGCCGCAGCGCGGGATGCACCGCCGAGCAGCCCCACAGCGTTTGCTGCGCGCCAAACGCGCCGCCTTCGCCCTCAAAGAGGCAGAGCGACCCCGCCTGAACGGCGTGTACGGGAAGCCGCGCAAAGGGAGAGGGGAGGCGCAGCGGAAACCGCCGTGAGAAGGCCGGGTATTCCAGGCGCAGCGGCGCATGGGTGCACACCGCGCATTCGGGCTGGGCAAAAAGAGGCGCGGCGGGTTCTTCCCGAGGCGGCGCGGGCGAAGCGGCCGCGCGGGGGGACAGCCAGCGCTCCAATTCTTCCCGGGCGGCAAAAACGTCGGTGCTCCCGATCAACCGGCAGTAGGCGTTGGGCTTGCCCGAAAGGACGCTCCACAGCATGGCCCACTGCCCGGGCGGGGCGGTGAGAAGCTCCCGGTGCGCCTTGGCAGGCGCGCACCGAAAGCTTGGAGAACCGCTTTGCACAAAAAAGCGGGAACCCAGCCTGTCCCATCCGTCTTTATAGGTAAAGCGACAGCCCCGGGTGTCGCTTTCATAACAAACAAGCCCAATACGCTGCGCATCCGCCGCGTACAGGGCTGTTTCTCCGCTTCGATAAAGCTCTTTCATGCTGTTTCACCCCGGGTTATCTTTATGCCCGGGGTGAAGCGGTCATGCCGTTTGATACCCCAAAGTGCGCACAAAGCGCAGGAAGGCTTCATTGCCTTGGGCGTTGTCCTGAAACACGCCCGCGTGCGCCAACACCTGCATACAGATTTCGCCCACTTGCCGCTCCATGAGTTCGTGCGCCTGAACCGGCGTCAGATCTCTCCCGTGGGAGGCGCACAGCCCAGTGATCCATTGGGCATGGGCCTGCAAGGGGTGGTCGGGAGCGAAAAGGGCATCCAGCGGCAGAGAATCGTCGCTCAGATACCGCTCCAGATCGGCCAGCTCCCGCTTGAGGCGAGCCGGCAAAATGAACAATCCCATCACCTCGATGAGCCCGATGTTCTCTTTTTTGATGTGGTGCAGCTCGGCGTGGGGATGGAAGATGCCCAGAGGATGCTCCTGGGTGGTGCGGTTGTTGCGCAGCACCAGATCCAGCTCATAATCCTGCCCGCGCCGCCGGGCGATGGGGGTGATGGTATTGTGCGGGGTCCCCTCGCTGTTGGCAAGGATCTGAACGCTTTCGTCGCTGTAATCCCGCCAGGCCTTGAGCATGCGATCCGCCGCCTCCACCAGCTCTTCGGGGTTGGCACTGCGCAGGCGCACAGCGGCCATGGGCCAATCCACAATGCCGGCCTGCCCGGAAAAGCCCGGCAGGGTGAGGCGCGTGCGAATGCCGGCCTTGGCCATGGGCAGCTCATGACGCCCGCCCTGGAAATGGTCGTGGTTCAGGATGGAACCGCCCACGATGGGCAGGTCGGCGTTGGAGCCGAGAAAATAATGCGGGAACTGATCGGTAAATTCCAGCAGGCGGACAAAGGTCTCGCGGCTGATGCACATGGGGATGTGGCGGGCGTTGAGCACGATGCAGTGCTGGTCGTAATAAACATAGGGGGAGTACTGAAAGTACCACCGCTCGCCCTGCAAGGTGAGCGGGATCACGCGCAGGGTCTGCCGCGCAGGATGGTTGAGGCGGCCGGCATAGCCCACGTTGTCGGCGCACAGCAGGCACTTGGGATAGCCCGCGGCCGGGGCGGCCTTCAGCTTGGCAATCTCACGGGGATCCTTTTCCGGCTTGGACAGGTTGATGGTGATCTCCAGATTGCCATAGCGGCACTCGTGCGTCCAGGCGATGTTGCGGGCGATGCGCTCGCTGCGGATATAGCCCACATCCTGACAGAAGGTGTAGAACCAGTCGGTGGCGGCGCGGATGTCCTTGGCGGCCAAACGGGAAAACGTTTCGCAGCACTGAGAGGGGCGGGGCACCAGAGCGTCCATCAGGCGCGTGTCGTACAGGTCGCGCTGGGTCTCAGTGTCCTCTTCAATGAGCCCTTTTTCCAGAGCGTAGGTCAGCAAAGGCTCCATGGCCTGGGGAAGCGTCTCCGGGCAGGCCGGGTTTTCAAAATCGTACCGCTGGGTGATCCCCAGCTCGGCAAAGAGATGGTTGCGCGCGTAAGGCACGTCGGCTTCTTCCAGAAACCCTTTCTTTTGAACGTAGCACAGCAGATTTTCCGCCATCATTGCGGCGTCTTTTTCGGTAAACATAATAAACCCCTTTCGTATCGGCGTTCCTCCGTATTATAATATAGTCTGTACCGAAAAAAAAGGAGGATTCTTCCATGGGCAAAGTGGAGTGGAAAGTTTTAGACGGATATGAGGTGGTAACGCTTTCGCACGGGCACCAGGAGGTGTCGGTGATCCCCAGCTTTGGGGGCAACTGGTTTTCCTGGAAGCTGGACGGCCGCGAGCTGCGCAGCCCTTACCGATTTGACCTGCCGAAAGATCTGTTTGGCACGCCGGTGCTGTTTCCCTCGCCAAACCGTTTGAAAAACGGAGAATACACCTTTGAGGGGCGCAACTACCAGATGGTGAAAGACGGCGCGCCCCGCGTGCTGCACGGCGTCATTTTGGATGAGCCGCTGATGACCGACGGCTGGGGAGCCGACGAAAACGAGGCGCACCTGACGCTGCGCGCCGATTTTCTTCCCGGCACCCGGCTGTACGACATGTTCCCCTTCGCCTGCGTCTTCAAGCTCCATTACAGCCTGTGCAAGCTGGGCCTGGAGATCAGCTATACGGGGGAAAACAAAGGGGCAGGCAAAATGCCCTTCGGCTTTGCGGTGCATCCCTCTT